>VXOH01000157.1:17356-52872 GCA_009840135.1 Chloroflexota bacterium | reverse complement strand
GGCGGCGGCGCCCCGCAAACAACCACCCTGTCTGCCCTCGCCCCCTTCGGCGGGACGGGCAGCCGTAGCAGCGGCAGGGGCGGGGCGGGCCGCTACCGGGTCAGGCAGAATCTCCCGGTCGGGTATGGAAATCACCAGGGACCGCAGCACCCTTTCGTCGAACTTCAGGAAGCTCTCCAGTTCCTGGTTAAAGGGCTTCTCGGCGGAGAAACGAATCAGGCGGTAGTTGCCCTCCAGGAAGTGGTGGGCGCCCTGGTGAATGGGGTAGGCCAACCGGCGGGTGCCCCAGGGTTGTTCCTGGAAAATATCACCCTCCCGGTTGGTGATAAAGTCGCTTATCTGGCCCCACGCCTCGTTGCTCTGGTCCTGGCTGAGCATGGGACTGAGGATAGTAACAAGCTCGTAATGACGCAAAAAACTCTCCCGAAATACTGGCTGCCAAACTTACTGGAAATATCAGGCTGCTCCAAAGTGTGCGGGGATTATAACATTGGCGGGATTGCCGCTCAACTAAGAATCCAGCCCAGGAACCGGGAAACCGGAGGTCAATTCCTTCACCGCTCCCTTTACCTGCTTCATCACCTGTTCGTCACCCAGGTTGTTGAGGACCTGGGAGATGAGGCGGGAGACTTCCCGGGTCTCGGTCTCGCCAAAGCCCCGGCTGGTAATGGCGGGTGTGCCCAGCCTCATGCCGCTGGCAACGCGGGGAGGCCTGGGGTCGAAGGGAATGGCGTTCTTGTTGGTAATGATGCCCACTGACTCCAGGGCGGTCTCGGCCTGCTGGCCGGTGATGTCCATGGGGGTCAGGTCCACCAATATCAGGTGGTTCTCGGTGCCGCCGGATACCAGGCGCAGGGCGGCCTCGGACACCTCGGTGGCCATGGTGGCGGCGTTGGCAACGACCTGGTGGGCGTAGCGGGCGAAGTCGGGCTTGAGGGCCTCGCCGAAACAGACGGCCTTGGCGGCGATGATGTGCATCAGCGGCCCGCCCTGCATGTAGGGAAAGACGGCGAAGTCTATCTTGCGGGCCAGGTCGGCGTTGGACAGGATGAAGCCGCCCCGGGGCCCCCGCAGGCTCTTCTGGGTGGTGGAAGTAACCACGTGGGCGTGGGGGAAGGGGGACGGGTGCGCCCCACCGGCAATCAGACCGGAAATGTGGGCCATGTCCACCATCAGGTAGGCGTCCACCGAATCTGCTATGGCGCGGAAACGGGGGAAATCGAGAATCTTGGCGTAGGCGCTGCAACCGGCCACGATGAGCCTGGGCTTGTGCTCCCGGGCCAGGCGCTCCACCTCGTCGTAGTCTATAAGCTCGGAGTCCTTGTCCACACCGTAGTTGACGAAGTTGTAGAGCTTGCCGGAGAAGTTGACGTTGGCGCCGTGGGTCAGATGACCACCGTGGGACAACTCCATGCCCATGACGGTGTCGCCGGGCTCCAGCAGGGCGAAGTAAACGGCCATGTTGGCCTGGGCGCCGCTGTGGGGCTGGACGTTGGCGTGCTCGGCGCCGAACAACTCCTTGGCGCGCTCGATGGCCAGGGATTCCACCACGTCGACGTGCTCGCAGCCGCCGTAGTAACGGCGGCCGGGGTAGCCCTCGGCGTACTTGTTGTTCATGACGCTGGTCTGGGCTTCGAGGACGGCCTTGCTGGCGTAGTTTTCGGAGGCGATGAGGACGACGCAATCGCGCTGGCGGGCGTCTTCCAGTTCAATGGCGCGAAAGACATCCGGGTCTTGCTGGGCGAGCAGGGACATAACAAAAGCCTACCTTTTTGAGAGCAAATAAAAAGCCGGGCCACCGGCGCAACCGAGGGAGGAAGGTCTTGTAAACCGACCTGTCGGGCCGCTGCCGCGCCACGGCCAAGCATCGGGGGTAAGTATAGCGGTAGGGGGATTGGGGTGTCAAAGTTGGAATTGGCGGAAGGCGTTGCGCAATTCTGACACAAAGCGGTTCAAAGAGAGGTCAGCCTGCATTGCACGGTCTATGTCCATGGCTTGCACGATATCCTCGGCAAACTCAATACCGTCCAAAGTGGGTGTAACGCTGGCAGCTAAGATTTCCCGAATTAGAAGCTCCTTATATCGGTCTCGGTCGCATTTCAGGTCTGGGGCATTGCAGCCCCGGCCAAATACTGATCTGAATGCGGCCCCATCCAACAACAACCAGCGTTCAATATGAGGGTCAGGAATTGCGGTTATGACGGGAACCGGAATGTCGGTTCTCTGTATTTCCCGCGTTCTTTGGTTTAGCCCATGACAGTTGGCGTCTGTAGCGACTACGACCAAGTGCGGGTACGGACCTCCCTGATTATTTAGGTCTTTGATGAAGTCTTCAAGGGCTTGAACAACCCTACCATGCCCCTGGACTGCACTCTTCCAATCCAGGTGCGCTTTAACGTCGGTTTCTCTAGCAAGTCGATGAACCAATGCTCCAATTACCTGGCGGTGGGCGTAGTCTTCGCCAAAGAGAGCGATTTCAATTCTCAAAGTCGCCTCTCAGTATCCTTTGCGAAACAGGGAGGGTTGAGGGCAGCCCATCCAGAGCATTTTCGATGTCTTTTCGCCGCGCCAGCGGACCCCAATCGGCATAGGGATCAATACGTGTCTGTCTCTCAATTTGCTGAACAATGAACAAGGAGTCCGCAGGCAACATATCCGGTAGCATAGGGGAATGGGTGGTAACTATATACTGGGAGGTGCCGATCAGGCGTCGGGTGGTAAGTAAGTTAGCAATTAACTGTATTCGAGCCGGATTGACCCCATTCTCCGGCTCCTCAAAACCCACGAGAGAGGGTGGTTCTTCTGCTCCGGTCAGGGCCAGCAGGCCCAGCATTCGCAAGGTTCCTTCGGATAAGACTCTGGCGGGGATAGCAACATTGTTCTCCTTCAAAAAGAGCTCTACCTCCCCCAAATTGCTTACGTCCACCTGGATACCGTCTATGCTAGGAATCAGAGTATGCAGTCCTTTCTCAATAGCCTTGAACTGGTTGGGATTTCGGGCGTGGAGAGTATTCAGATAAGCAGCAAGCTCCTCTCCCATTAGGCCGATATGGTGGACTTCCTTGACTGGCCCGGGAGCACGCATCCTCTCTCTGGGCTCGAAGTAGAAGAACAACCAGCTTTCCAACTCGCGCCTTGCTGCCGTCAGATGAGGATAATGAGGCGGATAGTGAGGCATAGACAATATGGTGTGGTCCAGATAACGATCATAGTCGGTAGGATGCGCTTGACCCTCCAACCTGAGACGGATTTTATCTCCTTGACGGTCAAGGAACGGACTGCGACTGCCAGTAGGCTCTCCTTTCGAGTTCAAAGCAGCCAAGTACTCGTCGGCCATCAGGAGGATGCCCGAACGAGGGTGCATTTCTACCTCGATCCGGTAGCGCAAGCTTCGTTCTCGAATTCTCCCCGGGGTATTTCCCGCCCCTACAGCCCTTGCATCTCCGCTCGCCCCACGCATCTCCTGTATTTGGCGGTTGACAGCAGAGACTACCGCCTCTGACAGTTCCAAGTCTGCCTCAATAGAAAAAGACAGCATTTCTTGTTCGACCAACCCCTGGATACCTTTTTGGCCTATTGTAAAGGATTCGAGAGGTTTTCCTCTGTACGGAGGATCGAAGGCTTCTCTAAGTGTTCGACTTGTCGCCATTTTGGACAGCAATTGAAGAGCATCCAGAAAATTGCTCTTCCCAGCCGCGTTTGGACCAAACAGCAGAGTTAATGGGGAAAGCGTTATATCTACATCAGCCAAGGACTTATAGCCCTTAATGTGGATTCGTTTGAGCATGTTACCCCTCCCCCCGTAACTCCTCTATCTGCGCTTCCAGGGACTGGGCGGTGGTGGTGTCGCCGTCGGAGAGGCGGAAGCAGCGGTCCAGGTAGAGCTGGGCCAGGCGGGAGCCCCGGCCGGTGGTTTCCCGGGCGGCGGCCAGCAGGTTCAGCACCTGGAATTCCTCGGGCAGGTGGCGGGACAGGGCCGTAATTTCCTCGGTTACCTCGCCGGTCATGGACTCGTCGCGGCCTTCCTGGGCGAACTGGAGCTTGCCCAGCAGGTTTGACAACTCCGCCAGCTTGTCCCGTTCGCTCATCAGGCCAAACAGCACCTCGTTTACAGAGAAAGATGTATCGGAGTCGGGTTCGGCCTGGGCTTCCGTAGCCGTTCCCGGGGGAATGCTCTCCGTCCCCGCGGTACCGGACAGGGTCTGCCGGCCGAAAAAATCGGCGCAAAGCTGGGAGTAGGACTGGACGGCGTCGGTGATGGACTCCATCATGCGGGGCAGGTCGAAGGAGAACATGCTGGAGCCGAATACCAGATCGTCCTGGCGCTGGTCGCTGAGGCGCTCCAGTTCTGCGTGGCCGCTGACCTCCTCGGGCACCGGCGGCATGGCGAAGGCGGAAAAGTCGTTGAGGGGCAGGTTGCCCAGGTGGGAGGCCAGGAAGGGCGGCACGTATTTGCCGAAGTCGGCCTGTACCGGCAGAACCACTATGTAACTGGCATAGACTTTGTCGGGTTCGGTGTCCACCCGGAAATAGACCAGGGCATGCCCCCTGGGACGCTGGGAGTCTCCCCGTTCAAAGGTCAAGTCCATGTAACTTTCCTGGCGCTGCGGATATGAGACCGAGACTAAGACCAGCCGCAACGGGTTAGGTTGGATAGGATTATAGTTTATCTGCCTACGTTGAAACAAACGGTTTGGGCTGCGGGGGCGCCCGCCAGGACCCTGGTAAGGTATGTGAATGGGCGCAGCTATAGAATACAAGGGTAGGGGCGCATGGCGATGCGCCCCTACAGTGACAGCATACCGTGGGCCCCACCGGACACTCCCCAAAGACTTGACGGGCACGTCCGCTAGCCGGGATTGGCTGTAGTGGTGGATTGCGCGGCGGCCTTTATCCTGTATTATTTTCGTGGAACCGATGCTCTCCGATCTTCCCTTCGTTCCTACCCCACCAGGAGTAATGATAGCCATGACCGATTTTACCGAATACGCCCTTAACTCCATTCCCCTGTGGGACCATTCCCGGCTGGGGGAGGTTGAACTTACCGGGGGGATGGACCCCATTCTGCCCACGCCCTTCCGAATCGGCTCGGCGGCGGCGGCCAGCCTGGCAGCTGTGGGACTGGCAACGTCCAACCTGTGGGAGTTGCGCACCGGCAGGAGACAGCAGGTAAAGGTGGATACCAGAAGGGCTACGGCGTCCCTGCGCAGCAGCCGGTACATGACCCTGAACGGCGAGCCGGCGGCGGGAGAACGCAACGCGGTGATGGGGGTCTATCCGGCGCAGAATGGCCGGTGGAGCTACCTGCACTGCAATTTCCCCAACCACCGGGAGGCGGCATTGAGCGTCCTGGGAGTGGAGGAAGACCGGGCCCAGGTACGCGAAGCCGTTGCCGGTTGGGATGCCCGGGAACTGGAAGAGGCCATCATCGCCGCCCGGGGCGCCGGGGGCATGGTGCGAACCATGCAGGAATGGGCGCAGCATCCCCAGTCGGCAGCGGTGGCGTCGCTGCCCCTGCTGGAGATAGACAAGATAGGCGAGGCGCCGCCCCAGCCATTGCCCCAGGGAACCAGGCCGCTGTCGGGAATCCGGGTTCTGGACCTGACGAGGGTGCTGGCCGGCCCCACCTGCGCGCGCACCCTGGCGGAGCACGGCGCCGACGTGATGAAAATAGCAGGGCCGCACCTGCCCTTCAACGAGGGCCAGGAATACGACACGGGCCACGGCAAGCTGTCCGCTCACCTGGACCTGAGGAAGGAACAAGACCTGAACACGCTCAAAGGCCTGGTGCGGGAAGCGGACATCTTCTCACAGGGCTACCGGCCCAACACGCTGGCCCAGCGGGGCCTGTCGCCGGAGGACCTGGCGGAAATACGGCCGGGGATAGTGTATGTATCCCTGTGCGCCTTTGGTCGCGTTGGTCCGTGGGCCGAACGGCGGGGTTTCGATACGGTGGTACAGACGGTCAGCGGCATAACCCACCGGCAGGGTGAGCTGTTCCCCGGAGCAGAGCCGGGCCCCCAGTTCTATCCGGTGTCGGCCATTGATTACCTGACCGGCTACCTGATGGCCTACGGGGCGTTGACGGCCCTGGCCCGGCGGGTGACGGAAGGCGGCAGCTGGCTGGTGCGACTGTCGCTGGCCCAGACGGGACGCTGGCTGGTGGGACAGGGACAGGTACCGGAATCGGATTTGAGCGGCATACCGTCGGACTTCACGCCGGACGAAATTGCCAGTTGGTCCACGTCCAGCGAGGTCCCCGGGGGCGAGCTGAAGCACCTGGCGCCCACGGTTGAGCTTTCGGAGACCCGGCCCTACTGGGCGCGGCCGTCGGTGCCCCTGGGCTACCACGAACCGGTGTGGCCGGAGCGTTCGAGTTAAAAGCCTATCCACGAATGGGCACTAATTATCACTAATGAATGCTCTATTTGTGCCTATTAGTGAGCATTCGTGGAATAGATGCTGAAAGGGAGGTGGCGCGATGACCTCGTCGTCAAGGGTATTGGAAGGAAGGATAGCCATAGTTACCGGGGCGGCCAGTCCCATTGGCATGGGGCGCTCCATTACCACGGGCCTGGTGCGGGCCGGAGCGCGGGTGGCCATGCTGGACATCAACGAGGACTGGCTGGATGAGACGGCCAGCGTGATGCAGGAAATAGGCGGCGATGATGCGGTTCTGCCCATCGTGGCCGACGTTACCAGTCCCGACTCGGTGGCCCAGGCAGTGGAACGGACGGTCAATGAAATGGGCGGCCTGCACATCCTGGTCAATAACGCCGGCATCAACCTGCGGTCGGGCGGGTTTACCAACCCCGGGGAGACGGGAAGGCGCACCGATTTCTGGACCATTGACCCTACGGGATGGCTGCGGGTCATTGGCGTGAACCTGAGCGGGCCCTTCATCATGTCCCACGCCGTGGCGCCGCACATGATTGAGCAGGGGTTCGGGCGGATAATCAGCGTCACCACCAGCATGGACACCATGTGGCGCAAGGGCGGCGCCCCCTACGGGCCTTCCAAGGCAGGGCATGAGGCGCTGGTGGCAATTATGGCCCAGGACCTGGAGGGCACGGGCGTTACGGCCAACGTGCTGACCCCGGGCGGGGCCACCGCCACCAACATGGTGATTCCGCCGGACGGTACCAGCACCCGCTCCCTGATCCAGCCGGAGGTAATGCAGGCGCCGGCGGTGTGGATTGCGTCGGATGAGGCCAGCGAATGGACCGGTCGGCGCATAATCGCCTACCACTGGGACGAATCGCTTCCCCTGGAGGAGCGGCTGGAGAAGTGCGGCGCCCCGGCGGCGTGGCCGCAACTGGGACTGCAGGCGGTGCACCCGGACTGGTATGACCGGGGGTAGGGGATAGGAAAAGCGGGGGAGTGCGGGAGCATTGAAGGGAAATCGAATCTCCACCCTTCAGGGAGTTGGCTTGCCCTGGAGCGGGCGTTGGCTGATTCCGGCTTTAGCCCTGTTCTACCCCACAGTGGTGTATGGCGGAGCTTCATTAAAGAGTGAATACAGTCATATAAGCCAGTACATCAGCGAACTCAACGCCGTTGGTACAGCCTGGAACTGGCAAATCGGCTACATGGGGTTTCTACCACTAGGTGTGCTTGGATTGGCTGCGTGGATGGCGGTGGCGTCGAGGCTGAAACTGGCGGGAGCCAGTAAAGTTGGTTACTGGCTGCTTATCTCAGAACCGATCGTCTATGCTGGCTCGGCCTTCGCTCCCTGCGATTTGGGTTGCCCAAGCACGGGCAGTCTCTCCCAGAATGTCCACAATATCTTTAGCGGTATCACTCTGCTGGTGACCACGGCAGGGTTGGTGTTGCTGTTCTTCAACAACAACCTTTCACCTACAAAGAGAGTGGGCTGGCTGGTCCTGGCGACGATTTTTCTCGGGCTTTATGCGCTGGCCCTGGCGCCTGATTTAGCTCCCGGGCGGGGGTTACTTCAGCGGTTGGCGGAGGGGATTTTATACGGTTGCCTGTGTATTGTGGGGTGGCAAATTTCGGGGGAGCGGGCCGCTAGTTGTGCTGGTCAGTCGTGAAGTCTATATCTTCGATGGAGGGAATGCGAAAAGTGAACTTGGTGCCGCCGTTCTGATTGCTAATCGCGAAATCACCCCGGCTAATAATGTCCATGCCTATCAAGATATCAGCACCGGGGATTTCCGCCTTGGTGACCCTCAGGTTGGAGAACACGATACCGCCAGGCAACGTAAAGTTCACTTGATAGACTTCGGCTGTGTAACTCCCTTCAATATGGAAGACTTCGGTCAACCCAGTCGGCAGCAGCCCGCAGGCATCAGCCACCGCCGGGGAGATCGCACTGATAGTCGCCCCTGTGTCCCATAGGGCTAGGAAGGTTTCCCAACGCAAGCCAGGGGCATTGATTCTTTCCCCGAGCCTAGCCAAAGAGACTTCACATTGGTTCGTCAGTTCATACAATGTAATTGGGCTAGATATCGAGAAAGCGTGGACTTGGCCTTCCTGCATTACGGTGCCCTCACTCGCGATCGGAACCACTGCGTGTAGTCTTTGTTTCCTTCGCTCACGCGTTGGACCAGAAAGGTTCCCAATGGGTGTTCCTTCTCCGTGGTAGAAACGGCTTCAGGATATGAACCATAGTCGCCGATGACCTGGTTGTCTTTTAGTACAATGACCCTCCCTTCGTATTTTTCGACCATTTCCGCCTGGTGGGCGAGGTAGTACTCAAATTCCCTTTTCAGCAGTTCGTAAGTCTGTTTGCTCATGGTGACCCTTGTTTGCCTCAACTTGCTCGTAACGACGTGGTAGTCGGCAACACCAACCGCCTGAGTACACGGCCAACGTTCTCTCCGACTATAACCCGAAATCGGCAGGTCAGGAAATACCTAGCCGTACAAGACCTGCGGCGGAATCGAGCATTCGAGACTATATCCAGTTCTTTCCTACCGCACCAAGGGCTGCCAAATAGGTGACCTATGCAAAGCTCCTTAGCCGGAACGGATGGGTTCTCACGGTAGAACTCTTCCCTTTTTCGCCCCTTGACCCTGTGCTATAATCGCAACGCTTTTGAACGAGGGCTTGTGGCGTGTCATACGCGTTGGGGCTGGGACGAAGGGTGGTAGCCTTCGATCCGGGCAGATGTTCCGGCATGGGGCCGGTACGACATCAGGAAGGGGGTATGGCTGCCGTGTCCCGGTTCGGGCAGTCCACAAGCATGAATTTCGCTAATGGTCCACTGATTGACACGGACGACTTGAGAATTTTCAGCGGGAATTCTCACCCCGCTCTGGCAAAGGACGTTTGCGATTACCTGGGAATGCCAGTCAGCCAGGCCGAAGTCTTCAAGTTCGCCAACGATAATTCCTTCGTCCGCATCCTGGAAAACGTCCGACAGCGGGACGTCTTTATAGTCCAGCCCACGGGGGCTCCGGTCAACGACAATCTGATGGAACTGCTCATCATGATTGACGCCTGCAAGCGGGCTTCCGCCGGACGCATCACCGCCGTCATTCCCTACTACGGCTACGGCCGCACCGACAAGAAGGACCAGCCCCGGGTGCCCATCACGGCCCGCCTGGTGGCGGACCTTTTGACCACCGCCGGGGCCGACCGCCTGCTTACCGTTGACCTGCACGCCGGCCAGATCCAAGGCTTCTTCAACATACCGGTGGACGAACTTACCGCCATGACCATTCTGTCCGACTACTTCAAGGCCAAGGAGATTGACGACCTGGTGGTGGTGGCGGTGGACATCGGTATATCCAAGCGGGCGCGGGACGTGGCCGAGTACCTGGACTGCCCGTTGGCCATCATTGAGAAGCGGAGGATTGGCAACAACGACAATTCCGAGACCCTGAACGTCATCGGTGAGGTGGAGGGCAAGGTGGCCCTGACCTTTGACGATGAAATCCTTACCGGCGGCACCACGATCAACGCCGGCCAGGCCCTGATGGAGTCCGGCGTTACCCAGATTTATGCCTGCGCCACGCACCCGGTATTTGCCAGCAAGGCCTACGACGCCATTGCCAGGAGCGCCTACGAAGAGGTGGTGGTCACCGATACGCTGCCGTTGGATTCGGAAAAGAACCAGGATAAGGTGAAAGTATTGTCGGTGGCGTCCTTGCTGGGTGAAGCCATCAGCCGGATACACGTGGGGCAGTCGGTGGGTGAGCTTTTCAGCACGCGGAGCTACCCGCAGTTTCCTAACCGGCCGGTGTAATTAGTTTCATATGGTTGAGCAGGATGTACGGCGTCGGAACCTGGCGTTCGTTGTCCGGCCTTGAAGCTAAAGCAATTCGCGAAATTGCTCGATGGTTAGGCCAGCCTTGGCAATTAACCCCCCCATGGTGACCGCATCAACCGGGTTATGGCGGGGAATGATCAGAAGAATTTCGCCATCCGACATTGCAATGTGTCCGCTTTGGCGGATAACTCTATATCCTAACTTAGCAAAAGCTCTAACTGCCCTTTGATGGTTAATACCTGGGCAACGGGGCATCTAAGCAATCGCCGGTTGACTAATGGATATCTTGCAAAGCTCGACCTGCAAGCCCTCCTCGGTGGCTTCACGTACCAGGCTGTCCCTTCGCTCATTGGCTTGTTCCAAGGTGCATTCCAGGTACAGGGTAATGGCGTCGACTATATTAATCAGCGCATCATCCCTGGTAGTCCCTTGAGACCAGCAACCCGGTAATGCCGGGCAAGTAATCGCATAACCTTCGTCGGTCTTAAACAGAACTACCTCGTAGCGCATCTTCCTTCCCCTAGCGTAGGATTGCTGGCATTGCAGGACGGTTTCCAGTAACGTAGCACACAGTATGGGCTACCTTCAAAGCAATTCTTCATTATCAACGACCACATTCTAACAGAAGGAGCGTTCCCAATGTACGACCTGCTAATCAAGGGCGGCACGGTAATAGATCCTTCCCAGAACATCAACGGCGCCAATGACGTGGCGGTGCAGGACGGCAAGATAGCCCTGGTCGCGCCGGACATTGACTCCGCCGAAGCAGCGAGGGTGGTGGAGGTCAAGGGCAAGATAGTCACACCCGGCCTGATTGACCTGCATACCCACATATATGACGGGGTGAACGGCAACGGGGTGGAGGCCGACCTGGGCGGCGTGCGGGCCGGCGTCACCACCATGGTGGACGCCGGAAGTTCGGGCTGCGACACCTACGGGGGCTTTTCCCGGCACATCATACCCAACAACGTCACCGAGATTATTCCCTTCCTGCACATCTGCCGCACCGGCCTGGCCACCACGCCGGACATTTTCAGTCCCGCCAGCATTGACCTGGACCGGACCATACAGGTCGTGGAAGACAACCGGGACACCATATTCGGCATCAAGGCCCGAATGGTGTCGCCGGCCCTGGAGATTATGGGCATGGAAATGCCCCGCATGGCCAAGCGCGCCGCCGTGGAGTCGGGGGTCAAGCTGATGGTCCACATCGGCGACACGGAAAAACGCTACGACGAGAAGGTCATCCACCAGTTGTTGCCCATTCTGGAAGAGGGGGATATCGTCACCCACCTGTTCACCGCCAACCCCGGCGGGGTGATTGACTCCGAAGGAAAGCTGGTGCCCGAGGCGAAGGAGGCCCAGGAACGGGGTGTGTGGCTGGATACGGCCCACGGGCGGATGAACTTCAGCTTTGACGTGGGAGAGCGGGTGCTGGACCAGGGCCTGATGCCCCACTGCATCAGCACCGACCTCACCCTGCCCGGCCGGCAGTTGACCGTACACAGCATGACGGAGATGATGACCCGCTTCCTGGCGATGGAGTTCACCCTGGAGCAGGTGGTGGAGATGTCCACCCTGAATCCGGCCAAGGCCCTGGGCCAGGAAGACCGCATCGGCTCGCTGGCGCCCGGGCACCAGGCCGACATTTCCGTGCTGGACATGACGGAGGGCGACTGGGTGGTCTATGACGTGGTGGGCGGCAGCAAGCGGACGGAGAGGGCAGTGGTGCCGGTGCTGACGGTAAAGCGGGGAGAGGTTTACGAGGCGGGATGGGGTCCGAGGCCGTGGGGGTGGGAGCCGGACAGCGTGTAAACCCTTCCGTCGCGGTACGGCGGGAAACGGTCAAGTTCGAGAAAACCTGCCGCCATTCGTTGCCCATCACTGCCAGTCGTCGCCAAGGGCATGGTTGGCCCCGAAGGGCGGGTTGGATATAATTGCCTAATGTCCGGCGTCCCTGCGTGGCAGGGCAGACAGGACTTATAAAGCTATTAGGGGATAATCAAGGAGGAGTTATGGCCGATTTCGTGAAGGTTGCCGCGGTGAGCGAGGTGCCCCCGGGAGATATGAAGGTGGTGGACGTGGGAGACGACCAGATTTTGCTGGTGAACGTGGACGGGGAGGTCCACGCCTGTGACGACATCTGCAGCCACGCCTACGCTTCCCTCTCCGAGGGTGATCTGGACGGCGCGGAGGTCCAGTGCCCGCTGCACGGCGCCATCTTCAACGTAAGGACCGGCAAGGTGCTGACCCCGCCGGCGGTAGAAGCCCTGCGAATCTTTGAAGTAAAGGTCGAGGGCGAAGACATAATGGTCGGCCCGGCGCGGGAAGGCGGAGAGTAGATTTCCTGCCGGAAGGCTGCTATCTGGATACCCGGATGAGCCTGGGAATTCTTTATGGAACGTCTGAACAAATCATGGGCTTGTGGCGACAGCGCAAATCCCGCGGGAAATTCCGGGGTGTCAGCCATGAAATCAACGCCACCACCCCCATCCTAACCTTCCCCATCAAGGGGGAAGGGACTTATTCAGAGATTCATGATGTAGTTTGGGCGAAAGAGCAGGGGCGGGATTAATTCCCGCCCCTGTGTACGTTATTGCAGCTCCAGCGCCCCGCGCATCTTCATAATTCCGGCCCTGTGGGAAGCGCCGCTACCTGGGAACACCCACTTCGGAGAAGGGCCAGTACACCAGCCAAACCTTGCCCACCACATTCTTCTCGGGCACAGGCCCCCAGCTCCGGGAGTCGTTGCTGTGGGCCCGGTTATCACCCATCACGAAATACTCGCCTTCCTTCATTGTAATGGATGCCATGTTGGTGGAGAAGGGACCGTTAACGTAGGGCTCGGAATAGACGGCCCCGTTTATCGCCACCCTTCCGTCCACTATCTCGATCCTGTCCCCGGGGAGGCCAATTACCCGCTTTACGAAATCGCGCTTGGGCTCCCCGGGGAACCGGAAGACGATGATCTCTCCAAACCGGGGAGACCGGAAGGGCCGGCTTTCGCTGGATTTGTCCACCTTCCAGAAGGGGATAATGCGGGAGAATCGCTCAACGTCGAAATTGAAATATGCAAGCTTGTTGACCAGAAGGTACTGCTGCCCCTCCAGCGTAGGGGCCATGCTGGAACCCTCTACCCGGAAGTTCTGGGCGCTGGCCTGTATCAGTATAAATACCACAATGGCCAGGGCCAGGGCTTCCAGGATTTCGCGCACTACTGCTGACATTCCTCGCCAAAGTCCGATGATATGATAGATCTCCCCTGCCAAACCACCTCCCGAAAATGCCCGTTTAATGTAGACCAATGTCCCAGCAATGGCAATAGGTTTGGATGACACGCTTTTACCTCGCACTTCAAAGGGGGCGTAACCTGTGAATTACATAACGGGGGCGGGGTTATCCGGGGTGGATTCCCCGGAGGCTTTCAGAGATGAGTTGGTTTTAGGCCCGAGGTCAGCCAGTGGAATCATTGGAGCCCGGTAAACCTTCGAATCAGGAGGTTTGGCGGGAAACCTCGCGGGGGCAGTCCTGTTTGTCTGCCCCGGTCAATGGGCAATTCCACCCCAATCGGAACTCCGCTTACCTCCCGGGCAGCGTTCCAATTCAGGTGGTTTCGTGGGTGAGACCAGGGCAGACACATAGGTCTGCCCCTACTATTGCGAGCCCCAGACCACCTAACACGGAACGCTGCTTACCTGCCGGCATTGGTGGACATTCTTGCCTATTCGTGGATAATCTCCGGTATCCAATACCTTTGATCAGGAGGAATAAGCCATGCCCCGGCAGTACCAATTCAATCTACTTGTCCGGCCCTACGGCGGGGTCAGCGAGGGTCCCGTATGGGACGGCGAGGCCATACTGTTTACTCACATCCCGTCCAGCCGCGTCATGCGCTACGACCCCAACACCGGGGCCATTACCGAGGCGCGCACCGGGACAAACCACACCAACGGCCTGGCCTTCGACGCCCAGGGCAATCTGTTTGGTTGCTGCTCGGGCGGACGCGCCATTGTCAGGTTCGACGATGACGCCATAGTTCCCGTGGCCGACCGGGTGGACGGCCAAAAGCTGAATACGCCCAATGACCTGGCCATCGACCGCAGCGGGCGCATCTGGTTCACCAACCCCTGGAATGCGGGCAATATTGACCCCAGCGAGGTGGAGGAACTGGACAACCGCTCGGTGCTGCGGGCCGACCCTCAGCCCGACGGAAGCTACACCGTAACCCGGGTCACTTTCGACACCACCATGCCCAACGGGGTGCTGGTATCCCCGGACCAGCGAACCCTGTACGTGGCCGAGAGCAACAGCGACCGCATAGACATCAACCGGGAACTGCGGGCCTACCCCATAAACGACGACGGCAGCCTGGGTTCCTACCGGAGCCTCCATTCCTTCGGACGGGACGCCAACGCGGTACACCGGGGAATTGACGGCATGTGCCTGGACGCCGACGGCAATATAGTAGCCACCGCCGGGTGGGAACTGGGTGGCCCGGGGCCCATGATCTACGTATTCTCGCCCGCCGGCCGGGTGCTGGAAACGCACCCCATAGCCTGCAACCGGCCCACCAACGTATGCTTTGGCGGTCCGGGGCTGAGTACCATGTACGTAACCTCCACCGATGGCCACTTCTACCGGGCGGAGACGGACCGGGTGGGCTGGGCTATCTATCCCTGACGGGATAATTTAGAATTTGGAGTTAAGAGTCAGGAATTGCGAACGAAACAGGGAATACCTGCGCCTTCGCAATTCTTGACTAATGGCCGATAAAAATTACCTGATCACGGGGCAATCTCATGAGCATGAACCTGAGCGGACACGGCTTTACCAGGCAGCAGATACGCCAGGGCGGCGGTCGGGGCACCGGCAACGACCACGTAGAGGACCTGTACGGTTGCACGGAGCTTTTCGTTTACCAGACCCCCAACAAGAAGGTGACGGGTTACGAGTCGCTGAAGATGTTCATCGAGTCGGAGGGCTGCGAGGTGATTTTCACCGCCGACGCACCGCCCGAGTTGAACGGCTACGAGACCATGCGCATCACGCAGCGACAGGGTCAGGCCATCCCGCCGGCGGTGGTAAAGCGGACCCATTCGTGGGCCCACCAGCGCAATTTTCTGCACAGCTTCTTCAAGCCCATGTACCGATGATTTTTTTGGTCCACAAATGGGCACGTATTTTCACCAACAGCTCCAGGGCCAATGGGGTTTTCACCCCCACCCTAACCTTCCCCCATCAAGGGGGAAGAGACTGACTCGGTAGTAGTTCAGGTGCAGCGACGTGGTTGAGCGCATAAGTCATACATCCTCTCAGACCTTCGAGGAGCAGTTGCGGGAGATTGAGTCCGCCGCCGTGGCCCTGGCCTGGGGAGCGGGACGCATTCTCTCGGAACAGTTCGGCAAGCAGCTTTCCATTGAATACAAGGACAAGAACCAGCTTGACCCCGTAACCTCTGCCGACAAGGCCACCCAGGAGTTTCTTGCCGGGGAGATAACCCGCCTATTCCCATCCCATGGGATTTTGGGCGAGGAGGGATCTGAGGAGACAGATCCCGCCGGGCCGGCGCCGGACTTCCTGTGGGTGCTGGACCCCCTGGACGGAACGACCAACTTCCTGAATGGTTTGCCCGTGTATGCGTCCTCCATTGGCATCCTGCACCGGGGCCGCCCGGTGGCCGGGGCGTTGTACATTCCCTGGCCGACGCCGGGAGGCGGATTTGTCCTGCACTGCCGGAAGGATGGAGGTAGCCGGTTTACCCAATCGGAGGGCAGCCCTTCGGAACCGGTATCGGTCTATGCCTCGGAGAAGCCAGTGGGCAACCGCCTGATCGGCCTGCCCGGGCACTTCGTGGCGACGACGAGATTTGGCAAGCCGGTGGGCCGAAACCCGGGAGAGCTGCGCACCACCGGAAGCATTGCCTACGAGCTGGCCATGACGGCCTGCGGAGTGCTGCAGTACGCAATAATCGGCGCGCCCCGCATGTGGGACATGCTGGCCGGGGCCATAGCCGTCCAGGAGGCCGGCGGCACGGTAATGACCCGCCTGGGCAGGGAGAAGCAGTGGCGGCCCATGGACTCGCTGGTGCCCACCTGGAACGAAAAGCCACCTACATTGAAGGAACTGCGCCAGTGGGTGGCCCCCCTGGTGGCGGGCAACCATCAGGTGGCCCCCCTGGTAGCCCACAACATGCACTCCCGTTTCCGCCCCGTGGCCAAACTGAAGCAGGCGGGGAGAAAGGCGTGGGGCAAGGTTAAGGGGAAGAAGAGCTAGCGTTCCCTTCAAATGAAAGTTGTTGAGGCCAGGGTTTACCCTTGGCCAGCCCACATCCTCCCGGCGACTCTGCACACCTGGGACCAAACGCCTCCCTCGAAAACCGGTCTTTTACCAGTCTTTGCCGTTCAACCATGACCCATGCTAGCATATAGCTAGCACGTTCCTGGCAGCGCGCGGGTTCAGGTTCAAAGTGAGCAAAGTCTCCAAGATGGGCCCACATTTGGCTACTGGAGGCCTTCGTAAGGCAGGACTCAGCGCAGGTAAGTATTCCTACCGACTGCAGAATCGTTGCGATTCTGGCAGTTCAGGTGCAGACCAGTACCAGGGAACTCCTACTAAAAGAACCTGATACCAGGAGAACCTGACCACCGTCAAGGGAAATACCGGGGGATAACAATATGCCACCAAAGTACTCCCGTCCGAAACCAATCAGGCGAAAAGGGGCCGTTACCCTAAGGGATGCCCGCAGGGCCGTTCGAAACGTTCAGAGAACCAAGAATGAGCGGAGTAAGGCCAAAAAGTAAAACTTCATGACCAGTCACCAGGACCGCCAGGTCTTTGTCAACTGTCCATTTGACGACGACTATGCCGAAATGTTTTGGGCATTAGTGTTTACAATTTACAAGTGCAACTTTGTACCCAGATGTACTTTAGAGGTCGATGATGCGGGTGAGAATCGTTTCGATAAGATTGTAAGGATAATTCGGGAGTGCGGGTACGGAGTTCACGACATTTCCCGAACCGAATTAGGAGCAAATGGACTGCCCAGGTTTAATATGCCGTTAGAACTCGGATTATTCCTGGGCGCCCAGAGGTTCAGCAGCGGATCCAACAGGCAGAAACGATGCCTGGTGCTTGACCGGGAGCCTTTTCGATATCAACAGTTTATATCCGACATTGCGGGTCAGGACATCAAGGCTCACCACAGCAGCGTTTCTGGCCTGGTTTCTCAAGTGAGAGACTGGCTTTCCATTTACAACCCGGGCCTCGAAAGTGGAAGCATTATGCGCCAGGAGTATCGTGACTTCCAACGTGACCTCCCTAGTCTATGCGACGAGTTAAGGCTTGTCGTGGAAGAGCTTACATTCGTGGATTACACCCGCCTGGTGTACGTGTGGCTGGAAAGTCGAGAATCATCAAACTAATGAGTTACTCCAGGCCGGAGACGCCAATAATTCTGACCGATATGCTTACAGCCTGATGGAATTACCTGTGTAGCGGCCATCGAGTGTTGCCAGCAGCCATTGCAACGAAATCCGTACCGTGCTATAATCTCTCACGATGTTAGAGAAGATGAGATAGAAGGTTTTGCATTAGTAATGCTGGATGCTGACACCAGGGAACAAATAACGCGGGAATACCGGACCCATCCCAATGACACCGGGTCCACCGAGTTGCAGGTCGCCATTCTCACCGAGAGAATCAAGCAGGTGACCGACCACCTCCGCACCCACAGAAAAGACTTCCACTCCCGCCGTGGACTGGTCACCATGGTGTCGAAACGACGCAGGTTGCTCAATTACCTCAGTAACGAAGACGTTAACCGCTACCAGACCCTTATAAGCCGGTTGGGGTTGCGCCGCTAGCCGCACGCCGGCCCCTCCCGGGTCAGCCCGTCGCTCCGTATCGTTATTCCGGTAGAGTCCGCTCGTCTGCAAAGCGTGCTAACTTCGCGTTTGTCTCCTCTCCATTTAGTTTAAATGAGCGAGGTTATGTAATCTTCCTATGCCTGAAGCTACTGTAGTCGAACGTATTATCGGCAACGAAAAGCTGGTTATCGAGTCGGGTGAACTGGCCTTTCAAGCCCACGGCTCCGCCGTCCTTACCTACGGGGATACGGTGGTGCTGGCCACTGCGGTGATGGCCGACAAGCCCCGGCCCGACATTGATTTTCTACCCCTGACGGTGGAGTTTGAAGAGCGGTTATATTCCGCGGGCAAGATACCGGGCAGCTTTTTCAGACGGGAGGGCCGCCCCGGACAGGAAGCCATCCTCTCCGCCCGCCTTACCGACCGCTCCATTCGCCCCCTCTTCCCCAAGGGACTGCACAACGAAATCCAGGTAATCCTCACCGTACTGTCCGCCGACCAGAAGAACCCCCCGGAAATCCTGGGCATGATCGGCGCCTCAGCCGCCCTGTCCATGTCCCACCTGCCTTTCTCCGGTCCCATCGGCGCCTGTCGGGTCTCCTACAACGACGGTGGATTCATCGTGAACCCCACCTACGCCGAAATTGCCGACGGGCAGTTGAACATGGTGGTGGCCAGCACCCGGGATGCCATCATGATGGTGGAGGCAGGCTCCTACGAGGTCTCGGAGGAAGTCATCCTGGAGGGTATTCAGAAGGCCTTCGACGCCAACCTGCTTACCATAGACCTGATTGACGAACTGGTTTCCAAGGTCGGTCAGCCGAAGTACGAAGTTACGCCGGACACCGAGGAAGAAGGCCGGTTGGACGCCCAGATCAAGGCCATCGTCAACGGGCGCGTAACCGAGGTGCTGGAACGCAACTCCTTCAAGGCCGAGCGGGACGAGAGCCTGGACGCCATTGAAGACGAAGTGACCGAGCAGTTGGTCGAAGAATTCGGAAAGAACAAGGTGGCCGAAGGCTTCAAGAACGTGGTCAAAGGGGAGGTGCGGCGCCGCATCCTGGACCTGGGCGTGCGCCCGGATGGTCGCAGCCTGTCGGAGATCCGGCCCATCACCTGCAAGGTGGGCACCCTGCCCCGAACCCACGGCACGGGCCTCTTTACCCGGGGCCAGACCCAGGTGCTGTCGGTGGCGACCCTGGGCCCGCTTAACATGAAGCAGACCCTGGACACCCTGTCGCCGGACGATACCAAGCAGTTCATGCACCACTACAACTTCCCGCCCTATTCGGTGGGCGAGGCCCGGCGGGTCGGTTCCCCGGGCCGCCGCGAGATAGGGCACGGGGCCCTGGCGGAACGGGCGATCCTGTCGTCCCTGCCGGCCGAGAACGAATTCCCCTACACGATAAGGGTGGTTTCCGAGGTACTCAGCTCCAACGGCAGCACTTCGATGGGAAGCGTCTGCGGCACCAGCATGGCCCTCATGGATGCCGGTGTTCCGATGAAGGGGCCGGTGGCCGGCATTGCCATGGGGCTGGTAACGGACAACGATGGCCGCTACGCCGTGCTCAGCGACATCCAGGGTATTGAAGACTTCCTGGGCGACATGGACTTCAAGGTGGCCGGTACCGCTGCGGGCATCAACGCCCTGCAGATGGACATCAAGCTGAAGGGACTGGACGAGGATATCCTGCGCCAGG
Source organism: Chloroflexota bacterium (assembly GCA_009840135.1). Taxonomy (GTDB): domain Bacteria; phylum Chloroflexota; class Dehalococcoidia; order Lucifugimonadales; family UBA3495; genus Bin22. Next base: position 33,073 of record VXOH01000157.1, on the reverse strand, counting down.
CCCTGGAACAGGCTCGGCTGGGCCGTCTCCATATCCTGGACAAGATGTCTGAGGCCATCAGCGAACCTCGCACCGAGATGAGCCCCTACGCCCCCAAGACGGTCCGGATCCAGATTCCGGTGGAAAAGATTGGCGCGGTCATCGGCCCAGGCGGCCGGGTTATTCGCGGCATCATTGAAGAGACGGGAGCGTCCATTGACGTGGCGGACGACGGCGGCGTGACCCTCAGCTCTTCCGACCAGACTTCCATCGAGATGGCCCGCAGCCGGATTGAGGGACTGACCCGCGAACTGGTGGTGGGTGACATTCTCACCGGCAAGGTTAACCGCCTGGCCAGCTTCGGCGCCTTCGTGGAACTGATTCCCGGCAAGGACGGCCTGGTGCGCAACGAAGACCTGGGAGACATGGAAGAAGAACTAAAGGTCGGCCAGGAAATTACGGTTATGGTCCAGGAGATTGATTCCATGGGCCGGGTCAACGTGTCCCGACGCGCCCTGTTCGGCGACGACGGCGGCGAACGTCCTCCGCGTCCGTCCCGCCCTCCCCAGGACCGGGGTGACCGGGGCGGTGACCGGCCTCGCGGCGGCGGTGGATACGGCAACCGCGGCGGTGGCGGCGGCGACCGGGGACGAAGGCCCGGAGGCCAGGGCGGCGGGGGCAACCGCGGCGGCGGTTACGGCAATCGTGGCGGCCAGGGTGGCGGCGGCAATCGCGGCGGCCAGGGTGGCGGCGGTTTGTCCGACCGGCGCTTCCTGGGCAACAGCGGAGGCCGCAGGGACCGACCCTAGACTGCGCTAAACCTTAAGCCAACGCCCTGCAATTGAAGGGTAAACGCTGAAAAAAGAACTGCTCATCCGGAATCCATCGAAGGTAACCAATACTCCTTCGACGGGCTCTGGATGAGCGGTTGGCTTATCTGGAAACCGAGCGGCAAATCGGCCTTCCCGGTCAGCAGGGCTGGCCCCAGTCAGTTACTAGCCCGACTTCAGTAGCGCGGGAAGAATCCGGGTGTTCCAGTAATCCCGGTCTCCGGCCTGCCGCAACTCCTCTACCAGTTGCACCGTCTCGGCTCCGACGGCCTCTGCCAGCTCAGAAGGGCTGCGGTTTCCGGCCAGTTCGGCAACCGCTGTCCTTAGTTTCATAACATACTCGGCGACCTCCAGAGCAGCCCGGTCCGAGGCGGAGCGGGACTGTAGCGCCTCCAGTTTCTCCAGCCACTCCAGGCCTCTTTCGGCATCGTCAAATCTGTCGTCAGTGGTTATGGTCATCTGGAATCCTCCCCTTCCCATCGTCCGTTGCGCTACGCTTGAATACGAGATACGCGGGAGTTCGATGCGGTTACTGCCGCAGCCAGAGAACGGCCCCAGGGAACAGCACTGGGGAACAGCCCCGGAATCTCCCGTCTCGGAATCTCCCGTCCAAAGCAGGCAACCATCAAGTTTCAGCCTATATCATACCTTGCGAAACGAGGTTTGAGAAACGCCATGAGCTTCGGGTTGAGCGGGAACGACACGACGGATTCACTGAGCGGCCTGTCTGCTATATCGCCTGGTAACCCTTTTCGCGTCCCACGGTTACAGCCTGCAGCCGCTTCCCGCCCTGCAACTGGCGTATGGCCTGCCGTACCTGGGGATCACCGTGGCGGCGGAAGTTGTTCATGACCTTGCGGTGGGTCTGGGGCTTGGCGCAGAACTCCCAGATTCCATCAGCCAGGTCGTCTCCGGCGGCTGGCAGGGGTTTCAGGGTGGTGACCAGGGTGTGGCCCGGGTTGCCATCTGCGGCCTCGCCCGTGCGGTAGGACAATAGCCCGGCCTGGCTCTGGCGTTCCAGGTAGGTACGCAAGCCGGTGAGGAGCCGGCCACCCTGGCCGGTGGAGCCATAGCCGTGTACCACCTCCAGAAGGACGCCTCCCCCGGGATGGGCGCGAACCGCCGCGTTATAGAAGTCCCTGAACTCGGACAGGGCTTCGGCCCAGGTCTTGCCGTGAAGGTCCAGCTTGTGGGAAGGCATGGTGGGGATTATTCCGGCAGGTCTTCCAGGGGCGGCAGATCATCAACATCAGCCTGGTCCTGGGAGGGCGGCTGCATCAACTGTCCCATTCGCCGCCGCTGTTCCCGGTTAAGGGTGGAGGCAGGGATTGAGTTCGGCCGGGAGTCACGCAATTTTTCCAGTCTATTCACAAGACTCCTGGCGGTGTCTACACGATCTCTCACCCGTGTATGTTCCGTGTCATACTCGAAATAGTTCTTGTGCAGGGATTCGACTGCGTCGTATGATTCAGTCAGACTGGGATCGTTTTCCTCGTCACGCAACTGGTCCAGAATCAGCCCAACCCTGTGGTGGTTGAAATGATTCCAGCCACGTAGCTCACCGTAGGACTTTACCGCGTGGACTACAGCCCCGTAGGCCTTTTCAGAGGCCTGGACCGTATCACCCCGATCCAACTGTTCCTGGGCGTGTTTCAGCAGCCTCTGGCTGAGGCGGTAGTAACGTTCCGACTTTTCGCGGCGACGCTGTTCAGTTTCGGGGTTGGGCGTGGTCACGGCTGACTCATCTCCTGGCCTCTGGTCCAATGATAGCAGATAAGCGAGCCCATTGGCGTGACAGGACATGGCAAATCTACCCACGGCCCCATTTGCTATAATGGCCGGCCAATAGGGGTGGCCAATGATCTATCACATCACCACGCGAGCCGAGTGGGAGGGCCAAGCCGGCGCAGCCGAGTACGCTCCTTCAGCATATGAGACTGAGGGCTTCATTCACTGTTGCGACCGGCATCAACTGGAAACGGTGGGCAACAGGTACTTTCCGGGCAGAAAAGACCTGGTAGCCCTGGCTATATTACCAACCAAGCTGGAGTCCGAGACCAGGTACGAGCGGAGCGGGGACGAAAGGTTCCCCCACATCTACGGCCCCATCAATAAAGGCGCCATCAGCACGGCCACAGGGGTTCAATGCAACGCCGACGGCCTGTTTGACGGCGCCTTTGCCGAGCTTTAAGGCATGGGCAACAAGCACGGCGGAAGCAGCCACAAGACAGCGAAACATACCAATTACACCAAGAGGCACCAATGACGGAACAGGAATGGCCCATTCTACGGGCCCAGCCCCGGACATTTTTCAGAACTCCCCTATGCACCAACCTGGACGATCTGGAGGCCGACGTGGCTTTCATCGGTATGCCCTTCGACCAGGGGACGCTGGGACGGCCGGGAGCGCGGTACGGGCCCGACGCCATAAGGGATGCGCCCCGGGCCTATTCTTACACCGATCCCTTTGGACGCCAGGAACAGGCGGAGGGTTTTTATAATATCGAGGCCGGTGACGAGCTGCTGCGGGGCGTTACCATGGCGGACTGCGGCAACATCACAACCATTCCCTCCAACGTACACCGTAACTTCGACAAGCTGACCGAGGCGGTGGAGAAAGTGGTGGCCCGGGGTGCTTTCCCCGTGGTGGTCGGTGGCGACCATGCCATAACCTACCCCGTGGTTCGCGGGTTGAGCAGTTTCGAACCCCTGAACATCGTCCACTTTGACGCGCACCTGGACTACAGCCACGATTACCAGGGCGAGCTTTACACCCACGGCAGTCCCATCCGCCGCTGCCGGGAGCTTTCCTTTGTCAATCACATCACCTCCATTGGAATACGGACCTCGCGACGGCAACCCTACGAGGACTCGCAGCGGGATGGGAGCCTGATTATCACCACCAGCCAGTTCCGCAGTGATGGGCCCCAGGCTATTGCCGACCTGATTCCCCGGGGCGAGAATCTGTACATTACCTTTGACATTGACGTGATGGACCCCAGCCAGGCGCCGGGCACGGGGACACCGGAGATTGGCGGCCTGTTTTACCACGAGTTGCGGGACTGCCTGGCCGCCCTGGTGTCCAGCCACAACCTGGTTGCCTTTGACCTGGTGGAGGTGGCGCCGCCCTATGACTCCTCGGAGCTTACCAGCCAGGTGGGCGCAGCGCTGATCATTGATATTCTCGCAGCGCGGTTTCCGTCCAGGTGAGGAAAAGGAGAGCCGATGCAGTCGCTGTTTGGCGAGAGTAAAGCCTTTATCGGAGTAATCCACCTGCCGCCCCTGCCCGGTTCTCCCCGGTGGGGCGGTGATTTATCCAGAGTACTGGAGCAAGCGGAAGGCGAGGCGGCGATACTGGCCGAAGGTGGGGCCAACGGCATAATCGTAGAGAACTTTGGCGATGCTCCCTTCCGAATCGGGCGGGTGGAGCCGGAGACGGTGGCGGCCATGACCCGGGCCGTGGACCTGGTGTGCCGGACCACATCTTTGCCCGTAGGGGTCAACATGCTGCGCAGCGACGCCCTTTCAGCCCTGGCGGTGGCGGTGGCGGGAGGAGCCCAGTTCATCCGCGTGAACGTGCATTACGGCACCATGGCCGCCGACGAGGGCCTGGTTACGGGCGAGGCATTTGAGACCCTGCGGCGGCGGCGGTTGATGAATGCCGAGCACATTGCCATATTTGCCGACGTACTGGTGAAACACGCCGTGCCCCTGGGCGATACCGACCTGGGGCTGATGGCCCGGGAGACAGCCTACAGGGGATTAGCCGACGCCCTGATAGTAACGGGACCGGTTACCGGCCAGCCGGCGGTAGCCGACGATGTGGCAACGGCGCGGCGCGCCGTCCCCGACCGCCCATTGTTCGTTGGCAGCGGTGTGGATTCCGGCAACGCGGCCAGGTTCCTGGCCCACGCCGACGGCGCAATAGTGGGCACCAGCCTGAAGCAGGGCGGGGTGATTACTAATCTGATAGACCTGGAGCGGGTACGGGCCACGGCGGCAGTTTTTGGGGAAGCGGGGTAGCAAGAGGTACGTCCAAATACTGAGTCCTAAGATACTCTCTTGAATAGACTCTCTGAGATGATCAGGGTTCCGACGCCTCATTTCTGAGCCTGCTCAATTTGGACGGTTGCAAAGTGGTCATTGAACCGCTGTTGGTGAGCTTGTCGAACCATCCCTCGTTTTAGGGGCGTCCTTCGACAAGCTCAGGATGAGCGGACAGAACGATCTGCTGCGACTTTGCAATATTTCTGCCTGCTAAATTCTGAGCGTTGCACACAGGAAACCGACCAAAATAGATTTGGGGGGATGTCCAACGGGTATTTCTACTGATTCCGTATCTTCTTCGCATAGGGTATTGCTTTTCTGGATACTTCAGGGCCGCCTTTGATTTTCTTCCAGCCAATTCTCGAACCGATTACTATTAGGATTCCCGGCTGTCCGTTAACCCCTCGCAACGGTCCGAGTCCAGGGCATCACGCCCTCAGCGGGGCGCTGACGTGATTCAGGAATTGCAATATTTCCTTTTGGGAATGCATTATCCCCGTTTCGTAGTATGAGATCGAATGGTCCCGGCAGAAGGGCATGACAATCTCTTGAGCTTCTTTCAACCGGTTACGCGGCATGCCTGGGAACAGATGGTGCTCTATCTGGTAGTTCAGGCCACCGTAAAGATAGTCATTCAACCTGCTCGACTTCACATTTCTTGATGTCAGTACCTGTTTCCTCAAGAAGTCCAGCGGCGCCTTTCCGTCCAATACCAGCATACCCTTGTGGTTGGGGGCGAAGGTTGAGCCGATATACAGCCCTATCACAAATTGATTGACCGCTATGAACAGCAGTCCATGCCAGAAGGGCAAGGAAAGGAACACCAGCCCAAGATAGATGACGATATGGCCGGCTACCATTATTGGCTCGGCCACCGGGAACTTCAGCCTGTTTCCGAATATGTACTGGATACCAGACACCTTGAGCACAAACCCTTCCAGGCAGAGCAGTGGGTAAAAAAGAAACGCCTGATGCCTGACAATCAGGCGGGGAATGCCCTTCATACTGCGGGCCTGGTCTTCCGAGAACGCGATCAATGGCAGATTAATGTCCGGGTCAAGCTCGAGATCGTTGGGGTTTCCGTGGTGCTGGTTGTGTTTTTCCACCCACCAGGTTCGGTTGATGCCCACCAGGAAGCTGACGAACAGTCCCAGGCGGTCATTATTGCGGACCGACCGGAAGACCTGTTCGTGGCCCAGATCGTGGCCTAGAAAGCAAAGCTGAACCGTGACGAACGCCAGAAATGCCGCGTTCAGCAATTGAATCCAGATGTTGTCCACCAATGTCAGGACTGCGATACTCAGGGCCAGCAATCCGAGGTTTATAGCCAGCTTTACAGCGTAATGCCCCGGGTTCTTTTCCAGGAGCCCCGCATTTCTGACAAGGCTCTTCAATTGTACGTATTCGTTCGCTGTTACCTCCTGAGTACCTTCCCTATTCGCGGCGCCCATACTTCCCTTGGCCAACCTGTCAGTTGCCTGCATCCCTTAAACACCTTTGCCTTTTCCACTTCACAAAGAATGGCCGTCGAATTCGACGGCCATTTCGGGCCAGTTTGGAAACTGGCTCACAGAATCACAACTTCAAGCCTGGGTCAAGGCACATAGACGAGCGGCAAGGTATTAAGCAGTTCCGAATCCCCTTTGCAAGCAAATCTTTGAACCGTCCCCTGATGAAAGTCATGGAGATGAATCTTACCACGAATCTCCGGGTTACGATTGAATTGCAGCCAGAATTTCGGAGTTTGCTTCCCCGGGCGGCTGGCATGCTTCAGGACAGACCTCCAGCGATGTTGTGTTATGAAACTGGCAGTTTAAGGATCGGGCAAGGAGCCTGGCCAACATGTTGCCCAGTTTCCTTCCCCGGTGTAATCTCTTGCCAACCAAAATGACCTCAACCTGAATCGTAGATGAGGTACGCAATATGCCTTCCATATACGCCGATACCGTAATCCGCAATGCCAATGTCATTACCATTGATTCCGGCAAGCCCAGGGCCGAGGCGCTGGCCATGCTGCACGGGCGGTTCGCCGCCGTGGGCAGCGCCGACGACGTGGCCGACTGGGTGGGACCCGATACAAGGGTGCTGGATCTGGACGGCAAGACGGTCCTGCCTGGATTCATTGATGCCCACATCCATGTGCTGAACAGCGGCATCCGGCACGTAATGGCCGCCGACTGCGCCCAGCCCACCATTGCGGCCATCCAGGATGAGCTGAGGAAGCGGCTGGACGTTACCCCGGCCGGCCAGTGGGTGCAGGGTTTCAAGTTTGACGACACCAAAACGGCGGAGAACCGCTTCCTGAACCGCGCCGACCTGGACGCGGTGAGCACCGAGCATCCCATCCTGGTGGCCCACCGGGCCGGACACGTCTATTACATGAACAGTTTGGGCATGCAGCTGGCCGGCTTCACCCGGGACACACCGGACCCGTCGGGCGGCCGCCTGGGGCGAGATCCGGATACTGGGGAACTGGACGGGGTAGTGTATGAGCGGGCCATCGAGCCGGTGCGATTCGGGTTGATTCCGGTGGAGACCCCTGAGATACGGCGGGAGGGACTGCGCACCATCTGCGAGATGCTCAACGAAGCGGGAATTACCAGCGTCCACGACGCCCGGGTTACCGCCGAGGAGTTCACCACCTACCAGGAGGGCTACAAGGAGGGCGACCTGTCCCTGAGGGTCTATTGCCTGTTGTACTACCCCCATTTCCCCGCCCTGCGCGACGCCGGCGTGGTGGCGGGCTTCGGCGACGACCGCCTGCGCATCGGCGGCATAAAAATCGTGGCCGATGGGGCCATCGCCAGCCGGACGGCCTACCTGTCCGCCCCGTATGAGGGCAGCTGCTGCGACTATGGCATCCTGGCCATGGAGGCGGACGAGATAAACGAGCGGGTCATGGAGATGCACAAGGCCGGTTTCCAGGTGTGCATCCACGCCAACGGCGACAGCACCATTGACATGGTGGTATCGGCCTACGAACGGGCCCAGAAAGCGGACCCACGTCCCGATCCGCGGCACCGCATAGAGCATTGCACCCTGGTCAACCCGGACCTGCTGTCCCGCATGAAGGCGCTGGGCGCCGTTGCCACTCCCTTCTGCACCTACGTTTACTACCACGGGGAGAAGATGCCCTTCTACGGCGAGGAGCGGCTGCGGTGGATGTTTGCCCAGCGCTCCTTCCTGGACTACGGAATTGTCTCAACGGGCGCCACCGACTACCCGCCTGGACCCTTTGAGCCGCTGATGGGCATACAGAGCTGCGTAACCCGCACCGACAGCGAGGGACGAGTGTGGGGGGAGAACCAGAAGATAACGGTGGAGGAGGCCCTGCGCATCTACACCCTGCACGGCGCCTACGCCGGTTTCGAGGAAAACATCAAGGGCTCCATCGAACCCGGCAAGCTGGCCGATCTGGTGGTGCTGGGTGAAGACCCCACGGCGGTGGACCCGCTGACGATAATAGACATACCGGTGCTGCAGACGATTGTGGGCGGGGAGACGGTGTACGGGGGGTAGTTAAATGCTGTCTGGAGGACTGGTTGGTTGTGGGCCTGCGATTCTTAGAGCAATTTGCTCAAACTGACACTGAGTGTGACTATTACGGCGCTTTGAGCGATCATTGCGCCAATCATCCACTTCACCATTTCGAACTTGGAGCTGGCTATATTTGCCTCAGTTGAAAAGCGAAGGGTTTCGATTTTCGACTCGGTGGACAGGCGTAAAGCTTCGATATCGGCTCTTACGGACTCGATGTCCGTTTTGGTAGCCAGGTTGCTGTTAATCAGGTTTACGTGTTCGTCGGCCAGGGCCTCGGCCTGTTTCTCGGTGAAACCGCTGGCCACCAGATTTCGGACAAACCTGTGAGTGTCGAAGGGTATTGCCGCCTGAGTCATGATGCCATTGTATGGTGACACAAAGCCAAATGCAATTACATTGTTACTCGATGCCAGACAATGCGGTTGCTGGGCCGGAAGGGCTTACCCGGTCCAAGAATAGCAACGAATGTCCACTGATGGATGAGTAATGGCAGGACAATTGCAAAGTACTCATTAAACCGCTCATCCTGAGATAGTTGAAGGACGACCCTGAATCGAGGGATGGTTCGACAAGCTCGCCATGAGCGGCATAGACGGTGTGTTGCGACATTGCAATCTTCCTGTGAGTAGTGGAGTGCTGGGGGCATTGGAATTCGGAAACGCCCATTACTCCAGCCCACGACCAAAATCAATCGTGGGTATTCGCGTGCGTTCGTGGATAGGCATTTGTTTGGTGGTAAGATATACGCCAACATTATGAAAGCGGCAGCAGCGGGGAGGTTGCCATGGTGCCGATAAAGGTTGCAATCCACGGGGCAACGGGCAGGATGGGCACGGAAACCGTAAATGCGGTTTGCCGCGAGGACGACCTGTTGCTGGTGGGGGCCACCTGTGGACGGGAACGGGGCAGCGCCTTAGCCCTGCCAACCGGCGGCGAGGTTCCGTTGTCCACCAGCCTGGATGAAATATTGGCCGAAACCGGACCGGACGTGGTGGTGGACTTCACCAGCGCCGCCGTTTGCCGCGAATCGGTGGCTGTGGCCGCTTCCCATTCCTGCAACATCGTCGTCGGGGTCAGCGGCCTGGTGGAAGAGGACCTGCAGCGGCTGGACGCCCTGGCCAGCGACAGTAGCATCGGCATTATCGTCGCCCCCAACTTTGCCCTGGGCGCGGTGGTGTTGAAGAAGCTGGTGGAGCAGGCGGCGCCTTACTTCGACTACGTAGATATTGTTGAGGCCCACCACGAAGCCAAGATAGACGCTCCTTCCGGCTTTGCCTACGCCCTGGCCCAGGCCATCGGCAACGAAAAGCAGTTCACCCGCAACTACCCGGAGAAGGAGACCCTGGAGGGCACCCGGGGCGGCGAGTACAACGGCGTGTCCATCCACAGCATACGAATGCCCGGCCGCAGCGCCCATCACGAGGTGATATTCGGGGCCGCCGGCCAGACCGTGTCCATCCGCCACGACACCCTGACCCGCGACTGTTACATGCCCGGGGTAATCCGGTGCATCCGTGAAGTTGTTAACAAACCGGGGCTTGTGGTAGGCTTGGAAAACGTGCTGGGGTTGTAGCTCAACCTGGTCAACCGCAAGTGAGGCACAAGAGGGCTGCCGGCGACACCGATGCTGGCGGCTCTAAAATTTATTGACTGAGCAAGTGTAAAGGCCATGATACCTGACCTGAGTCACCTGACCATCGCCGTTGTGGGCGCCACCGGAGCCGTGGGCGCCGAGTTTTTGAAAATTGTTGAGCAGCGCCATCCCAAGCTGCACAACCTGAAGCTGCTGGCCTCCAGCCGATCCGCCGGGGCCAGGTTGACGGTAAACGGCAAGGAGTTCACGGTGGAGGAGACCACCGAGGACTCTTTCCAGGACGTGGACATTGCCTTTATTTCCGCCAGCACCGAGGCCAGTCGCCACTGGGCGCCCATTGCGGTGGCTGCCGGAGTGGCGGTAATTGACGACAGTTCCGCCTTCCGGATGCAGGAGGACGTGCCCCTGGTGGTGCCCGAGGTCAACGGGGCGGACGTAACCTGGCACCAGGGAATCATCGCCATTCCCAATTGCTCCACCACGCCGCTGGTTATGGTGGCCCACCCCATTCACCGGGTTAACCCCATCAAGCGCATCATAGCCGACACCTACCAGTCGGTGTCGGGCGCCGGCGGCGCGGCGGTGCAGGAGTTGCGAGAGCAGTCGGAAGCCCTGCTGAAGGGCCAGCCGGTAACGCCCCACCACCAGCCCAAGCAGATAGGGTTCAACGTCATTCCGCAGATTGACAGCTTCCTGGACAACGGATATACGCGGGAAGAGCAGAAGATGATTGACGAGAGCCGCAAGATAATGCACGCGCCGGAAATCCGCGTCTCCGCGACCTGCGTGCGGGTGCCGGTGATGGTGTCCCACAGCGCGGCGGTGCATTTTGAGCTTGAGCGGGCGATGGATATCAGCGAGATTCGTGCGTTGCTGATGGACATGCCCGGCCTTACGGCGCTGGGCAATACCGAGAGCGGCGATTATCCCATGCCGTGGGATGTGGCCGGTGAGGACGACGTTTTCGTGGGTCGCATACGGAAGGATGCTTCCAACCTGAACGGAGTCGCCCTATGGGTCGTCTCGGATAATCTGCGGAAGGGCGCTGCCCTCAATTCCATCCAGATTGCGGAAGAACTTGTGGCCCGGGAGTGCTTGAAGACCGGTTCTACACCCAAGCCCAAGTTTAGCTTCGGAGAACCTGAAAGCCTGGAAGTGTCGGAATTCCGGAAGGACATCAATTACTTCCGAGCCCACATGGACGAGCTTCTTCCCGAGTTTCGGGGCAAGTACGTGGCAATCATTAACCAAACGATCGTAGATTCAGACGTTGAATACGTGCCTTTGATGGATCGAGTACATGGCAAGTACGGAGACCGACCAATCGTGATCGAAGAAATACCTCCAAGGCCTCGGATTAACAGAAATCCGGGATTTCGGAGACTTCAGAAAACGCAGGGCGAGAACGCGCAGGGGAACGTGAACTAGTATCGTGCAGAGGTATAGCAGCCGGATATACCCGCCGGCCCCTTTTTTGACTGTACGGGTGTCGGCCTCAGCAGACTCTCAGGCCATCAATGTGCCAGCCTTATTGGATACCGGAGCAGACTATACGGCAGTGCCCGACTATGTGCCTGAGTACCTGAAACTGGAGGAGCTTGACTCAGAATTTACCAGAGGTGTCATCGGGCGAGCCACATACGAACCTGTCTTTAGAGCTTTCGTATATATTGACGATTATCCTCCTCACGAGGTCAAAGCGAGCAGTCTATCAATACCCTACGCGGTTCTGGGCCGCGACGTTCTTAACCAGTACCACATTACCCTGGACGGCCCCAACCAATCACTAACCATAACCAGGTAGGTAAGTCCTCTATCCCCAACATGCCCAATACCTGATTCGAGGTTGCCGATGACTTCTCCACGCGCCGACGGCCAGTATTCCATTGAGTTGCCCCTTTCCTGTCCCCTGCTTATCAACGGCGAGGAGGGGCCGGCCACCGGTGACGGGGAGTTCCAGCGGGAGAATCCGGCCAACACCCAGCAGGTAGCCACGGTGGCTGCCCAGGGCACCCTGGAAGACGCGCGAGCAGGTATTGAAGCGGCCCGCCGAGCCTTCGACGGCAACGCGGGAAACTGGCTGAACAACTACAAGCTGCGGGAACAGGTCCTTTTCCGTACCGCCCAGCTGATGCGGGAGAACGCCGACCGCTTGGCCCAAGTGGTGAGCCTGGAGGTGGGTATGCCCATGCGCCAGGCAGTCCCCCACATTGGCGCCGCCGCCGATATTTTTGAGTTTTACGCCGGTCTGGCAGGGAAGATTTACGGCGAGTCCTTTACCCTGCCCAACGGGTCCCTCATCAACCTGGTCAAGGAGCCGGTGGGTGTAGTGGGGCTGATCACCCCCTGGAATTTTCCTCTTACCCAAACGGCCCGCAAGGTTGCCCCAGCCCTGGCCGCCGGTTGCACCATCGTCCTGAAACCGGCCAGCTACACTCCCGCCGCCGCTTATGAACTGGTCAAGTTGATGCACCAGACCGACATCCCCGGCGGGGTATTGAACCTGGTGCCCGGGCCGGGCACGGTGGTGGGGTCGGAACTGGTAACCAGCCGGGACATAGACAAGCTGTCATTTACCGGCGAAACAGGCACCGGCAAGATGATCGCCGCGCAGGCGGCCACCGAGGTTAAGCGCATCAGCCTGGAACTGGGCGGCAAGGCTCCCTACCTGATTTTTGACGACGCCGACGTAGAGGCAGCATCCCGCGCTGCGGTTTTCGGCATGTTCCGCAATGCCGGCCAGGCCTGCGGGGCCACAACTCGCCTGCTGCTGCAGGAAGGCATCCACGACCAGGTGCTGGAGAGGGTGACGCAGCTGACCCGCAACATCGAGGTGGGTAATCCCGCCGCCAACAGCACCGACCAGGGTCCATTGATTTCCGCCAGCCAGGAGCGGGTAGTTCAGGAATTCATCCAGTTCGGCCTGGACGCAGGGTTTGACCTGGTAACCGGCGGCAACAAGCTCCAGGGCGCCGGCTACGATAACGGCTACTACGTGGAACCCACCATTTTCGACGGGGTGGATAACGCCTCCCGCCTGGGGCAGGAAGAGATTTTCGGACCTGTGGTGGCGGTAACCACTTTTCGGGATGAAGCCGAAGCGGTGGAACTGGCCAACGCCGTCGACTTTGGCCTGGTGGCTGGGGTGTGGAGCGCGGACTATCCCCGGGCCATGCGCGTGGCCCGCAGCATCCGGGCGGGCACGGTTTGGATATGGGACAATTACGCCCAGCCAGTGGAGGGCATCTGGGGCGGCTACAAGCAGAGCGGCATGGGCCGGGAACTGGGCTACCACGGCCTGGAGGACTTCCTGGAGGTGAAGCAAATCTTCACCGACGGCACGGGCCTGACCAGCAAGCCGCCCTATGGGCAGGTTATCAAGGAGTAAACTCTGGTAGGCCAACAACATTGGTTTGACGGTTAAAACGGGAGTCCGTTCGTGGTGAGCTTGTCGAACCATGAATCGTCGGCCCTTGGACAGGCTCAGGGTGAGCGGAACCTAACCTATTATTCCAAAGTTGCTAGACTACTAAAGCCAAAGTGAAAACTACATTTGCCTGGAAACGAACTCACTGTACATCGCCGCTGCAACGAAACGCGTCTGCCCAGGATCGCAGGGGCGATTCGCGAATCGCCCCTGCTTCGCATGTCGGGCTAGATGCACATCCCACCTTGGCTTTAGTGTAGAGCCCCGGGAAGAGATCCTTGTTTGGAGATGCCTGCAAAGCGCTTCTTGCCGCTAGTGGTGAGCTTGCCTAAGAATCCATTGTGTTCGGGGGCATCCTTCGACAGCTACCGGATGAGCGGAGGGGGGGTGGACGCACGCCGACTCTGCAAGCATCCTCTACCTCGCATAACCAGGGATAGCCGCCGCTCAATCATGTGACTATAATTTTGCATATCCGGCCACCGGCAGGACGGAGACATGACCAGCAAGCTGAACAAGCACGCCACCGACAGGAAAGGAATCGAGCAAGGCCCCGGGATGTTTCCTGCCTTCCCCCCCAGGGACGATATGCAGAACCCTCTATACCTCTATGCGCCCGGCTACCTGACCACCCTGAGCCGCCACTTTGGATCTCCCGAGACCACCCTGGTGTGGAGCGAAGTTCCCTTGGGCCACACCACCAGCCAGCGGCGTGGGATATTGATACCGGACCTGGTAGTTGCCTTTGGCGTAAATGCCCAGCAGGTCATAGACCAAGGGGGATACGCTATTGACGGACACGGGAAACCACCCGACTTTGTCCTGGAAATCGCTTCTCACCACACTTACAGAAATGACATAGGCCCCAAGCGGGAGGGCTATCAGGCCTTCGGTGTCCCCGAGTACTGGCGGTATGACGGGTCCGGCGGACGGTGGTATCCCCAGGCCCTGGCAGGTGACCGGCTGGTGGACGGGGCATATCAACCCATTCCAATGGAATCCGAGGGCACGTCTACCTGGGGATACAGCGAAATCCTGGGCCTTACCCTGTGCTGGGAAAACCATAGTCTGCGGTTCTGGAACCCGGCAGGGCAACGATACCTGTCCACCCACGCCGAGGAAGCTGATGCGCTTCTTGATGAGCGTCAGGCCCGACTCTCGGCTGAAGCAAGGGTCAGGCAGCTGGAGGAAGAGGTGGCCCGCCTGCGACAGAGGGACAATCCCCTGCCTTAATGAGGGAAACTTCCTTTAATGCGGGACAAGGCCCCGGTACCACTCCGCGATGGCTTGGCCTATTTGCGCCGGCGAGTCTTCCTGGATGAAGTGAACGCCTGGAACCGTTACTTCCCGCTGGTTGGGCCAGGCCCGGCAAAACTCTCTCTGAGAGCCGGTCAGAATGGCGCCGGGCTCGGCGTTGACAAAGAGCTTGGGTACGTCGGACCGGGACAGCCAGTCGGCATACTCCCCCACTATCTCCACCACATCGGCCGGTTCGCCGTCTATGGGTATATCCCGGGGCCAGGACAGGGTAGGGCGCCGGGACTCGCCCGGCTCCAGGTAGGGCCGGCGATAAACCTGCATTGCCTCCTCGCTGATGCCGATCAGCGTGCTGCCCGGCAGGACCCGTTCCACGAAGACATTGTTGTCCAACACCATTTCCTCGCCGGCCGGGGAACGAAACCCCTGGAAGACCCGTCGCGCCGCCTCGGGCCACTCTTCCCACGTAACGGGACGGACCAGGGCCTCCATGTAAGCCACGCCCCTGATTCGGTCAGGGTGGCGGCAGGCCCAGTGAAAGCCCAGGGCCGAACCCCAGTCGTGTACCACCAGCGTTACCGGTCCATCAGGAACCACGGCATCGAACCACGCGTCAAGATGGCGGCGGTGGTCTACAAAGCGGTAAGAGCCATCCGGTGTTTTGCCGGACTCGCCCATACCCACCAAGTCGGGGGCCAGGCAGCGGGCCAGGGGCTCAACATGGGGGATGACATTGCGCCACAGGTAGGATGATGTGGGGTTGCCATGCAGGAAGACCACTACGCCATTATCCTGTCCTGTGCCCGTATCCACGTAGGCGATCTCGACTCCGGCGCAATTCAACCGTTGGCGAGAATAGGGGTCAAGGGCGGAGATTTCCGATGCGCTCATGGATGTTTACTCCTGCATTTCGCCATAAGCGACCAGGGCAGCCACAAGGGCTGCCCCTACTTGTCGGTGACTTACGCGAGGGGGGGTATCGCAAATACCCCACAATTAAAACACACCAACTAGTGTGGGGGTGTCGGAGAGGGTGAAATATA
>VXOH01000157.1:0-17346 GCA_009840135.1 Chloroflexota bacterium | reverse complement strand
TCGAATTTTCTCTACATATCCATCTTGCACCGATTATGGTTTAGCGACTTTGTGTCGTTATATTTCGGTCGTGTTAATCTCGTATCGCCCCTACTTTTCCCACACCACAGGGTTGCTGAGGGTGCCGATGCCGTCAATCTCGATGTTGATGACGTCGCCGTGCTTCATGTTCTCCGGGGCGCCGTCGGTGCCCATCCAGATAACATCTCCCGGGACGAGGGTGAGGTATTTGCTCATGCGGCTGATGTAGTGCTTTACCCCGAAAATGGCGCCGGACATATTATATTTGCTGATGAAGTTGCCGTTGAGGACTATGCGGACCTCGCAGTCCTCCGGGTCCACGCCGTCAGTGACGATCCAGGGACCCATGGGCTTGAAGGTGTCGGTATTCTTGCCCCGCCACATGGTGCGGTCGTTGCGCTGCCAGTGGCGTTCGCTGACGTCGTTGCCGATGGTATAGCCAAATACGTAGTCCAGGGCCTCTTCCTCGGACACGTTCTTGCACTGCTTGCCGATAATCACCACCAGCTCACCCTCATACTGGAGCTGTTCGTGGGCATCGCTGGGTACGACAATGGCCTCTCCCTCCGCAACCAGGGCATTGTTGGCCCGGTAGCCCACATCGGCAGCATCGGGGAACTGAGGTTCCTCACCCCGCTTTTCCGCCATCTCCTGCACGTGCTCCCGGAAGTTGATGCCCGCGGCGTAGAAGGTGGGCGGAATCACGGGCACCAGCAGCTTTACATCGCTGAGAGCGTGGGAGTTGCTCGTTCGTTCGTAGGCTCCGCGAATGGGGTCGCCGGTGACCTGGATGACGTTGTCGCCTTCGATAATACCGTAGGACGGACCGTCGGCAGTCTCAAACCTGCACCACTTCATAGCT
Source organism: Chloroflexota bacterium (assembly GCA_009840135.1). Lineage (GTDB taxonomy): Bacteria > Chloroflexota > Dehalococcoidia > Lucifugimonadales > UBA3495 > Bin22. The sequence goes on along the minus strand of VXOH01000157.1, from coordinate 16,463 downwards.
GATTCCTCCATGAACGTTCATTTCTACATGGGGTAAATATGCCCCAATTCTTGCACTAACCCCCTTGACGGTCAAGCGGAGGCGGCGTGGCAAGGGTCAGGGCGCGGGCTGGAGGGTTCAACCACGAATACGGACCAATAATCCCTAATGAACGAACCCTACCGTTCGCGAGTGATCGTGGGCATTCGTGCTTGAAAATCTATCCGTCCAGGTTAGCTCCGTCTCCAGGGTCCACTCCCAGGTATCGGTGAAGGCCCTTATCTGGGCCGGGGACTCCTCGCCGGACTTTTCGCGGAAGAGGACGTTGTAGGAGGCGTTGGAGTTAAAGGGCGGGTCCATCCACCGACTCGTCGGGGATATGGTCGCGGAGGACCTGGAGGTTATCGCCGTAGTAGAGGGAGTTGGGCATCAGCCTGCCACTATCCCGTCTTTCACTTCTTCCAGCAGGGCAGCAATGCCGCGTCGGAGGGTGTCCAGGATTTTTAGGGCTTCCGCGCCTTCAACCACATGCTCCGGCCATCCTTCCAGATAATCCATGTGGGGGCTTCCCTCGGACGGCCGCAGTTGGGCGTCCAGGTCAACGAGGCTGCCTTTCAGGGGAATGCTGGCGCCGTCGGTGTGTCGCAAGGGTTCAACCACCGGGCCCAGCAGCTCGCGGGCCTTGAAAATCTCCAGGCCTAGAAGCGTACCGTCGGAATCCAGTCCCAGGTTGACGCAGGGATAAATCTCAACAACGTCAGTCTGGACGCCATCCTCAGACACATCGAGGATGTCGAATTTTGCGTCATAGCCCACTTTCAGGTTCATACGGAGCCCACCTCCCTGATTCGCGTCGGTTCCGCTGTTTTCTTTCCTTGAAAGGACAGTTGTTTCTTGCCCGTGCGCCCGTAACAGTTTGATGTTGTGGGGAAATCGCCATACGTCACCATCATTTCGGACCGGTATTGGAACCTCGAACCGCAGCCACCCGGGTAAGTCTGACGAGCGGCAAAAGCCACGAAGTCTTAACAATTGCCCCCCAACGCAGCTAAATGGCTATGACGAAAACCGCCCGCGGCGGGTGCGGTAAGCCGATATCAATGGCGGTATTTTCGTTGACAACAAATATGCACTGGTGATAAACTGCGCTAGATTTACCTCTGTACGTTTCGGGTTTGGCTGGTGGCTTTCCAGCGCAACCGAGGAAGCGATTGCCCGGCGCCTACTGCGGGCCCGAGCATCTGGTTGGGTTTATACTACAGCGCAGGCTCAGGGAATAGTCCCGCTATAGAGAATGACAGCCACCGGAAAATCCTCCAGCCCCCGTTGCGGGGCATTAATTTTCTGCAAAACCTTTCCCTATTTCTTTTTTACAAACCGGTAGTTTTCCCGGACAGAGAGGGCTGTGTTTCGGCTCCAGGCAAGTGAGCAGATTTTTAACGCCAGGCCACTGGCCAACACGATGAGAAAAACTGTCCTGAGCTAAAGGGTCAGGAGGAGATAGGCAATGCAAATGCGCGACTTTGTTGTCCGCTTCGCCGGCGAAGGCGGACAGGGAGTGGTAACATCGGCGGAAGGTCTGGCGCAGGCCTCCACCCAGGTGGGGTATCATGCCCTCACCTACGCTACATTCCCTTCCCAGATTCTGGGCGGTCCCACCTGGACCCAGGCCCGGATTTCGGTGGACCCCATTCTGAGCGCCGGCGATGATGTGGATGTGCTGGTCGCATTCAACCGCGAGGCCTACGACACCCACCGGGAAGATGTTCGGGACGGCGGCCTCATTATCTACAACTCCAACGATTTTGAGCTGGAAGGCGACGACCGCAGCTATGGGCTCGCCATAGACGAACTGGCCCGCTCTACCGGTAATAACCGGGCGGCCAACATGGTGATTATGGGGGCCCTGGCCCACCTGGTCAGTATGCCCCAAACTTACCTGGAGGAGTTCGTGGAAGCCCGTTTCCGCCGGGGCCGGGCCAACGACGACGAAATCATAGATTCCAACAACCTGGCCCTGAAACTGGGGCGAGACGAGACCGCCCAGAGCGGTTTCGTCCTTGGCGATCTGACTCCGCCGGAGATGCCGGAGTACCCCCAGGTTATGCTAAAGGGCAACGAGGCGGTTTCCCTCGGCGCTCTCGCCGCCGGTCTGGAATTCTACGTTGGTTACCCCATTTCCCCCGCAACCACAATCCTCGTCTTCATGGAGCGCAACCTGGTCGGCGAGGACAAATTTGCCTACCAAGTAAGCTCAGAAATCGAATCCATCACCGCCATCCTGGGCGCCGGTTACGCCGGCAAGAAGGCCATGACCGCCACCGCTGGACCCGGCTTTTCGCTGATGAGCGAGGGGCTGGGCCTGGGCTGGATGGCGGAGATTCCCCTGGTTGTTGTTGACGTGCAGCGGGGCGGTCCCGCCACGGGTCTGCCCACCAAGACGGAGCAGTCCGACCTGCTGGCCTGCATGTACCCGGCCCACGGCGACGTGAGGTTGCCGGTTATTGCCGTCGGGACGGTGGAAGAGTGCTTCTTCGGCGCCGTGAAGGCGTTGAACTGGGCGGAGCGCTACCAGGGGCCGGTAATCCTGATGACCGAGATGGCCCTGGCCGAGCGGGTTCAGAACATACACCGCCCGGACCTTTCCAAGGTACAACCCGAGGGGAGGCTGGTTTACGACGGAAACAACGGGTACAACCGGTACCAGGGCAACGAGCTTTCCCCGATGCCCCTGCCCGGCAGTCCCGGCGCTTACGTTGCCAATGGCAGTGAGCACGACGAAATGGGCGATACCACCCACCTGCCCAGTCGCCACATCCAGATGACCGAACGGCGGTTCAGCAAGCTGAAGCTTCTCGAAGAGAACGACTACGAAGCCGACAACTCCGACGAGCCCGTAATGGTAATGCCCTGGGGCGGGTCCAAGGGCCCGGCCCTAGAGGCCTACAACCAGCTTCGGGAACAGGGAGTACCCGTCGGCTGGTACTACACCATGAACCTGAATCCCCTGCCCCCCGCACTGCTTGCAGAGTTGAAGCAGAAGGAACTGGTCATTGTTCCCGAGCTTAACTACCAGGGGCAATTCTCCGGTATTCTTCGCTCCCAGGGCGTCAACGCCGTATCCATTACCCAGTACACGGGCCTGCCCTTCAAGGTACGGGACCTGGTGGCGCAGATTACCGAGATGAACAATTCCCATCGCAAGGAGATGGTTCGAGCATGAGCAAGAAGAATCCGGAATACGATTTCAAATGGTGCCCGGGCTGTGGCGACTTCGGAGTTCGCAGAGCGCTGGAACTCGCCATGATCAACCGGCTGGAAGAAACGGGCAAGCCCATGGAGAACAACGTGGTGGTGGCCGGAATCGGTTGCTCAGGTAATCTGGTACACCTCCTGGAAGGTAACCAGCCCTATGGCTTCCACGGGATTCACGGCCGGACCCTTCCCGTAGCCATGGGTGTAAAGATGGCCCGCCCGGAGCTGAACGTAGTGGTAGTCGCCGGCGACGGTGACTTCCTGAGCATCGGCGGCGAGCACATTGGCCCCCAGGCGGCCCGCAACCTGAACATCTGCGCCGTTGTGATGGACAACGGGGTTTACGGACTTACCAAGGGCCAGAGTTCTCCGACGACCCAGCTGGGTACGGTTACCAGCTCCACCCCCTACGGCAAAATTGAGGCGGAAGCGGACCCCCTCGAACTGTACCTGACCCTGGGAGCTTCCTTTATAGCGTCGGGCTTCTCCGGCCAGCCCAGGGAATTGGCCCGGCTGATCGGCCAGGGAATGGACCACGAAGGCTTTGCCATGGTCCACGTCCAGTCTCCCTGCACCACCTACAACGACACTTTCGAGTTGATGAAGGGCAACGCCCGAAAGGGCATTGACCCGTTGCTCTACGAAGTCCCCGAAGACCACGATGCTTCCGACCGGGGCGCAGCCTTTGAAATGATCCACCGGCGCGGCGTTCCCATGGGAGTAATCTACAAGGACGAGACCCGGCCTTCGCTGGAGCAGCGAATGGTCGAGGTCCGGGGCAAGGCCCCCCGGCGCTCAGTAGATGAGCTGATGGACAGCTTCGCGTTTTAGGGTGTAAACGCCGATAGCCATGCAAAGTAAAACTCCCCGCCTGGTCGGCGGGGAGTTTTCGTTGTGTGTCACGTTTCGGCCGCTCAGTCCTGGGTCCGGCGTTGTAGTTCCGCCTCAAGCTCCCGTACCCGCGCTTCCGCAGAATCTGCCCTAGTCTCCGCCGAGAGGCGGCCCTGCCTCTCGACCTCTGCCTGTTCCTGGTAGTCGCTGAACCTAAGGATGTGCTGTCTGGTGGCTGGGTCGTACCAGCCCAGAGTTTGGTCCTCCCACCGCAAGTACAGGTTAAGCACGTTGCTGTAACCCTGATAGATACCTTCACCAATCTGTTCTATCGCCAAGGGCTGATAACTACCTTCCACCAACACATCACCCGCTAGAGGCGTTCCATGAAACCGTCCTCCGGACTGGTCGAATCGCCAGTACTCAGGAATGCCCAATTCAGCATACCCTTCCCGCTTAACAGTTACATCCCGGCGGCCCGTGCCTTCGGAGGCTATCTCCATTACAAAGTCGGGGGGCTTGCCATGGTCGGAGATAACGTAACCGTTACGCCTGAGTGTCAGATTGGGATCCACGCCGAAAGCAATCAAAAGGTCCGGGTAAAGCAAGCCCCGGGCATCCCTGGTGGGCTCCAAGCAAATGTATGCCTCTCCGGTTATCAACGTCGAGTCGGTGTTTCCCAGGTGCTGCGCGAGAAAATGAGTGTTGCCAGGCATGTGCAAGGCGGTAAAGCTGTTCATATCCTTGGGCCTGGGCGCATCCGGCAGCACGATAAACCCAGTAGCGGAGTTTGTATTGGCAGTAGGTTTGGTCGTCATACTAGACCCCCGGGACCGATAGCTACCAGCGAACCGTCCGGCGCAATTAGTACTGCAATTATACCGGAACAGGCCTGTACCTGTTCAGAACCTTTACCGCTCCATTAATGCCAAAACTCGGTCTTAGCGACCAACTACGGCCCCTCAATGCCCAGCTCACCCTTCAAATCGTCAATAACCTGGGTGCGGGAGCGGGTCTGCCAGCGGACCCGGCTGCCGATGGGCTCGTTTTCGATTTCGGGCTCCACTTTCAGGGCAACAAATACGGGACCAGGCTGACCCAGGATCTCCTCGATGCTGCTGGCAAAGTCTTCCAGGTTGTCGAAGGAGTAGGTAGCGGGGTAGCCGGAGCCTTTGGCTATCACATCGTATTCAATATTCTTGGCATTGGGGACAGGCTGGCCGCCGGTGGTGGCGTAGCACTCATTGTCCAGCATGAAATGGTAGAAGTTTTCCGGGGCTTTCTCGGCGATGGTGGGCAGCGCGCCCATGTTCATCAGCACGTCACCCTCAGAGTCGAAGAGGACTACCCGTTCATCAGGCAGGGACAGGGCCACGCCCAGGCCAAAAGAGGCGTGGCCACCCATGGCCGGGTCGCCCACGGGCAGGTCCCGGTTGGGTTGATCGGTGATATTCGTCCAGTGCCGTCCGCCGCGGCCGGGGATGACTATGGAGTTGCCCCGGTAGGGGGCAAAAGCCTTGAGCATGTCCGCCGTGTACATCATTTTGTCTTGCCTCGCTGGTTATAGCTGTGCCTTCTATTCTGCAGGGGGAGTCTACAGTTCTTTTCGTCTACCCGGATTGAACGTGTAATCCGCGGCAGCCAGGTTCTGGGGCGTCGAGATTCCTGCCTTCGCAGGAACGACGGTATTGACCCTACCGGTTAAAGCCGTGGTACTCGTCGCCTACCAGCACCGCCACGGGACGGCGGGTGCGCTGGGCCTCCTCGAAGGCCACGGAGATGCGGGGCGCGTCCTCTCCCGTCTCCACCAGGTAGTACTGAATCCCAAAGGCGTTGAGGAACCGCTCGGTGTAGGTGGCGGCGGTGTCGGAGTTAACGCCGTGGCGCGTCCAGCCGCGGTAGCCCACCATCATGACCACGGGAATGTTGAGGCTAAGGCCCCAGCCCCGCAAAGAATCGCCCGATTCCATCATGCCGGTGTTCTGGATGAGGATTACGGGCCTCTTTCCGCCCACGGTGAGACCGGCGGCGGTGGAAAAAGCCTGACCCTCGCGGCTGACGGGAATCAGGTCCAAGTCCGGGTCGGCCTCCATCAACAGGTAGAGGAAATTGGTCTCGCTGTCAGGCAGCCAGACGACGTGGGTAACGCCGTTCTTCTTCATTTCGGCCATAACCAGTTCGGGACTCAGTTGGCCTTCTTCATGCATGGTCATCGCGTCTTTCTTCTCCACCGGACGAAGCCGGTCAGCTTTGGGTTGGGTTGATTATAGTAAAGCTCTGTATTGTGTCAAATCACCCGAAAGTTCGGGATTGCCCTGGTTCCATCATCACGGCAAGTTCCTGATAGTTTCGTGAAGCTGATTGCAATACTTTTCGCGATCGAAGTTCTTGTTGGCTTCCTCAATCTGAAATTTACGAATCAACTGGTCGCACAGAGCGCTTAAGTTAGATTGCACGGTATCTCCATGCGGATTCCCGTACTTCAAGCCGTCACGGGTTACCGGTTCGGCATCCAGCCACCAAATAAATGGATACTGGTCACTCGCTTCCTTCCCCAGATTAACTCCCACATACCCCTTTAGATATTTGTAACTAACTTCTATATAACACCCTCTAGAATCGTCCAACAGGAATAGTTCCCCATTGTGCTTATATTCTTTCATATCGAGACCCCCTATTGAGTCAACTCCAGTACAAGCATACCGACAGAGGAAATAGCTACTATTGCAGTTACTATCAGACCGATAAATGCCCAAGTCAACCTTGTCTCCAGGCTCGCCAGCCGGTCTCCCATTCTGACCTCCAGTTGGGCGACCTCGGCTATGGTCGCCATGTGTTCACTTGAACCTTCCAGCCTGCTTATTCGTTGATCCATCTGGGGATCCATTGCCATTAGGGTCGTCCTCCGTTCGCCGATCATTACTATAAGCTTCTTTTCGCATTATACAGTGTCACTTGCAGATAACGGGCAGCAAACTCGAGAATACATTGGCGGTGCTCTGCAGGTTGAGATCTCACTCCCTTAATGACACCCTTCGACCGTGGGTGGTATCATATCTATTGCGCCATGAGTACTGGCCGCGTTCCGACTTCAATAACCGACTTCAATATCCGAGGTAGCCCGTGGCAGACAACCAACCCCTTCCGGCAGGGTTCGCGCCTGATGATGAACTGGAGGAGGAGCGAACCGGACGTCGTACCCGCAACCGCCTGATCATCCTGGGTGCGGTGGTGGCCCTGGCAGTGGCATACATGGTATATGCCGCCTTTCCGGGCAATGCCCTCTACTTCGTTACCGTCAGCGAGTTCAAGGGCGGCGACGAATACCAGGACGGCAGGGTGCTGCGGGTCTCCGGCAAGCTGGTCCCTGAGTCCTTCCAGCGGCAGGACAACAGCACGCTGGCGCGCTTCCAGTTGGTGGACAAGGAGGGAGACGGCGGTGGCGCGAGCCTTGACGCTTCCTATGTGGGAGTAATGCCGGATCTGTTCTTCAATCCCCACTCGGAGATTATCCTGGAAGGAAGCTACGCATCCACCGGGGTCTTTGAAACCGACAACATCCTGGTCAAGTGCCCCTCCAAGTACCAGTCGCTGGAGGAAGAACTACCGGCGGACTACAACACCTACAACGCAGGGCCGGCGCCCCAGGCCTCCTGACCAAGCTCCATTTCTCTAACTTCCAACAGTGCGCTGGCATCACCGTCGCCGCTCCAGATGAGATTGTCGGAACTTCCTGCGACAGCCTCAGAATGAGTGCGGGTTTTCTACTTACCGTCCGCTTCAGCTTCCCCCTGCAATTCTCTCACTTCCCGTTCCAGGTCCTGGCGGCGGCGAGAGATAAAGAAGGCATACACGAAGAATATAACCCAGGTTATGGCGAAGGCGGCAAACAGGAAGGCCAAGTTGGCCGGAGGCTGGCTTTGAAGCAGGATGATGGGCATTGTTCGTTGTTTCCTTGCTGGTTGAAATCGTGAAGAGGAACGGAACTCAGGGTCCAGGAACCCGAATGCTTTGTAACTTATCTCCGCATCCTGCTGGCGTATCTAAGGGATGACAGGCGGTCTTCGACATTGCGCAGGTGCATGCGTTCCAACAGCAGGTAGAGGAACAGAAGCAGAAATACCCCCAGGGAGAAGAACAGAACCCCCTGCATTACCGGTTCCAGGGCTCCGGAGTCTGCCAGCGGGCCCACCACTGCCGAGGGGTGGATGGAGCGCCACCACTGCACCGAGTAATAGACGATAGGCACGTCCACGAAGCCGATGATTCCCAGCCCGGCGGCATACAGGGCGCCCTGGGACTTATTGGGAACGTAGGAGCGCAGCATCAGGTAGGCCACATAAATCAGCCACAGGATCAGGGTGGTGGTCAGGCGCGGCTCCCAGGTCCACCAGACACCCCACACCGGCCGGGCCCAGACGATTCCCGTTAACAAAGCCAGGCTCACGAACACCACTCCCATCTCGGCGGCGGCATGGGCCACGCTGTCCCACCTGCTCTTGCGGGTCACCAGGTAACCGATGCTGGCCACGAATACCACGAAGAAGGCAACGAAGGAGACAATGGCAATGGGCACGTGGAAATAGAAAATTCGCTGGACGTGGCCCAATACCGAGTCCGTGGGCGCCACCATGAATATAAGATAGAGATTTACCAGCATCAGTACGGCGGTGACCACCAACAGGATGCCTGACAGGCCTGGGAAGCCGGTTCGCGGCCGTTGGCCGGAGGAAATCGGTGGGTTGCCCTGGGCGGAGGCCAAAGCGGCTCACTCCTCAACGATTATCGAAAAAATCCAGGGACATATTACCAGAAAAACTGCATCAAATACCGCCAGCAGGGGCAGCCAGCGGGTTACAACTCCAGATTCCGGTCCGCTGCCAATGGCGGCGCCGGAGACTTCTACCGCTCCAATCAGCACCGGCAGAATGATGGGGAAAAACAGGACCGGAAGCATTACCTCCCGGGAACGGGTCTGCACCGCGATGGCGGAAAAGAGGGTCCCAACCGTGGCGAAACCCAGGGTCGCCAGCAGGATTGCCGCAGCCAGGGTAAGGGAAAAGCCGGTGAAGTTGAGCAGCACCGCAAAAACTGGCAACAGGGCGGCTTCAATAACCAGCATGAAGAGGAAGCTGACCGCAACCTTGCCGAGAAAAATTGCGTCGCGGCTTACCGGAGCCAGTAAAAGCCCTTCGAAGCCGCCTTGCTCGCGCTCCCGCACAAAGGCCCGGCTCATGGCCAGGGTTCCGGCAAAGGCAAAGGCCACCCATAATATGCCGGGGGCCAGCTCGGTCACCCGCTCGGCGCTGACCTGCAGCGCAAAGTTGAACACCACCACCACCAGCAGACCGAATACCAGGGCGGAGACGACTATGTCCCGGGAACGCAACTCCAGGAGCAGGTCTTTCCACACCAGGGTCGCCATGGGCCTGAAAAAACGCATTTAACCATCCGACAGGGAAAGAAATCTCAGCCAGTGAAACAATTGTAGCAAAGGAAGGGGCGGTCAATATGGTATGATTGTACTAATATCCACGTATCAGAGGGGTGCAGTTGCGGTTGCCCAACGCGGAACAGGCTGTGGTGGCGAGGGAGAAAATAACGCGGTATTTGCTGGCACTCGCCCATCCCCAAGGTGGCAGCAAAGCGCGTTTCTTCACAAGATTCGGTTTCACTATCGGCCGGTGGGAAGAGTTAGCTAATGCTCTACTATCTCTAGCGATCAATAACGATGCTGCAGAAATAGAGGAAACGGAACACGGCGTTAAGTATGTTATAGTAGGTGCAATTGACGCACCGGATGGTCGCAACCCGTTGGTTAGAACGGTCTGGCAAATAGACCATGGCACCGAATTTCCCAGGTTGATTACGGCCCGCCGCGAACAACACGGATCGACAGAAGTATGTTTCAAGAGTTAGATACGGTCACTCTAACCTCCTGTATTTCCCAAGAGAACACTTGGGAAATACCTGACTACAGCCCCCTGCTCAGTAACGGTAAGTTTGAAGGCGGATTGGTCCCCGGAGATGTTGGCGTTATAGTTTATGTGCAGGGTGGCGGGGAATGCTTCGAGGTTGAGTTCCTAATGCCGGACGGCTATACCGTGGCAATTGCGACCGTCTATCCGGAGCAAATGCGGCCAGTTGCCGATGGCGACAATGAAAACTATCGCTTCAGGGAGGAAAGTGTCCGCTAGGAACACTACCTCCCTGCCCCCAGATAATTTCTCGCCCCGTCAAAGTCCAGTTTCCCGTTGATGATCGCCGCCACCTTGCTGCCCCAGACCTGGCCCAGGTCCGTGTTATGGGTGGTCATCACCACCGAGCGGCCTGAATCCGTCCATTCTCTCAACAGGGCAGCGAGGGCTGCGACCGAATCCCGGTCCAGGCCCGACTCGGGCTCGTCCAGCAGCAGCAGCGAAGGTTGATGGAGTATGGCCCGGGCGATGGCCAGGCGCTTCTGCATTCCATGGGACAGGCTGCGGACTCGCCGGTCGGCCCGCTGGGACAGGCCCACCCGCTCCAGGGCTTCCGCCACCCTCGTCTTGAGGCCCTCCACCGAATACAGCCTTCCGTAAAAGGTGAGGTTCTCCGCGCAGGTAAGATCATCGTAAAGGAAGCCACTGTGGGCAACCACTCCCACCTGGCGACGGGCGGCCCGGGGACGGCGGCGCAGGTCATGGCCTGCGACACGGACAGTGCCGGCGTCGGGCCTGGCCTGGCCGGAGAGGGTACGCAGCAGGGTAGTCTTGCCTGAACCGTTAGAGCCGAACAGCACCAGGAACTCCCCCCATCCCAGCGAGAGATTCAGGTCCCACAGCACGGGCAGGTCGCCGTAGCCTTTCTGCAGTCCCAGGACTTCGATGGCCTGTGGACCGGAGGGGGCAATTTCGCTGTTATTGGTTGAGTGCAATTCCAACCCTGAGACCTCTGGAGCATCGCTTTTGGAGTGGCGCCACACCCATTTTATACGATCCTCAAAGCAAATCTGCACAACGTTCTTCTTTCCTGTCCGTTCCCGGCAATTTAGTTGCTTTTCAAAGGGAGACCCATGGAGCCAGAGTCTCACGCAGAGCTCCTGTGTATCTCCGATTCTCGGTGTCTCCTTGTGAGAAACTCCCTCCCTGGCGCTTCCTTGTGTACTGCAACCCTTTGCTGTTAAGGTAAAACTGCTCCCGTCACCATGCCTTGCCTTGGAGAGCAATGTTTAGCCACAGCCATATAAAGCATCGGAACATGCTGGTCCAGCCCTTTCTGGTCATCATTACCCTGGGGATTTATGGAATCTACTGGTTCCACGTCACCCTGAGAGAATTGCACAAGGCCAATGGCAGACCTGAACCGGTTCATTGGAAGTGGACCGTGCTATTCTGCATCCCCCTCCTTGACTTCTTCACTTTCTGGCACTATTCCGGTGAATACGCCGAATTCGTGTGGGGCAAGTACCCCAGGATCCTGGTTTTCATACTGTGGATCGTGTTCTTTCCGGCGGTCTGGTTCCTGGTACAGCGGGACCTGAACCGGACAGCCAGTGTTCAGTTTATGGGTTGATCCAGACACTGAGGGGAAGCAATGGCTGAAGCAAGCGATTCTGCCGGTTCGCCCACCATCTACTGCTACAACTGCGGAGCCGTTATGGAGGCTACCGCCCGCTTCTGCCAGGAATGCGGCGCTGCAAATCCGAGGTTGATGTCGGGCCAGGCATTTGCCGGCTCCGCCGGCAAGCCGGTACGCACCGACCACATCAAGCGCCGCAATATGTGGGTGCAGGTCCTGCTGGCTATTATCACCCTGGGCATCTACACCATCTACTGGTTCCACGTCACGCTGGGGGAGTTGTACCGAGCCAATGATACCGAGGACAGGAGGCGCTGGCTCTGGACGGTTCTTTACATTATTCCCATAGTCCAGCTATTCGCGTACTGGCATCAAGGGCACCAGTACGAGAGTTTCGTAGACGGCAAGTACCCCGGGATTGCCATATTTATCCTCTGGATCGTGTTTGCCCCAGCGGTCTGGTTCCTGTTGCAGCGGGACCTGAATGCCACAGCCGAAGGCAACCAACGCTAAGGCATACGGCAAATCTCGAAGGAGGAACGCATGGCCCACCCCTATGAATATGACGATAGCCCGGTGTATTGCAGCACGTGCGGCCGTGAAAACGCCCCCGGCGCGCGCTTCTGCGAAAACTGCGGCGCGGTCCTCGACCCGCAGGCTGGCGGTCCCAGCTATGCGCCGGGTATGTCGTACTTCGACGACGGGTCTCAAGTCGTTGAATACATGGGCTTCTGGATCAGGTTGGCCGCCCTGTTGATTGACGTCATATTGCTCGTAATCGTCAACTTGCTCGTCACGTTTGCCCTGGGCGAGTCTCTCGTCACCAGTCTGTTGAACCTGGCAATAAACTGGGGGTATGCGGTAATCATGATCGCCTGGAGAGGGCAGACTGTCGGGAAGATGATGGTGGGCATACAGGTAGTGGACAGACAGGGGAATATCCCGGGCATTGGCGCCGTCCTGTTGCGGGAAGTAGTCGGCAAGTTCCTCTCAGGTATAGCTCTCGGCCTGGGATACCTTTGGGTGGCCTGGGACAGGGAGAAGCGGGGCTGGCACGACCACATTGCGGGGACTTATGTGGTGCGGAAGAGGAGCGACAACCAGACTCGATAGTCTAAATCCGGACCAGGGGTGTCCAGGATGTTTTGTTCAACGTGCGGGCGAGAGACCAGCGATGAAGCCAGATACTGCGAGAACTGCGGAGCCGTTCTAGACCAGCAGGCCGGCGGCCCCAGCTACGCGCCCGGTATGCCGCCACAGGATCAGCCCAGGTATGGTGAGAGGATAGATGTGCCCAACTACCTGGTGCAGGCTATCCTGGTTACCATCTTTTGCTGCTTGCCGGCGGGGATAGTAGCCATAGTTTTCGCCGCCCAGGTCAACGGCAGGGTACGTTCCGGTGACCTGGCCGACGCCCAGAGGCTGTCCGGAAATGCCAGGACCTGGTGCTGGATTTCCTTCGGTGTGGGTCTGGCCATCGGCCTGTTGTATTTCCTGGTCATCATTTTCAGCGTGATCGCAGGGCTCGGGGGGGCTTTCCAGTCCAGTGGTTTGTGAGCTTAACGCCAAGCGGTTGTCCCTGGCCGACCCGCCCATGTGGCGGTGGCGATTTGTCATGCTGGGCTTGGCAATGCTGCCCTGCCTTGCCTTGCTTTACGTCCGCAACCCGGAAGAGCCTGGCTTCTATCCCCCGTGCCCCTTTTTCGCCCTGACCGGCCTCCATTGCCCGGGATGCGGGACGCTGCGGGGAATACACCAATTGCTGCGCGGGGATATTCCGGCGGCCTTTGGCTTTAATCTTTTTTCAATGCTGATGTTACCCATTATTGGCTATGCCTTTGTCTCCGCCCTCCTGTCTGCCACATGGGACAGGCGGCTGCCCACTGTACTTTTGCATCCGGCGCTCATCTGGGGATTGCTCGTGGCCGTGCTGTCGTTCTGGGCCTTGCGTAATGTACCGGTTTTTCCCTTTACTGTGCTGGCGCCGTGATCTGAGCAGACGGATACATGCGGGCGATTCTGTTAGACTATCAGGGCAGGGCCATACGCTTACCTGAAGAACGTTGGCAGCATATCATTCTCGGCCATCCAATTATGGCTGCGCTGGAGGATGTTATCGCAGTGACCCTGTTGGACCCTGAAGAGATTAGACGAGACCCCGACGACCCGAATACAGTCAGGTTGTACTATCGTCGGTTCGAGAGAGCCCGCGCGGAAAACCGGCGCTATGTAGTTGCCGTTAAATTCCTTAATGGCGATGCCTATGTGCTGACTTCACACCCTGCCGGCCATCCCAAACCAGGGGAGGTAATATGGACGAGGTCAAGTGTATAAACCTCTGGTACGACAACGCCTGGCCCCATCTTGACGTAACATGGCTTAGAAGAATCGGTTTCGTGGCTCCCACAGAGAACGAGGACCTGGACGTCAAGGTGGATTCGGAAGGCAATGTGCTTGGATTCATGCTCACCGGCATTCGCCATCTCAAGGGAAGAACCCTCACCGGCAACTTGCAACAGGTGGATGTTGACGATGAGACGGGAAGGGCCCAGCACGACAAGCCTGTAGGCCCCGGGCAATTTGCGTTGCCCCATTACTGCGGTGTTCCTCGCAACGAAGGAATTCACTTTCAGGCCGATGGATCGGGTGATTGCATTGAAGTAAAGTGGGGATCGGGCAAGGGGGAATACACCCCTACAGGCGATGAACGAGTGCAAGGCCTGAGGGACGCAGCCGGCAACATCCTCGGCTTCAGAATCTCCGGCATCAGCCTCATGGGCGAAAATGAGAAAGACTTCATCAATGTGGACATTTACCCTACTGACTCCTATTCCTGATTCTTAACCCCCAACCCGTAATTTACGCGAGGTGCCCATGCCCGTAACTTTTGGATGCTCTCTGCCCAGCCGGGGACCCATGGCCAGCCCCCTGGCACTACGCTCCCTGGCCCAGCGGGCCGAGGAGCTGGGATTCGATTCGGCCTGGGTCAGCGACCACATCATCCTGCCCCGGCAGGTTGACTCCTTCTATCCCTATTCGCCCGACGGGGTGCCGGTGTTCAGCCCGGATCAGCCCTATTACGACCCCCTTTCCACCCTGAACTTCCTGGCCGGCTGCACCCAGCGGCTGAGGCTGGGCACCCACGTCCTCATCATCCCCTACCGCAACCCGGTGCTGACGGCCAAGATGGTCGCCACCCTGGACACGCTGTCCGAGGGCAGGGTGACCCTGGGCATAGGGGTAGGTTGGATGGAGGAGGAGTTCAAGGCCCTGGGGCTGGATACCTTCGCCGAACGGGGCGAGGTCACCAACGAGTACCTGCGGCTGTTCAAGGAGCTGTGGACCAAAGAAGACGCGGAGTTCAATGGCCGCTTCGTGAAGACCTCGGGCGTGGGATTCCTGCCCAAGCCGGTGCAGCAGCCCCATCCGCCCATCTGGATCGGGGGACACACCGGACCGGCCCTGAGACGGGCCGCGGAACTGGGCGACGGGTGGATGCCCATCGGACTGCGCCCGCCGGCCATCCTGGAGCCGGAAGAACTGGCCGCAAAGATTGCCCAGCTTCGCCGCCTGACGGTGCGGGCCGGTCGGCCGGAGGATGCCGTAACCCCCTGCTTCAGCACCGACATCGTATTTGACCGAAGCCTGGGACCGGACCGCCGGATGATGCACGGGGTGCCGGAGCAGATAGCCGCCGACCTGCGCCAGTACCAGGACCTGGGCGTGCAGAACTTCATACTGGGCTTCCCCGCCAGCAGCGTTGAAGGCCAGCGGGAGGCCATGGAACAATTCTCGCGGGAAGTTATGCCGCTGATACCACAGGGCTAGACCAAATACAAAAGCCGCCGTGCCCGCGAAGGTCGCCTGGCGGCATGAAGAAATGCCCGGAATAACGGAAAGGGACTCGGCCGAGTCCCTTTCCCTGGTTCCTCCTCATGTCCCGGGTGGATTACAAATGCACCGGGCGCTAGGCGCTGTACTTGCGTTCCAGTTCGTAAACCTCATCCAGGCCCAGCAGGTTGGCCACATCCCAGCGGGAACCGAAGCGGGCAGCATCCACCTGACCGGTCTCCTTCAGCTCCTCAAAGGCAGCCGTCAGTTGCTTGAAAATGAGCCAGATGGTGCTGCCGCAGATCATGACCTTGTAGCCCATAGCCTCCACATCCTTGGTGTTGGCCAGGTCGCCGTTGTAAAGCCGGGGCATGTCGGGCAGGTCCCGGGCGTACAGCTCCAGGTCCTCCACCGACTTGATGCCGTCCACGAACACCATGTCGGCGCCGGCCTCCCGGTAGGCCTTGCAGCGACGGACGGTATCCTCCCACCCGGTGACGGCGTAGGCGTCGCAGCGGGCGATAATCACAAAATCCGGGTCGCGGCGGGCGTCAAGGGCAGCGCGAATCTTCTGGACGTGTTCCTCCATGGGCACCACCTGCTTGCCCTCAAAGAAACCGCACTTCTTGGGAAATACCTGGTCTTCTATGTGAATGCCGGCCACGCCGGCTGATTCGTACTCCCTCACCGTGCGCTGGGTCGTCAGGGCGTTGCCGTAGCCGGTGTCGGCGTCGCAGATGACGGGAATGCCCACGGCGTTGGCGATGTACCTGGCGTTGGTGGTCATTTCGGTCATGGTCAGCATCCCTACGTCCGGAAAGCCCTTCTCGGCAGAAGTGCCGGCGCCGGTCATATAGACGGCGTTAAAGCCCACCGACTCGGCAATGCGGGCGTGGAGGGCGTTCAGGATAAAGGGGGCAACGATAAGGCCGTCGGCGGCCAGCAGTTCCCTCAAGCGGGTTCTGTTGCATTGTGCTGGGTAGGATTATACTATAGGGGCCATGAGCCAT
>VXOH01000025.1 GCA_009840135.1 Chloroflexota bacterium | reverse complement strand
TGTCTAAAACCCCCACCCCTCCGGAAGGGCAACGGGGACCAGGGAGGGCGGGAAAGGTTTTCTGACCAAACCCTGCCCAGGAAACGGGAGGAGGTGAGGAGAGGGTATGAAGCGACCAGGGCGGCGCGCCGGCGCAACCAATCCGGGTCTGGTTATTATCTTCAGTCTGGTTGTCGCCGCTGTTTTCCTGGCTTCTCCCCTTGAGCGCTCCTACGCCCAGACTGCGGTCAACAGCCCACCAACCTTCGAAGCATTCACTAACAACATCACCGTCGCGGAGGACACGCCGGTAGGCAGTAACATCGGCGACCCGCTGGCGGCCACCGACCCCGATGGCGATTCCCTTTACTTCGCCTTGACGAACGGCCACACGGACCTCTTCTCCATCAACAACCGGACTGGCCAGCTGCGTACCAGGGCGGTCCTGGACTACGAGACAAAACCGGAAGAAGACTATTGGGTCCACGTGGGGGTCAGGGATGGCAGAGGGCCCGGGGGTCAGCAGGACCTGGTGGCGGATGACGTTGCCCTGATTGTGTTAGAGGTGGAGAACGCGGACGAGCCTGGAACGGTTACCCTGAATTGGAGCCAACCACAGGTTGGCGGCGCGCTTGCAGCTACCCTGGAAGACCCGGACGGCGAGACTTCCGGCATGAACTGGCGGTGGGCCCAGTCCGCCACCAGGAACGGCGCCTACACCGACATCAGCGGCGCAACATCGGCCACCTACACTCCCGTAGCCGGCGATGCCAACCGGTATCTACGGGTCACGGTCACCTATACCGACCCTGAGGGCTCCGGCAAGACTGCCCAGGCAACATCTGGACCGGTTCGGGCGGCGCCCCAGAACGATAACGCACCCGTATTCGCAGAAGGAGAAACCGCCACCCGCAGCGTCACCGAAAACGCCCCGGCCAACACCAACGTAGGCAGCCGCCTGAGGGCCACCAACACCGATAACCAGGAGCTGCGTTATAGCCTGGACGACGATCACTTCAGCATAGACCCGAAAACCGGCCAGATAAGGACCAAGACCTCTCCGGACTACGAGACGGCAATCAGCCACTCTGTAGTAGTAACTGTCACCGATCCTTTCGGCGATTCTGACACCATCGAAGTGACCATCAACGTGATCAACCAACCCGTGGAAATCCTCGGCCCGTCCCAGGTGGATTACTCCGAGGACCCGTTTTACCGTACTGAACCGGTAGCCCAATACACCCTGGTACCAAGCTCTGCCACTCCGACGTTGACCGGAACCGATGCCCGGCTCTTTTCCTTTGATACCTACGGGAGCCTGGCCTTCAAAGAGGACCCGGACTATGAGGCTCCGAAGGACAGCGGCCGGAACAACGTCTATAACGTCACCCTCAACGCCGTTGACGGGACCCACAGGACGACCAGGAACGTAAGCGTCCGCGTCACCAACCACAACGAGGGACCCATAGTAACCGGCCCATCCGCGCCGAAGTTCACCGAACAGACCACCGGGGCGGTGGCAAGATACACCGCCAAAGACCCGGAGAACGACCCCATTCGCTGGTCGGTGCAGGACACCGATGACTGGGCTTACTTCAAAATCAGCCAGTCGGGGGTTCTTGCCTTCCGGGAGCCTCCCGACTTCGAAACCAGGGCGAAGGATGCGTATGAAGTAGTGGTCCTTGCCCAGTCCGGCATGAACATGGCCACCGATGGCATGAGAATTGACGTCACCGTGGTTGACGGCGCAGACCCGCCCTTCTTCCATCGAGGGTACTCGGAGCCCCTCACCGTCTCCGAAAACGCCGGTCGGGACACCCCCGTCGGAGATCCTGTGTCCGCCACCGGGGCAGGGTCTCTCACCTACACCCTGAAGGGCGCTGACGCCCGCCACTTCGCCCTGGATTCGGCCACCGGACAGTTGAAGACCAAATCCGCCCTGAACTACGAGGCCAGGAACAGCTACTCGGTGACGGTGAGAGCTTCGGATGGCAGCCTGGCTACCGATGCGCCGGTTACCATCAGTGTCATTAACGAGGACGAAGCGGGCACGGTCACCCTCTCCACCGGCAGTCCCCGCGCCCGGACCGCGCTGACCGCCCGCCTGAGCGACCCCGACGGCGGCGTAACGGACGTGACGTGGCAGTGGGCGAGCTCGACGGACCAAGTCAATTGGACCGACATATTCGGGGCAACCTCCCAGACCTTTTCACCCGAGGACTACGAGGTAGGGAGGCGCCTTCAGGCCACCGCGTCCTACACCGACAGGCAGGGCCCCGGCAAGACCGCCCAGGCCCAATCGAGCAACGCCGTGCGCGCCGGGGCCAACCGCTCGCCCTCTTCCCTCGACCCCGGCACAACCATAAGCAGAACAGTGGATGAGAATACGGAGGCGGACACCGACATCGGCGCACCCGTGACTACCACTGACCCCGACGGCGATACCCTGACCTATTCCCTGGCAGGCAGGGACGCGTCGTCCTTCAGCATTGTGGCGGATACGGGCCAATTGAAGACCCGGGCAGCCCTCAACTACGAGCGAAAGAACAGCTATACCCTGGTGGTGAGGGCCCGGGACCCGTCCAACTCTTATGCCAACTTGACGGTTAACATCACCGTCAGAAACGTGGACGAGCCGGGCCGCGTCACCCTGTCCACCTCCCAGCCCAGGGTGGGCGCCGCCGTGACCGCTACCCTGGCAGACCCGGACGGCGGTGTTACTGGAGTCACGTGGCGGTGGGTAAGCGCCGACTCCGCGACAGGGACGGGGCAGGATATCAACGGAGCCACCAGCCGAAGTTACACCCCGGATGCTGCATACCAGGGGAAGCATCTCCGGGCAGTCGCCACGTACACTGACAGCATTGGCGCAAACAAGACCGCCCAATCGCAGCCCTTGCTTATAGTAGCCGCCAATACGCCCAGGACTACGGGGCAGGGTAACAACGGCAATAACGGCAATAACGGGGGCAACCCCGGTCTCTCCGGCCGGGGAGCCGGCAGCGGCCAGGATGGAACTCAGGTTACCCAGGACCAATCTGTCACCGTCAGCTACGGCGCCGCCAACTACTCCGTCAACGAAGGCTCTTCGGTGCGGGTGACCGTGCGGTTATCGTCGGCCGCGCCCCAGCCCCTCAGGTTGCCCGTATCCATCAGCCGGGGCTCCGCCGAAAACGGCGACTACCGGGTTCACGGCCTGAACGGTGGCCGGCTGAGTTTCAGCCAGGGCAGCCGCACCGCCAGCTTTATTGTTGCCGCCCTCCAGGATGCTGATACGGACAATGAAAGGTTGAACCTGCGATTCGGAAGTCTGCTCACCGGCTACTCCACGGGCTCCATCGCCGCCGCTGCCATTACCATCATTGACGACGACCGATCGCGTATAACTGTCAACTATGGCGCCTCCAGGCATTCCGTCAACGAAGGCTCCTCGGTGCAGGTGACGGTGCGGTTGTCATCAGCCGCACCCAGGTCCCTGGCCGTGCCGATAACGGTCAGCCGGGGCTCTGCCGAAAGCGGCGACTATCGGGTGTCCGGCCTCTCCGGCGGCGGCCTGCGGTTCAACCAGGGCCATCGTTCCAGTACTTTTACCATTACCGCCCTGCAGGATGACGACGCCGATAATGAGACCCTGAACCTGGGTTTGGGCGCCTTGCCCCAGGGCATCTACGCGGGCCCCACTTCCACGGCCACCGTTACCATCAACGACGACGAGGTCCCGCCTCCCCTGCAGCTCAGCGTCGCCTACCAGTCGGCCAAGTATGCGGTCTTAGAGGGGCAGTCCATCAGCATCTCGGTAAGATTGTCAGCCAATCCCGGACGGGAGTTACACATACCAATTACCCTGGCAACGGATCCGGGCATGGAGGCCCATTACCAGGTTTCCGGCCTCAACTACGGGGACTTGAGATTTGCTCACGGCGACACGTCCGCGAGCTTCACTTTTGCCGCCCTGCAGGATGACGACACGACCGACGAGCAGGTCCGCCTGGGGTTCGGTCCTCTGCCGGCCAACGTAGTCCTGGGTTCACGGAACCGCAGCATATTGACCATACAGGACGATGACCTCACAGAGACCCTCACCAGAGAAGTAAACGCCCCTCCGGCTTTCACCGACGGCGAACAAGCCAACCAGTCGGTGGCGGAGCAGGCTGCCCCGAATACCCCCGCTGGCCTTCCGGTTACAGCTACCGACCCGGACGGCGACGTCCTGACCTATGGCATCGGAGGGGCCGATGCCGCCAAATTCTCGCTGGACTCCCAAACGGGCCAACTGCGGGTTAAGGGACGGCTGGACCTGGAGGTCCAGCCCTCCTTCCAGCTGGCTCTGTCCGTATCCGACGGCCGCGGCGGGACCGATCACATCAATGTCCAGGTGAACCTCACCGACATTGCCGAAGTGCCCGTCACCAACCGGTCAACCCAGGCAGTGGGCCTGTACGCCCCGGGTAAGCCCTTTTACCTGGAGACTCCCGCCGGAGCGGCGGCCATCAGCCTTCCGGAGGACTTCAGCCCGACGCCCGTTTTTGTGCGGATAGAGTCGGCGGCAGCCAACTGCGTCGGCCAATGGCCGGCCGGCGACGGCCGCGCCTACGTGACCGTGCAGTTCTTTGATACCTGGGGCAACCCCGTGGAGGACCTGAACCTCCAGAAGGCGGTGGCCACCCTGCGATTCGACTCCCAGGCGCTGGGAGGAGCGGAGGCGGCCAATGCGGCTTACCAGCGTGACGGCATCCGGGTTTACCAATACCGGAAGCCGGAGGAGGACTGGGCTCGGAAACAGTTTTCGCTGGCGATGGACGAATCGGGCGGCCTGGCCCTCACCGTTGGGGGACTCAACGGACTGACCTGCCTGGCGGCGTTTACCCATGCCGTTGCCCCCAACCAGACTGCACCCGCCGCCAGTTCCACGCCCGAACCCCAGGGCACAACCCGAAAGCCTCGTAACCCGACGGCCGACCGTGACCTGTGGTACCCGGAATCCACGCCGGCCCCCATGGGAGTCGCGGACAGCGGCAGCAACGGCGACTCTCCGGGCGGCGTGGGAGGGCCCGGCGGACCGCTCGGTGTAGCTCAGGCCGCCGTCGGCGGTGATGCTGCCTGGTGGCCCAGGCTATCCCTGCTGCTGGGCGTTCCCCTGCTGCTGGGCGCGGTGGGCTGGCAGGTTGCGCTGTTCCTCCGCGACAGACGCCGGCGGAGCAGGACCTTCACCAGGCCACGGAGCCGCTACTTCTGGCAATGACCCGCGCCTGACCGCGCCCTTACGGGTGCGGGGTTGGTTGGTTGCCGTGGTAGGGGCCGTTCGCGAACGGCCCCTACGGGTGCGGGGGCAATCACTCCTCGCGCCGGTAGGCGTCCAGGGCATAGGGCGAGGGGGATACGGACAGGCCGAAGACCTCGTCCTCCGACGTACCCGTCCCCGGCAACGGCCCCGGTAACGGCCCATTCCGGGGCGCGAACCGCAGCCGCTGGAACAGGCGCGTCAGGTGGAGCCATACCGCTGTCTCGGCGAAGCGACGGCCGGGGCAGCGCCGGTGGCCAGTGCCGAAGGGAATGAATGCCGGGCTGGCCAGGGCCGGCGAGGGCGAGCCGTCGGGCAGCGGCAGGAAGCGCTCGGGCAGGAACTCATCGGGGGAGTCCCAGAAGCGCGGGTCGTGGTGGATCGAGTGGATGTTGCCCAGCACCTGGGCCCCGGCGGGAATGCGGTAGCCGCCCACTGCCGTCTCCACCGACGCCTTGTGGGGCAGTGCCAGGGGGCCAATGGTGCGGAATCTCATGGACTCGGCCAGGCAGGCGAACAGGTAGGGCAGCCGCGTCCGGTCCTCCACCGTGGGCAGGGCATCGCGCCCGATGACCCGGTCCAGCTCCTCGTGGACGCGGGCCTGCACCTCCGGGCGGTTGGCCATCAGCAGCAGGAACCAGTTGACCGTCTGGGCGGAGGTGTCCACGCCGGCCACCATCAGGTCCATGGCCAGGTCGTTGATCATGTCCTCGGTTATCTCGCCGGTTTCCGCCCGGGCCAGCATCACCTCCACCAGGCAGGTGGGCGCCGACAGGTCCAGGCCGGGGCGGCTGCGGGCCCCCTCCACCAGGGAGTCCATGATGGCGGTGCCGATCTCCCGCTGCCGGTGGGCTTCCCGCAGGCCGCTGTTGGGCAGCATGCGCAGCCAGGGGATGTAGTCGGCCAGGTTGGCGGCGGTGGCCGAGGCGAAGATCCAGTCCACGTAGGCCAGCAGGGCGGCCCGCTGCTCCTGGAACTCCCGGCTGTCGTCGTCGTCCCGGCCGAAGAGGGCGCGGAACATCAGGGTGGAGTTGCTGCGGGCCAGCTCGGCGGCGGGTTCGAAGGGCTGGCCCGCGTCGGCCAGGTTGCCGACCCGGTCCACCAGGGCGTTGACCACCTGCTCGATGTGGCGCTCGCGGACGGTGGCCAGGTTGCGGGCGCTGAGCAGCTCCCGGTTGGCGAAGCGCTGCATGCGGCGCCAGTGCTCGCCGTAGGGCGCCATCACCAGGTCCTTCTGCTCGCTGAGGATGTCCATGATCTGGCTGACCCAGCGGTCCGCCAGTTCGGTGCGGTCGAAGGCCTCCTTCAGCAGGTCCGGGTGGCTGATGATGACCGTGGGGACGCTGCCGAAGCGCATGAGGCAGACGTCGCCGTACCGCCGGGTGATGCGGGTGATGGCCTGGTGGGAGTCGCTGCGGATGTCGAGGAGGGAGCCGAAGACGGGCAGGCCCCGGGGGCCGGGCGGCAGTTGCTCCGGCAGGACGTTCGAAGTCGGTGCGGTTGAGGTCATGTCAGTTACTCTCCATGTCCGGGTATGTCGGGGAGGGATACGGTCAGGGTGGCGCCGTCGCCGGGGTCGGAGGCGGCCTCGATGGCGCCGCCGTGCTCGCGGACGATGTCCCAGACCAGGCTCAGCCCCAGCCCGCTGTTGCGGCCCGTCTGCCAGGTGGTGAAGAAGGGGTTGAACATCCGGGCCATGGTGTCCTCGCTGATGCCGGAGCCGTTGTCGGTGACGGTGATGGTCACGCCGCTGCCGGACCGCTCGGTGGCGACGGTGAGGCGGGGGATGTACTGGATACCAGGCTGAGTACCCCGCTGACCGGCCTGGTCGCGGCGCTTCTCGGCCATGGACTGGCAGGCGTTCATGGCCAGGTTGACGATGACCCGGGCCAGGTCTTCGGGCACGGCCATGACCTCCTCGATGGCCGGGTCCAGTTGGAAGGCAATGTCCGCCTCGAAGGCGGGCTCGTGGGCCTGGACCGCCTGGTAGCCCAGGTTGGTCTGCTCCTCCAGCAGGCGGTTGAGGTTGACGGGGCGGAAGCCGCCGCCGGTGCCCCGGTCGTAGATCATCATGCTGGAGACGATGCCCCTGAGACGGCCGCTGTGGTGCTCCACCCGCTCCAGGTTGTCGGCGATGTCGCTGACCAGGTCCAGGGCGCGTTGCGGGTCTCCGTTGAGCGCGTCCCCTGCACCGCCTGACTCGACACTGCCTGACTCGACACTGCCTGACTCGACACTGCCTGACTCGACACTGCCTGACTCGACACTGCCCGACTCCCTACCCTCTGCCTCAAGGCTTCCGGTTAGCTCTTCGGCCAGCTCCTGGGCCAGTTCGCGGGAGGCGCCGGTGAAGTTGGCGATGAACTGGAGGGGGTTCCGCATCTGGTGGGCGACGCCGGAGGACAGCTCGCCCAGCTCGGCCAGCTTCTGCTGGCTGATGATGCGGTCCTGGCTCTCGCGCAGGTCGGACATGGCCTGCTCCAGGTCCTGGTTGCGCTGGCGGAGCTCGTCGGAGAGCTGGGTGACCAGGTCCAGCTGCATGGCCTTGATGCAGTTGAGGCGCAGAGTATCGAGGGCGAGGCAGGCCTTGGACACCTCGTCGTTGCCCCGGGGCGGGATGCGGAACTCGAAGTCGCCCATGCCGAGACGCCGGATCCAGGCCTCGACGGCGATGGTGCGCAGGCCCACCCGGAAGACCAGGCCCGTCAGCAGCAGGACCACGGCCAGGGTGGCGGCGGAGAGGGCCAGCAGGGGGAGGTTGCCCTGGAGGGCGGCGACGACGGTCATGGCGGCCAGCAGCAGGTTGGTAAGGAGGACCAGGAGGAAGTGCTGGACGGAGTAGCGGCGGATGCTGAAGCGGGACATGCCGAAGGGGTCGTTGGAGTCCATGCCGGAGTTCAGGCCCGAGGTCAGGTCGCCGGTCCGATGGTTCATGGGTGGTACCTCTCAGCCGGGGGTGAGCCGGGGTTTGGTGGGTACCATTGTAATGGAT
>VXOH01000122.1 GCA_009840135.1 Chloroflexota bacterium | reverse complement strand
GGAGCGAAGTTTACTTGCTTAAGGTGCTCCGCAGTTAAAATGCGATTGCCCTGAACCCAAACTCCCCGTCCATGTGGAAGCAGGGCCATGTGCGATATAATTCGGGGCGGCTTTCCAATTCAAACTGAACTTCACCAGACCAAGTATTACTTTCAGGAGTCATTTATGTCCGACCGATTCAGCGGCGTCCACTGGATGCTGGCAACACCTTTCAAGGAAAATGAAGATCTTGACCTGGATTCAATCGGCAACCTAATGGAGAAAGCCTATACTTCCGGGTGCGAGGGAGTAGTAGCCCTGGGCGTAACCGGAGAAGCGGCGCGGCTCACCGACGCCGAACGCCGCTCCGTTGCCAGGGAGGTAATCTCCCATGCCAACGGCCTGCCCGTCACCCTGGGCACTACAGCGGCAGGAACCGCGGCTACAGTGGCGTACAGCAGGGAGGCGGAGGAGCTGGGAGCTGCGGCGGTAATGGTGTCGGCGCCGGCCATGGGAAAGCCAAATCCCGATTCGCTATTTGCCCACTACCGGCGCATCGCCGACGAGGTGAACATACCCATAGTTGTGCAGGACTATCCGCAAACCTCGGGCGTTCACATGGCTCCTCCCTTCATTGCCCGCCTCTACCAGGAAATCCCCAGCGTTCACTATCTGAAGCTGGAAGACCCGCCTACGCCCACCAAGATAACCGCAATCCGGGCCCAGGCCGGTGAAGACCTGGCGATTTTTGGCGGGCTGGGGGGCATGTACCTGCTTGACGAACTGGCCCGGGGGTCAGCCGGCGCCATGACCGGCTTCGCCTACCCGGAGGTGCTGGTGTCCATTTGCCGACACATGGCTGAAGGAGACAAGCAGGGGGCCGAGGAGGTATTCTACCGGCATCTGCCTCTCCTGCTCTTCGAGTTCCAGGAAGGCATAGGGGTGGCCATTCGGAAATATGCTCTGCAGCAGCGGGGACTGATTTCCTGCGGGCGGGTCCGTCATCCCGGACCCCAAACCACCGAAGAAACTCGGAACGAATTTCACCAGTTGGTTGAGTCTGTAGGACTTTAACCCCCAAACTAATGACAGGGAAAAGGGCCGGCGCCATGCCGGCCCTTTTCCTTGTCTTAACTTTCGGACTGCGGTCCAACCCGCAGTACGGCATTACATCTGGATTTTCTTATCCCCTGACAGGTAAGCCTCCGGCTCCCGCTGAAAGGCTCTGTTGCAGCCTGGGCCGCAGAAATAGAAAGTCCGTCCACCGTACTCAAAGATCCCGCCCGGCGGGTTCCGGGTATCAACCTGCATATCACATACCGGGTCGATTTCCCTGTTGCCGCCTCGGCTGAATAGGGGAATTCGCATTTTGACCTCCTTACGGGCCGGTTCGGCCTGACAGGTTGGCCGGCTAATTTAGTGGAAAGACTACCACATCCACGGCGCTCAGACGGAAGGGAATTTCATACCCGTCAGGAATATCAACATCAATGGTAACGGGGTAGCGTATCACCCCTCGCTCAGTCCGAGGGTCGGTGTCCACCACTGCTACTTCGCCCCTGAACGACTGGCCGGGGACCGAGTCAAACGAGACTTCGGCAATTGCCCCCTGCCTTACGTTCTCAACTTCGGTGGCGTCCACAAATCCCTCCAGAATTATTTCGTCGGGATCAATTAAGTCGAAGACACGCGAGTCCCTGCTGACCAGGTCATCTTCTTCCACATTGACCAGGTAGATAATACCGCTAAAGGGTGCGCGCAGAATGACCTCGTCCATCTCGTCCTCTATGTCTCCAATGCGGTCAAGAGCCAGCACTATGGCGGCGTTCAGCGACTCTATCCGGGCCAACTGGACTGTGTCCGGTCCCTCAAACAGTTCCTCAA
Source organism: Chloroflexota bacterium (assembly GCA_009840135.1). Lineage (GTDB taxonomy): Bacteria > Chloroflexota > Dehalococcoidia > Lucifugimonadales > UBA3495 > Bin22. Next base: position 6,431 of record VXOH01000122.1, on the reverse strand, counting down.
TCTGGACCAGCCTGGTGGCTATTTCCTGCTCCATGAGCGGAACGGTTTTGAAGTCGGGCCCATCGTCAATCAGGTCTCGCAATCGGCGTTCCGCCAGGTCCAGCCGCCGTTCCGCCAGGATAACGTTGAGGTCAAGACGAGGCAGGACCAATTCATCGGGTCCCTCCTTAGCTTCATTGAGCTTCTTGCGGGCCTGCGCCAAATTCACCCTGGCAAAATCAACCTGGGTTTGCAGCTGGTTAAGGACCAGCAAATCGGGACCTTCCTCCAGTTCCGCCAGGTTCTCCCTGGACGTAGCAACATTCAGCTCGGCCACCTTGACGCTGGATTCCAGCTCTTCCAGCAGAAACGGATCGGGTCCCTCTTCAAGCTCCGCCAGGTCATCCCTGGCCTGGGACAAATTTAGCTCGGCCACCGACACATTCGATCGAAGCTCTTCCACCCGGAATGGGTCAGGGCCCTCTTCCAGTTCTGCCAGGTCCTCTCTCGCCTTGACCAGGTTCGATGCCGCCAGGTCAACTGCCGCTTGCAGACTTTCCAGCTTCGCCACATCTACCGGCTTGCCATCGGCTTCCAAATCCCGTATTGGAGATCTGAGGAACTGGGTCAATGGAGCCCTGGCCGCATCCAGCGCGGCATCGGCGGCGCCCACTGCGGTTCTCGCCCGGATTATCAAACGGTCGTGTTCGTTGATGAAGTCGTCCAGGCTGTCCTGTGCCAGATCCAGGGCCAGTTCCGACTTGGTTACGCGGTCTTTGGCCCGGATTACTTCCTGCTGAAGGTCTTCCTTATAGTCCGACAATCTCTCGATAGATTGGTCCAGAGTTACTTCTGCGCCGGTTACCCGGTCGCTGGCTCGAACCGCATCGTCACTGAGGTCGTCCTTGTAGTCAGCAAGGCGCTCGATGGCTCGGTCCAGCGCCAACTCCGCATCAGCTTCGGCTTGCTCTGCGGCTGCGATAACCTGGGAGTGGTCTGCCTCCAGGTCTCGCTGGGCCTTTTCCACTCCGTCTTCGGCGGAAACCAGTGCCGTCTTTGCCTGGTCCCTCTCCGACATGGCGGCCGTCAGGAGGTCGGAATGATTCTGGTCAATGTCTTCAAAAAAGTCTTCAGCCTGGGTATTGGCAAAATTCAGCCTGGCCACTGTTTCGTCCCTTTGGGCGGTCAGAAGCGGTTCGGCGCTATAGTCCTTGTTTAACATTCTTATGTTGTCCCGCGCTTCGACAATCTGTGTCCTCAGCCGGACAATTTCCTCTTCCAGGGCAGGGAAGTGGTCTGAGTTCAGCCTGGCCAGTAGCGCCCCCTCCTCAACTCGGTCGCCCTGGGACACCAGTATCTCTTCAACCTCCCCGGCCCGGTCAAAGGTCAACTCGGCGCGGCGGGGGAACTTCAGCCGTGCCATTATGGCAATGGATTTGGGTGGGCCGGAAGCCTGGTCTTCAGCGGCGGGTTCTACTGCCACTGTGGTTAAGTCCTGGCTGTCGCTGCCCTCTTCATCTGCCAATGGTCCAAAATCGCAGCCTACCAGGAAAACAGTCAACAGGAAAAGGGCTATTGCCGAGATCCGCCAGACAGCAGGTTTTTTGAATACGGTACTCCGGGCTGATGATTGAACCACGATAACTTACCTCGAATTATTGCTGTTGTCGGAAATCTTGCCGGGCGAAAAAGCATACCCGCGGCGCAACTATTACGTTCCCCGCAGCGCTGCGCCCATTCTCCAGGCCCGACGGGACATTGCCGCAACCCTGCCGGGAAGGGCCGGGATAGAGCTGTGCATTATGGTGTAAATGATGGGAACTACAATCAGGGTCAGCGCCGTTGAACTGATCAGGCCGCCAATTACCACCGTGGCCAGTTCGGCGCCGATTATTCCCGCGCTGTCTTCACCGGTCAGGGCCAGGGGCAACAGGGCGAAGGTGGTGGTGAAGGCCGTCATTAGAATGGGCCGGATTCTTACCCGTCCGCCCAGTATCAAGGCATCGTAGACGCCCATGCCACGTTCCCTCAGTTGTGCCACAAAGGTAATTAGGACTATGGCGTTGGTAACCACAATGCCGATCAATAGCAGGAAACCCATCATCGCCGACAAGCTCAGCGTCCTGTCGGTTACCTCCAGGGCGACCAGCGCGCCAACAATGGCAAAGGGCAGGCTGAGGACGATGATAAAAGGGTCCCGGAGAGAGCCCAGGCTGGCAACCATAACCAGGTAAACCAGGATGATTCCGACGGCCATGGCCAGAAAGACATCCTGGAAACCCTCTTCAATCTGCTGGAATATTCCGCCGCTGATTACCCGCACTCCCGGCGGCAGCTCAAGCCCGTCAATGATGGCCTGAATCTCTGTCCCAACCGCCTGGGTGTCAACGGCTGTGATAGTGCCCGTGATTAACGCGGACCTCTCCCGGTCGAACCTGGTAACCGCTACCGGGCCCTGCTCCACCCCAATCTCGCTGATGGCGCCCAGCTTGACCAGCCCCAGCGGCCCCTGGATGTTCAAATCCTTCAGTTTGTTTATGTTATCCACGTCCGAGGGTTGGCCTCGTACAACTACGTCAAGCTGGACTCCCTCAAGGTCAATCTCGGTAACCGGCCTCCCCAGGATAAACTGGTTAACCTGTTGGGCTACCGACAGGGTGCTCAGGCCAAACTGGGCTGCCCTTTCGTCATCTATTCGGACGGAAACCTCGTCCCTTGCCGCAGTCACATTGCTGTCCAGGTTGACAATATCCTCAACTTCACTCATCTGGGCTTCGAGTTCCCGGGCCACCGCTACGATATCTCCGTACTTGGGACCAACTACCCGAATCTCCAGAGCATCGGACGGCGGCCCGTCCGTTACCTCTGACAACAGATATGTAACGCCTTCACTCTCATCGGGGAATCGCTGCCTAACCTTGTCGGCAATATCCCTCGGGGCATCTTCATCAACCCGCATCACGAACCCGGCCAGGTGCAGGTTCTCCGCCGCCACCCCCTGGTTGAACTCGGAAGCAGATTGACCGATGGAAACCTGGTATAGCGTCAGGGTGCCTTCTTCCACAAAGTCATCCAGGATCTCTTCCGCATCATGGACATATTCAAACGTTCGGCCCACGGCAGAACCCGGCTCCAGGCGAATGTCCATAACGAGGTAGTCCGGAGTTCCGGCGGGGAAAAAGGTAATGGGTATTCTGGTCAGGAGCGCGGCGCTGCCGGCGGTAATTACGATGGCGACCAGCAGGCTCACCAGCTTGAAACGCAGGGACATGACGAGTACAGGAGCGTAAAATCTCTGGAGCCAGGTTTCCCTGCCCACCTCATCGCCGGAGTCCACGTCGGGTATGTCACCCCTCCTGAGCAGAGCCGCCGCCAGCACAGGCACCGCAGTGAGAGCGACAAAGGTCGAAGCCACCAATGCAAAACTCACCGACAAGGCGAAGGGAGTGAAAAACTCACCCACCAAACCCTGGATGAAAGCCAGCGGAATGAAGACCATTACGGTGGTCAGGGTGGAAGAAATGATGGCTGCTCCCACTTCCCTGGTGCCCTCAATGGCCGCCGCCATGTTTTCTTCGCCCCTCTGGATGTGCCGGTAAATGTTCTCAAGTACTACGATGCTGTCATCCACCACCCTGCCTACCGCAATGGCAAGGCCGGCGAGGCTCATGAAGTTCAGCGATATGCCGGAAAGCCCCATCAGGAGGACGCCACCGAGGATGCTGAGCGGAATGGAAACTCCGATGATAACCGTGGGCCGGAGGGTCAATGCCACTCCCCTGATGAGGGTGGGCCTTGTGTTGATCAGGAAGATAAACACCGCGCTGATGGCGAATACAAACCCCAGGGTGCCCTCGCGCAACAGGCCGGACAGGGACTCCTCTACTATGGGGCCGTTGTTGGTAACCTCCAGCAGTTGAACGTCGGGAGGGATGTCCAGCGCTTCTATCTCCGCCAGGACGGCGTTGGTAACATCCAGGGTATTCGCCTCGGGCTTCTTGATAATGAGAATGGTCAGACTGGGCTTGCCCTGGGTGCGGGAAATGCCTCTGGCCTCGGAGGTTCCCAGTTCCACGGTCGCTATATCGGAAAGAAGGACCTTCCTCTGGCCCTGGAGGTTCCTCGGCCCTGATGCCCCCGGGGCGGAAGCAATGGCAGCAGAAGGACCGGCCGGAGGAATCACCACCTGTTCATATCCCACCACCAGGTCCCGGATGTCCTGCAGAGAGCCCAATTCCTTGGTGGCCCTCACCGCGTAGGTGGTGTCGCCATCCGTAATACTTCCGGCGGGGAGTCCAATGTTATTGCTGCCGATGGCTTCGGAAACCTGGAACATGCTCAGCCCCAGGTCTTCCATCTTGTCGGTATCCACCGTAACAATGACCCGTTCATCAACCCGGCCCAGGACGTAAACGTCGAAAATGCCATTGATTGATTCGATGCGGGGAATAATCGAGTCATCCAGAATACGCTGCAGCGATACTATGTCCCGGTCGGCGGCAGCGCTCAACTGCATCACCGGGAAGGTATTGTTGTTGATCCGGTTAACGGTGGTAAACTCCACGCCCCCGGGCAGATTCAAGCCGTTTACATTGCTTTCTATCGTTCGCTGGGCCTCGTCCATGTCCTCGCCAAAATCGAAGGTGACCAGCACCGAGGCGAGGTTCTGCTGAGACCTGGAGAGAATCTCCGTAATGCCTTCAACATTGGCAATAGAATCTTCTATGGGTTCGGTAACTTCCCTGGCTATTGTTTCCGGGTCCGCTCCGGGGTAGTAGGAAGTAATGGTTATGTTGGGAAATTCAATGTCGGGGAAAAGTTCTCGCTCCAGGTCGTTGTAGGCGTAAACCCCTCCGGCCAGTACCAGGACAATCACCAACATGGTTACCGAGCTTCGGCGCAGGGCCAGCCGGGTCAGAAAGGACAAGGTTATGCCTCCAGGTGGCGTTTCAGCGACCGGGGAAAGGTTGGGTGCGCCGGTTCAGGTACCGAAATTACATTGCACATCAGCAGGCGCGTCGTATATGCCCCTAACGGGCCGAGGAGCCGGAACAGGCTCCGAGCGGGGGAATGGTAATAATGTAAGAAGGCGCCGCGTAACCCAGGTGAACAAAAGACAGGCCAGGCAAGGGAGTTTCGGAAATCCTGTAGCCCGGATTCGGTGCGCCCGGGAGCGGCGGAGAATGAGCCTGTCGGTGCAAATAAAGGCTGCATGGTCATACGGTATAAAGCGCTTTAGTCCACCGGAAAGACCTGTCGGGCAGCCTGGTTCATGAGTATTGCCGCTCGAACAACTTCCTTGAGCTCGCTGGTTTCCAGCTGTTCAGCCAATTGAGTGATTTTCCCCCGACCTATGCTCCAGAACTGTTCCATCGTTTGTCTTCCAGTATCGGTCAGGCCGCAAATAACCGCCCTCCGATCGTCCGGGTCCACCGACCGAAGTACCAGGTCCTTGTCCACCAGGCGGTCAATTATGCTGGTGGCGGACGACATGATACAGCCCATGTAGCTTGCGATATTTCCCATGCGCTGCTGCCCTTCAATCAAATAGGCCAGCACCCTCATCTGTTGGAAGGTCAGGTCAAGACCGTCCCAGCCATCAGACGGCGTGCAATGCATGGCATGATTAATCTGCTCAATCAGTTCAATGAGCCGCTCGGTAAGTTGGCATCGGTCGTCTGCGGGAAAATACTCAGACATAAAGCCCTTTAGTTGCAATCAATAGAACAATTTTGGTGAGTCCAAATATATTTGTCAATTGTCTCGAATACCTAGGTAAAGTTACGATTCAGGCGCCAACCTTATCAAAGGCGGCCCTAAACCTCCCGCGCCATCTGCTTTGACCGTTTTTCGTGAAGAGAATCGCCTGAATTGAAGCGCAAAGGTAGGCCGCTTTAATTTTTCCCCGCTTGAATCCGGCCATCCGGGTTCTGGTAAACTGGTTCAACATAGCGAAGCCGCCGCCCCAGAGATCTCCGCCCCTTCCGGGGCAACTCCCGGCTGCGGCTCCCTGCCATAGCCTGGAGATGCGCGATGAAGTTTGGGCTATTCACTCACCTGCCCTGGCCCGAGGGAACCAGCCCCAGCCAGGTAGTCCACGAAGCCACCGAGCAAGTTTGCCTGGCTGAAGAACTGGGCTACTACAGCGCCTGGTTCGCCGAGCACCACTTTTCCCGCTACGGCCTTGGCTCCTCCTCCCTGGTTCTGGTCAGCAACATTGCCGCCCAGACCCGCCGCATCCGGTTGGGCACCGCCGTGCTTGTTCCTCCTCTCCATCACCCGGTCCACCTCGCTGAAGATACCGCGACCCTCGACGTGGTTAGCGGAGGGCGGCTGGACGTGGGATTTGGCCGAGGAACCGCAGGGTATGAATACAGTGGCTATAACGTTGACCAGGGAGAGAGCCAGGAGAGATTCCAGGAAACCATCGGCATTGTCCAGGGTCTCTGGAC
>VXOH01000075.1 GCA_009840135.1 Chloroflexota bacterium | reverse complement strand
TCCTTTAGCGGCATCCCCCAACCCCTTCCAGGAGCCGTGCCCCATGATCCCCAGTCCCGGACTCTTTAAGGACATAATCCAGTTCGCAGAAGACGGTTGCTCTTTCGAGGCGCTTCCCCCGGAAGTCATTGCGATTTCCAAGGAAGTAATTGTGAATGCGGCAGGTGTGGGCCTGGCCGGGGCAGCCCAGGAAGAGGGGCATTTGATTACCGGGTTCGCCCAGGAAATGGGCGGAAACGGCAGATGCACTATCATAGGCAAAGGATTGAGGACTTCCCCTGTTTACGCGGCACTGGCCAATGGGCTGATGATTCATCTGCTGGACTTCGACGACGAGGTCGTCGCAAGCGGCAGCCATCCGGGAAGCGTTGTCTTGCCGGTGGTAATGGCCCTGGGCGAAATGGAAGGAATTCCCGGGAGCGACGTATTAAGCGCTTTTGTCCTGGGTTGTGAGGTAGTTTCCAGGCTCAATGGAAACCGTCCAGAAAACGCAGGGTCCAGTATCTTCGCCTCCACAATCGGAGCCGCCGCTGCCGCTGGCAAGTTGCTGGATCTGGGACCGGGCCGGCTCGAGCAGGCCCTTTACCTGGCAGCGCATAGCATCATCCAAGGCGCCGCTCCTCCCACGGCGGGACCCGGCCGGGCCTACTGGCTGGGTCAGTCGGCAATGGCCGGACTGACCGCTGCCATGCTGGCTCAACGGGGATTGAGAGCCAGCGCCTCGCAGGGCTCTCCCGAACTTTGGGACCCGAAATTCAGCCAGCCGGAAAGCGATAACTCCCTTCACGCCACGAGTGATCCTCTGGGCAAACCTTTTGCCGTCCTTGACCCCGGCGCTGCGCTGAAAATTTACCCTTGCGCATCGCCGGCACACACCGCCATAGATGCCGCCCTCCAATTAATTCAGCAATTCCGCATATCGTCCGATGAAATTGTGTCGGCAAAGGTGGGCGTAACCCCTGCGGCTTTGGCTGCCTTACCCTTCCCAACTCCCGGAAATGGCTGGGAAGCAAGGTATTGCCTCAGCTATATTGTCGCCAGCGCTTTCACTCATGGCCATCCCCTGATTGACAACTTTACCGAAAATGCCGTTGCCGACATTCGGGTAAGGGATTTGATGGACCGCATCAGCGTAGAGGCAACGGAAAGCCCACTTGGGACCATACTTTATCCCGCCTCAATAACCGTGGATCTGCAGGATGGCCGCCGATTGCAGCATCGCGCCGAGTTTGCCCGGGGGCACGTGGAATTACCCCTTTCGGCCGAGGAATTAGACGCCAAATTCCTCTATTGTTCCCGGTACATTCTCCCTCCGGACCACATAGAGGAATCAATTGTGAGGCTTCGGGACTTGGAGAATATCGAGAACACAACCGGCATCTTTTCGGTGCTGGGCGGCTAGCCCTTCGACGGCCTCACAACCCCTGGGTCTTTACAGTCGAACCGTATTTGGCGGCCCCCGTATTTATGCTTTAATCCGGATCGGAGGACAAGATGAAAGCAGTTCGAGCCCATGAAATCGGCGGCCCCGAGGTACTGGTCTATGAAGACGTGCCAGACCTGACACCGGGACCCGACCAGGCGCTTGTGGAAATCAAGGCGGTCGGCGTTAACTACACCGACGTTTCCAGCCGCAAGGGAACTAATCCACCGCCCAGCCTGCCCTGGACGCCTGGGAGGGAAGCCTCCGGCATAGTCAAGGCTATCGGGTCCAACGTGACCGAGGTGGATGTGGGTGAACAGGTAGCCTACGCCATGTTTACCGGTTCATACGCGGAGGAGGCAATAGTTCCCGCCAATCTGCTGGTCCCCTTGCCTGAAAGCATGAACTTTGAGACCGGGGCAGCCACCCTTCTGCAAGCCATGACGGCCCATTTCCTCACTTTCGGCATAACCCAGGTCAATCCTGGCGACCGGGTTTTGGTGCATGCCGGGGCGGGGGGCGTAGGACTTCTCTTGATCCAGATGCTGCGAAGGACAGGGGCCTGCATCTACACCACCGTATCCACTGAGGAAAAGGGGCGGCTTGCCACCGAAGCCGGGGCCGATTCCGTCATTCTTTACACTCAAGAGGACTTTGAGGAAGCCATAAACCGGAGCACCGGCGGAGAGGGAGTTAAGGTAGCTTACGATGCGGTAGGGCAGACCACTTTCCGGAAGAGTGTGAACAGCCTGGGCCGTCGGGGTTACATGGTCTTTTACGGACAGGCCAGCGGCCCAGTGGGTGAGATTGATACGGGCATTCTGCGTGACGGGTCGAAATTTCTAACCAGGCCCTCCCTGGGCGACTATACCGCCACCAGGGAGGAACTCCTGCATCGGGCCAATGAAGTCCTGGACTGGGTGGGAAGTGGAGAGCTCAAGCTCAGCATCGGACTGACTTTGGACCTGTCCGATGCATCCGAGGCCCACCGTCAACTGGAAGGTCGCATGACAACGGGGAAAATCCTGCTGATCCCGTGAACCTTTGATCAGGGCAGTCAAGGCTGTCGGACTCCGGCCTCGGTGCTGGTCCGCCGCCCTGCGGGGTCAGGAACCTCAAGCATGGAGCAAACCGGTCTGAACTCCTGAATGATCAAGTGAAACCAGGGGACGCATCCCAACGCGATTGACCTTTCCGGGTAGGCGATTGTTCTTGACACCCATTCTTCAGCAAACCTATACTCATCTGTAACAACTGAAATATACAGGCTGTGAAGGAGACTAGTAGGCTTCCAGCGGGGCTCAGAGAGCCGGGAAAGGTGTGAGCCGGCGCCAGGCGCAGAAGCACGAATGGACTCCGGAGCCGCCAGCCGAAAAGCATTGCCGATTCAGATTTTGGGCAAAGGCGTGAGTAGGTTTGGCCGGGTGGTCTCCGTTATGGGGCCGCGGCACCGGGGCTGTGCAATCATCGAGCCCCCTTTGCCGGCTGAGTATTCGGGCCAATTGCGTTTGCACCGGGAAATGGGCTGAACAACAGGGTGGCACCACGGGCCAGGCTCGTCCCTTTGGGGGACGGGCTTTTTTTGTTGCCCTCGACCGGAAATACTATTTGGAAACTACTACCTAGAGGCGCTATGTACAGTCCATCGCTGGAAGAAGTAAGGGCCCTGGTTAACTCCAGGGAGGGCAACCTGGTACCCATATATCGTTCCATTAACGCAGACCTGGAGACTCCGGTGTCCGCCTATTTGAAGGTGGCTCGGGGACCCTACTCCTACCTGCTCGAAAGCGTGGAAGGGGGCGAACGTCTGGGCCGCTACAGTTTTATCGGCACCGAGCCCTACAAGGTGGAGTTAACGGGCGAAGGAAGTCCCGCCGGCCAGGTTGACCCTCTTACGCTGGTGGAACAGGAAATGTCCCAGTTTCAGCTCATTCCGGTGGAGGGACTGCCCACCTTCCATGGCGGCGCCGTGGGTTACGTGGCCTACGACGCTATTCGTTACTTTGAACCCAGGGTTCCACCCATGCCGGAAGACCCCCAGGGCTTGCCTGAGTCGGTCTTCCTGTTCGCCGATACCCTGCTGGTATTCGACCACCTTCGCCACGACATCAAGGTGGTCAGTCATGCCCATCTGAACGGTGACGTGGAAAAAGCTTACCTGGAGGCGACAGCCCGAATTGACGAGATGGTAAACCGGTTGGCAGCACCCTTGTCCCTGCCACCCGAACTGCAGGGCGGAGACTTCGGCGCCACCGGTTCCGCTCCGGTTGAGTCCAACTTCACCATAGAACAATACGCCGAAGCCGTGGAGAAGTGCGTCGAGTACGTCTATGCCGGCGACGTTATCCAGGTGGTCAACTCCCAGCGTTTCTCCCGTCGCACCGACGCCCATCCATTCCAGGTTTACCGCGCTCTCAGAAGTGTCAATCCTTCGCCTTATATGTACTACCTGGACCTGGACGGCTTCCAGATTGTCGGCGCGGCTATCGAGACCGTTGTGAAGGTCCAGGACGGTATTGCCGCCACTCATCCCATCGCCGGGACACGTCCCCGGGGCCGCACACCCGGGGAAGATGACGCCAACGAGCATGAACTGAAAAACAGCGAAAAGCAGCGGGCTGAGCATATTATGCTGGTTGACCTCGGTCGAAACGACATAGGCAGGGTGAGCGTCCCCGGCACGGTTGAAGTAACTCAGCTGATGGACGTGGAACGTTTTTCCCACGTGATGCACCTGGTCTCCCACGTGGAAGGGCGGCTGAAGCCTGAACTCACCCCTTACGACGCTTTGCGCTCGTGCTTTCCTGCTGGCACAGTCTCCGGGGCTCCTAAGATAAGAGCCATGGAGATAATTTCGGAAATCGAAGGCGAGAAGCGCGGTCCCTACGGCGGCGCCGTCGGGTACTTCAGCTTTTCCGGCAATATGGACACCGCGCTGGTCCTCCGCACGGGCATATATAAGGACGGCATCATGTACGTGCAGGCCGGGGGTGGAGTAGTGGCGGACAGCGTGGCCGAGGACGAATACATGGAGACGCGGCACAAGTCCGGGGCAATGCTGCGGGCCATAGATCTGGCAGAAGGGCGACCGTAAAGGCAAATCCAGTTAAGCTGACGTGGAATCCCGGTAGGGCGACTTGCCCTACCGAGCCGGCGGATATCCACGCAACCAGCTACTGCATCAGGAGGCTATAACCCATGCTCAGGTCAATGTTTCACACCGGATTTGTGGTAAAGGACATAGACCGGACCATAGAGTTTTACACTGAAGTAATGGGTCTGAAGCTGGTGGGTCGGACCGAGCGGGCGGGAGATTTTGCCAGCAAATTACTGGCCTTTGAGAACGCCCACATCAAGGGGGCCTTCGTTGAACTGGGAGACGGCCACCAACTGGAACTCATTCAGTACATTAGTCCCCCCGTAGGCGATGGCCACCTCAACAGGAATGATGCGGGAGCTTCTCACCTCGCCTTTATCGTGGAAGGCATTGACGAGTTCTATGCAGACAAGTCGCAACAAGGGTTGACTTTCAACAGCGACCCGGCATCGCTTTATGACGATACCGGCAAGCTGCTGCGAAAAGCCCTGTATGCCCAGGACCCGGACGGAAACTGGCTGGAATTTGTGGAGCTTTTCTGATGCTCTTGATGATAGATAACTACGACAGTTTCACCTACAACCTCTACCAGTATCTCTCCGAACTTGGAGCAGAAGTTGTTACGGTGAGGAACGACAAAATCACCCTGGAAGATATCGAGAAAATGGCGCCCCAGGGAATCGTCGTTTCACCTGGCCCCTGTACTCCGTCGGAAGCGGGGGTTTCAAACGACGTTATCCGGCACTTTGGCGCCAATCTGCCCGTCCTGGGAGTTTGCCTGGGCCACCAGTGCATGGGTGAAGTTTACGGCGGCGCCGTCGGAAGAGCCGGCGAAATCCGGCACGGCAAGACCTCCATGATCAACCACACGGGCAAGGGAGTGCTGGCCGGCCTGCCCAATCCCTTCGAGGGAATCCGCTACCACTCCCTGGTGGTATATCCCGAGTCTCTCCCGGACAGCCTGGAGATAACCGCCTGGACGGATAACGGCCTTATAATGGGACTGCGCCACAAGGAACATCCGGTGGAGGGCGTCCAGTTCCATCCCGAGTCCATCATGACGCCGGTGGGCCACGACCTGCTGAAGAACTTTCTCAAGCAGGTGGAAGAGTTTCACCTGGGCCGTTAGTCTTGGGGTAAAATTGGTTCAGAAGACTCTGGAGCTATTGAAAAATGCGAGATGAGGTACGCGCCAGACTGGGTGTTTCAGAAGACAACCTGGCAGAGTTTTGCCAGCGCTGGAAAATCACTGAGCTCTCGGTTTTCGGCTCGGTCTTGAGGGATGACTTCGGTCCCGACAGCGACATTGACCTGCTGGTCCGTTATGCACCAAATGTTCGCCGCAGATTAGCTGACCATACCCGTTTGGAGGAAGAACTGACGAGCATGCTGGGCAGGAAAATCGACCTATGCAGCAAGCTGGGAATTGAGCACAGTCGGAACTGGCTACTCAAAAAAATCATACTCGAGTCGGCCGAATTGCTGTATGAATCGCGATAAAGTCACACTACTGCAAATTGCCGACGCCGCCCAGTTGATTGTTGCATTCTCTCAAGACTTTGAAATAGGCCAATTTGCGGAGCATCTCCTTACGCGGTCTGCTGTACTTTACCAATTTGCAGTCCTTGGAGAAGCTGTGAAGAGACTTTCCGAAGAGTTTCGAGAGAACCATCCTTCGATCCCGTGGAACGAAATTGCCGGGATGCGAGATCGTGTAGTTCACGGTTATGACTCTGTCAATTTTGACCGCGTTTGGGACGCAATTGTAAATGACATTCCAGATTTACTGATATATTTGCAACCACATTTGCCCCGGCAGGAGTAACCGCCATGCCCACCATCGCTGAACAGTTGAGTTCATGGACCGTTGCCCAGCATTACAGCCGTCTGCCCACCGATGTGGCCCACCTTGCCAAGCGAATGATCATAGACACCGTGGGTTGCGCCCTCGGCGGCTACACCAGCGAACCCAGCAAGATCGCCCGGGACATGGCGGCAACAGTCACCAGTTCCCAGCCCTGTACCGTGATTGGCAGCGGGCAACGCACCAGTCCCGATATGGCCACATTCGCTAACGGCGTAATGATCCGTTACCTGGACTACAACGACGGGTACACCAGCCAGGAGTCGGGCCACCCCAGCGACAGCATCGCGGCGGTGCTGGCTGCCACGGAAATGGCGGGGCTGGGGGGCCGGCGGGCCATTACCGCCACCGTGGCCGCTTACGAAGCTTTCTGCCGCCTGGGAGATGCCGCGACACTCCGGTATCGCGGCTACGATCATGTTACCAACGGCTGCATCGCCAGCGTCCTTGGCGCAACCAGGTCCCTGGGCCTCGACGAGGAGATTACCCGCCAGTCGCTGAACCTGGGAATTGCTCCGAACATCGCACTGGGCCAGACGCGGGGAGGCATACTCTCCCACTGGAAGGGCTGTGCCTACGCCAATGCCAGCCGCAACGCCGTTTTCGCCACCATGCTGGCCCAGCGAGGCATGACCGGCCCGGAACCCATCTTTGAAGGTGAGCATGGCTTCTTCCGGGCAGTTACCCAGGAGCCATACACCCTGGATTCATTCGGCGGCGATGACGCGCCCTACAAGATTACCGAGTGCAGCATCAAGCGATTTCCCCTGGGCCAGTATTCCCAGACCGTGGTACAGGCAGCCCTGGAAGCACGAGAGAAAATGCCGGTGGTACAGTTGGACGACATAGCCGAAGTCCAAATAAGGACCCTGCAAAAGGCGATAGACATCATGGCTGGCGATGGCGAGAAGTGGGACCCCAAGAGCCGGGAAACTGCAGACCACAGCATGCCCTACACCGTAGCGGTGGCATTGACCCACGGCCAGGTCCACCAGAGCCACTTTGACGAGCAGTTCTTCCGCAACCCCCAATTGCTGGACCTGACCAATCGGGTCAAGGTTGAGGCGTCAGAAGAAGCCGACCGCCGGGCTCCCGAGGCCATGCTCTGCGAGTTGGATGTGATTACCGGGTCGGGCGACCGTTATTCTGCGGAAGTTCCATACCACCGCGGCCATTTCAAAAACCCCATGTCCGATGATGAGGTCGAGGCCAAGTTTCGCTCACTGGCCCAGAACCTGTTGTCGCCCTCGCAAACCGATGCTCTGCTGGACAAACTCTGGAACCTGGAGCAGGTTGAAGATATTGGGGAAGTAATTCGGTTGACGAGGATTTAACCCGAAAGTTGGGGCGCGCGTCGCCGCGCCCCTGCGTGAAGCAACCCATGCTGTGGGCCAGGTTACCGTTAAAGAGTACCCGACCCTGAAGCCCCGAGTCCTCGACTTTCGAACTCTCCCTACCGCCCGACAGCCTCAGGGTGGAATCCCGAGTGGTCTTCAAATGCCCCTTCAACCGGATATATCTGCTTGTAAACTCCCCGGGCTCGTTGCTTGATTACTTCGTTGGCGCGGCGATGCAGTTCGGTAATTCGGGCCCTCTGTTCCTTGTACATTTCGCTGCTGAGAGGGCTGGCGTCCTCCAGTTCCCAGATACAAAGGTAGTTGAGCACTCCCTCACCCTCTTCCAGCTTGAACCGTCGGGCGCTGATATAGCCGGGAATCTCCAGCCTTTCCAGCAGATGTTCCTCGTCGTACCACCGGTTGAATACTTCCTCGTCCTCGGCTTCAACATGCATCATCACAACCATGATGGTGGTCCCGATGTGCTGGGTTGGGTACTTGCTGTTGCGGTCTTCCGGCATGGCAGAATCCTCCTTTTCCTGATCGGCTGGGGCAATTCTAACCCAAACTCAGGGCAATCGCATTATGAATGGTATAGTCAGGGAGTAAGGAAAAGGTGGGTTG
>VXOH01000118.1 GCA_009840135.1 Chloroflexota bacterium | reverse complement strand
TTATTTTATTTCCTACATTGTCCCCAACCCTGTTTTCTTTCATGTATACTATGTTATTGTAAGTATATTCTTCTTTTGGGGTTGGGTGTTTTTGCCAATCCCCTCTACGGTGATCGGCTCTCACCCCTATGCAGACTTTACCCCCGTAAAGTGGGAAAGGACTCACTCAGAACTTCCCTTAAAGTACACTCGTTTATTGTTGAAAAGCTCTGTAACCCAGCGTGCCGGGTAACAGTTGGTCACAAGTGATCTCTTCTCGATACCATTGTTTTCGAAACTGAAATGGGGGCGGAATAATCCGCCCCCATTCCGTTTCTCCCGGGTTTTGGGCCCAGCTCTTGCTTGCCGGCTTAGACCCGCTCTTCTTCCTTTAATCGCTTGGCATCTTCGATTACCCGTTGTTCCAGGTTGGCCGGTACGGGCTCGTAGTGGTCAAACTCCAGCCGGTAGCTGCCCCTGCCCTGGGTCAGCGACCGCAGGTCCTGGGCATACCGCTGGACTTCCGACAGGGGAACCTCGGCTTCTACCATCGTAAATTTGTCGCCAGGTATCATGCCCAGAATGCGACCGCGTTTCCCGTTCAGGTCGCTCATTATGTCGCCGGTGTAGTTGTCAGGCACGTTGACGGTCAGCTTAACCACCGGCTCCAGCAGAATGGGACTGGCGTCTGCCATTCCTTTCTTGAATGCCTGGGAGCCGGCTATTTCGAAAGACATGCCTGAGGAGTCCACGTCGTGGTAGCTTCCGTCGTAAATGACGGTCTTCAGGTCAACCACCGGGAAACCGGCCAGGATTCCCTCTTCCATTGATTTGACCACGCCCTTTTCGACTGACGGTATGTATTCCCTGGGAACTCTGCCGCCCACGATTTCCGAGCCGAACTCAAACCCGTTATCCCGGTCCATGGGTTCCAGCCGAAGCAGCACATGCCCGTACTGGCCGTGTCCACCCGACTGCTTCTTGTGCCGGTATTCCGTATTTATCGTACGGGTGATGGTCTCACGATAGGCAACCTTGGGCATTCTCAAGACCAGTTCAGCGCCGAACTTGCGCCTGATGCGGTCAATGGCAACCTCGATCTGGGCGTCTCCCAGGCCCGTCAGCAGGCTGTCGCCCGTATCAGCGTCCCGGGAATAGTGCAGGCTTGGGTCTTCTTCCACTATGCGGGAAAGGGAAGTGGACATCTTGTCCAGGTCGGCCTTGGTTGCCGGCGCGACGGCAACGCTGTAGTAGCCCCTGGGAAATTCTATCTTTTCAAATGTCACCTGGGTGTCCCGGGCGCATAGCGTGTCGCCGGTCACCGTAGAAGCCAGTTTGCCTATGGCGCCAATGTCACCCGCCACCACCTCTGAGATGTTTTCTTGGGACTTGCCCCGCGGCAGGTACAGCTGGCCAATGCGTTCCGACTGGTTTCTGTTGGCGTTCCACACTTCCGAATTGCTGTTGAAGGTACCTCGATACACCCGGAAGAGGGACAGCTTGCCTACGAAGGGGTCGGCAGTCGTCTTGAAAACAAAGGCTGCCAACGGCCCGGAGGCATCCACTTCGAACTCTGCCGCTTCGCCTCCGGCATTGGACATGGCCGGCTTGGCACCCTCCAGGGGAGACGGAAGGAACTCCCGAACGAATTCCAGGTATTCCTCAACGCCAATATTCTGGGTGGCGGAACTCACCAGGATGGGCACCAGGTTTCCGGCCAGTATGGCAGCCCGAGCCCCGCTGATGATCTCTTCATCGGTCAGCTCTTCGCCCTCCAGGTATTTGTCCGCCAATTCATCGTCGGCCTCGGCAACGGCTTCGATCAGCCGTTCCCTGGCGGCCTCAAACTCGTCAGCCACCTCGGCGGGAATATCTTCGGGGGGATGAACTATGCTTGCCAGGCCCTTGAAGTCCTGGGCTTCACCCAGGGGCAATTGGAAGGGCACACACTGGTTCCCGAATGAACCTTGTATGTCTGCCACAGTCCTGGAGAAACTTGCGTTCTCCCGGTCCATCTTGTTAATCAGCAGGACTCGGGGAAGATTCTGCTCATCACACAGGTTCCATGACCTCTCGGTTCCGACATCCACTCCGGAAGGGGCCGGCAACATTATGGTGGCGCTTTCCGCTACTCGGAGAGCGCTGACGACCTCACCAAAGAAATCGTCGTAGCCGGGAGTGTCCAGAAAGTTTGCCTTGTACCGGTCCCAACTGCAGGAAATGAGGGTGGTCTGTATGCTGCCCGCACGCCTTATCTCTTCGGGCTCGTAGTCTGAAACCGTATTGCCATCCTCGACACGGCCAATCCGGTTAACGGCCTTCGTGTTGAACAGCAGCGTTTCGCACAGGGATGTCTTGCCGGCGCCGCTGTGAGACAGCAACGCCACGTTCCTCAGATTACCGGCATCTATAATGGGCATAGCCTCTCATTCCCCCTTAACTATTAACTGCATTGCTTTCGCTCGATTTTATAAAACTTCAGCTACTTTTCGCAACCTTCGGGCAGCGAAGAGCAAATTGACATTGTACTTTGCACTTCTATAGTATCCCCTCATGGCAAAAGCCAAATCCAATAGCAGGACTACGGAAATGCCACAGAAGGAAATTATCACCCATCCGCAGATCGCCCAGGGAAGCAATCCTCTGTCCCAGGCAACCCGATTTGGAGACATGGTTTACGTGCAGGGATGTACGGGCCGCCATCCCACCACGGGAGAGAACGGGTCTGATATCAGAGAGCAGACTCGCTTTGCCCTGGAGAGAATCAAGATGATCCTGGAAGAAGCCGGTTCCTCACTGGACGACGTGCTTACAAACACTTGCTACGTCACCAAGCGGGAAGACCTGCCGGGTTTCAACGAGACTTACGCTGAATTCTTCCCCGGAAACTATCCGGCGCGAACCACCATAATTGTTCAGTTCGGCCAGCCGGATAATCTGGTGGAGATAACGACCACCGCCTGCATACCCAGCTAGCGACCGGGGATGCTACAACTCTGATAGAAGACCGGGAAGTGCGGACAATACCCCGCAACGTCGTGAACGGTTCTCACCGCCTTCCCCGTTTCTCACAGCTTCCTGAAAACCATGTGGGACCGGTTGGAGGTATGGGGCCGGATCATGGGTGCCCAATCTCCGGTATCGGACGCCGCTACCCACGCTTCAGAGAAGGGTACGTCGGGAGAGTCAATCTCGTAAACGGCCGCATATCTGGCAGTACCTTCCACGTCGGTAGATTCCAACTTGTAGCGTGTGCAACTGTGAACACCCGGCGCCTTAACGATGTTGGGAATGTGCTGGGTGTCATAGATGCGATTGAACTCAGCTTCCAGTTCTTCGGGTATGTCCATTTGCACCAGGTAAATGTAGTCGGCCATTTTCCAACCTCCTGGAAAATTATCTAAGCGAGTCGGTCCCGCCCTTGACCTGCCAAATACCGCAGGTATAGAATGTGAGTTCAGCGACCAACAGCGGGCCTCTCCTTCAGTGGCCCCTCGGTCGCTCCTTTTTTGGCATTCCTGAATGGCCCCAGTGATAAAGGTAGTCCCGCACTGGTCAGGTGCGGGACTGATCTGCTTCCAAAGGCACAGAGCCGCAACCTAGTAGGTGAGGTCTGTCTGCACACCCTCCGGCAATTCCACCTGCAGCGCCTGCAAACTGTGAGCCAACCCGTGATAGTAAGCAACTACGATGAGCACGTCAACGATGCCGGCATCGCCCACCTGTTCTCGGAGACCCTCAAAAGTAGCGTCGGAAATGCGATGGTGCCGCAACAGTTCAATTACAAACTGCACTACAGCTGCATCACTGGCCTCCAGTCCGGCCGGAGCACGGAATTCGCGAATCGCCGCAATGACACCATCACTCAGTTCAGCTTCCCTGGCCGCCCGCTGGTTGACTGTCCAAACGTAATGGCCACCCGCCTCCCTCGCCGCCGTCAAGACGGCCAACGCCTTCACCCGCTTATCCAGGGGAGTTTCAAACCTCGCATACCCTCCCAGATTGGCGTAGGCGCCAGCGGCCTGGGGATTGTTCAGCAACGCGGCATAGTTGCGTTGGACACCTCCGCGGCTGTTTTGAATATCGTCCCATACCGCCTGTCCGGCGGGATCCATATTTTCCCTGGTTGCAAAGGGTACTCTAGCCAATTTCTCACCCCTGTTAGTTCTCTTTCTCGCCGTTTAATCCGTTTCCTCCAGCGACATCAGGAGGCGTTTCATTAAACCGCTCACCATGCCGTTCAGCCTCTAATCTTCGCCGGTTCCAGGTTTCCCAAAGGGCCTGAACTTCCTGGCGTCCCTCCAAGCGTCCTTCTTCACGGCCTCCCTTTACGGCCTTCCTGAGTTCCTCCAGGTCTTTCCTGCGATTTCGCTCTCGTAGAATAGCGGAGATGATCATATCCCCTCCCTCTGCGATGATGTAAGCGCCTATGAGCGATGCCCCGGCTCCGCGAACCAATTGTTCGGTGGCAATGGCCTGGATTTGCAGCCAATCCTTTACGCCGGATCTCGAAAGTTCACCTAAGGTATTCGCAATCGTGAGGTATAGGCTGCCCGCGCAGAACAGTCCATAAAACCAGCGAAGGGCACCCCCGGAAAGACTGGGGATGCCGTATCGCTGCTCTCCTGCCGAATCCCTCAAAGGATGGTCCTAATCAGCAGCCTGTTGAACCCCTTCCCCGTTCTTTTCCCAAAGCGCTTCGAGAATGGCTCCCGGGGACATGGGCAGCTTTTCCATTCGGACTCCGATGGCGTCATGAATGGCATTGGCTATAGCGGCCATCGGAGGCACTATAGGCACCTCACCCACTCCGCGCACGCCATAGGGATGGCCCGGATTTGCTACTTCCACGATTACCGTATCAATCATCGGCAGGTCCAGGCTGATTGGCATGCGGTAGTCCAGGAAGCTGGAATTCACCATTTGCCCGTCGTTGTTGAAGTAATACTCTTCATTCAGGGCCCAGCCAATACCCTGGACAACCCCGCCCTGCATCTGGCCTTCAACGTAGCTGGGGTGAATGGCCTTGCCGGCATCCTGGATCGTGGTGTACCGAAGAATATCCACCTTTCCGGTCTCCGGATCCACCTCCACGTCCACTATGTGGGTCGAAAAGGCTCCGCCGGCTCCCCTGGGGTCCACGCTCACCTGGCTGGAGATGGGGCCGCCCGACCCGTTCAATTGGGCGGCCAACTCCTTGAAGGTCATCTTCAGGTCGGAGTCTGACTTATGCTGGAAAGTTCCGCCCACAAGTTCCACGTCATCGGCCGAAACTTCCCAGATCGTTGCGGCGCGCTCAATCATCTGGCGCTTGATATCCTGAGCACACTCGTAGGCGGCCCAGCCGCTGGCAAAAGTCGTCCGGCTTCCGCCAGTGAGGAAGGTATAGCCAACCGAATCGGTATCGGCTACGCTGGGTCGAACGTCCTCGGCTGGAATACCCAAAACTTCGGCAGCCTGCATTGCAATGGAGGCCCGGGTGCCGCCGATGTCGGTAGAACCCTCCACCAGGCTGATTGTGCCATCCGCAGCCACACCAATACTGCAGCTGGACTGCATGCCTATGTTGAACCAGAAACCTGAAGCGATGCCTCTGCCCTGGTTGGGACCGGTCAAGGGGCTGTTGTAGTGGTCGGTGGCTTTGGCCGCTTCCACAACCTCAATATTGCCTATTACCGGGAACTCCGGACCATCCACCCGGCGAGTTCCCTCTTTGGAGGCGTTGCGCAGCCGGAATTCCACGGGATCCATTCCGATTTCCCGGGCAATTTCATCCATCACTTGTTCGCCGCCAAAGGCTCCAATGGGAGCTCCGGGAGCCCGGTACGGCGCCACTTTAGGCTTGTTAACCAGAACGTCGTAGCCTTCAGCTCTCACATTCTCAATGTCGTAAGGGGCAAACATGCACTGGGCTCCCATGGTCACCGGTGAACCTGGGAAAGCGCCAGCCTCCAAAGCCAGGGAGGCATCGGCGGCCGTTATCTTGCCGTCCCTGGTGGCGCCAACCTTGACCCAGACGGTGGCCCCGGAAGTGGGTCCCGTGCTCTCGAAAACGTCGGTACGGGACATTAGCATCTTGACCGGCTGGCCGGTCTTTCTTGAAAGAATGGCCGCCATGGGTTCCAGGTAAACCGGAATCTTGCCACCGAATCCGCCGCCAATTTCCATCGGCACGACCTTTATCTCGGAAACCGGCAGGTCAAGTATCTGGGCCAGGGAATCCCGGGCGCTGAAGGCCCCCTGGGTGCTGGTCCAAACCGTCAACTTGCCGTCGGCATTCCACAGGGCAGCGGCATTCTGGGGTTCAATGTACCCCTGGTGCACAGTGTTGGTCCGAAAGGCTCGCTCAACCACAACGTCGGCCTCGGCAAAGCCCTTGTCCAAATCGCCTATTTCATAGCGGAAGTGGGTGGCCACATTGCTCAACTTGTCAGTTCTCTCTCCCAATTCCGTGGTGGTCATATCCTCAATGACCAGCGGAGCATCGTCCTTCATGGCGTCGGTAACATCAATCACCGGGGAAAGAATCTCGTACTCCACCTCAATAAGGTCTACGGCTACCTCGGCCACGTGCGGATTGCTGGCCGCCACGGCAGCCACGGCATGGCCCCGGTACAGAGCCTTGTCCTGGGCCAGGATGTTTTCGCTGGAGAACCGTACGCCGCGACTCGGGGTCTCCATGCTGGCCACGGGCAAATCCTTCCCCGTAATCACAGCCTTCACACCGGGGTAGGCTTCGGCCTTGCTGGTATCAATTGACTTGATACGGGCGTGGGCGTGGGGACTGCGCAGTACCTTGCCATGCAGTAAGCCCGTCATTTGAAAGTCGCCGCCATACTTGGCCCGGCCGGTAACCTTGTCAGTTCCGTCGTGCCGGACGGGGCGTGTGCCGACTACGTCGTATTCAGTGTTTGACAGAACGATGTTGGACATAGGAACCCTCTCAATTATGGAATTTGAAGGGAATTAGATTTGGTGGGGGCATTGTACCATAGCGGTGGGGTCACTAACTTTCTTCGGGCTGTAGTTCGCTTAGCTCCCGCAGGACTCGGTCCAGGCGCACGCAAATGAGGTCGATGTTTTCGGCGGCGGCCTGGTGGGATATGGCATGGGATTTAATGCCAGCCACAGAAGCGTAACTTGCAAAGTCGTCCTTGGAGAATTCATTAACCCATTGGTCCAGCACTGCCCCTATTTTTTGAGGCAAATTTTCGAAAAAATCTGCCGAGAAATTGCCCGCACCGAAGAAAAAGCCTTCCTGCCCAGCCCAAGCATTACGACCTGGTTTCGAAAGCCAAGCAACCGACAAATATGTAGACCACGCCGGGCAGCGCGCTCTAATACTTACCCTACTAGGGCCCCAATTGAAGCTGGCCCGATGCTTACGGGCAACCTCCAATACCTGCTCAGCCGCTTTTCGTACATTTTCGTCCGTAAACGATTCAAAAAAGGACTGCCGATTAATACTTGTACCGGCATTGGCTGGCCCATTTCGTTGGGTAGCTGCAGTCCGTCCAATCACGCGGGGAACCAATGTACTCCCGGTGCCACCCTTAAACTGTTTAATTTCCACGGCAAGAACTTCAATACCCGGCAACTGTTCATTGAGAAACTCAACAACCCTGGTGAGTTCGTCCGGGATGCCATCCGCTACAAAAAGAAGGCGCAACCTGGCTGCTCGCAAATTGGTTTCTACGTCCTGCCAGAATTTCTCAACGTCTGCCTCTTCCTGCAGAAGTTTTGACAGTTCGGCACCAGGATCAGCAGAGCGAGACTCAAAGGCTTCCCTGATGTCGCCAACATTCCAGGTTTGAGTCGCATGGGCCGCGTAGTCCATCATTTGACCCACTATTTCACGGCGGATCTGCGAATTACTCTGTCGCTTGGCTTCTACCAATGTGGGAATTGCATCCTGGTCGATAAGAAGATGGTCCAAGGACCAACGGTTGCTTCCTCCGATGATGTCGGCGATGCCCTGTTCACGCCCTATGAGAATAAAGCGACGGGGGTTGTCCGGGTTCATTTGTTCACCGGAAAGCACCTCCGGATATCCGGCCACCAATTCTTGCAACCTGTCTTCCAAATCAAAACTCTCTTCAGCCATTGGTTCTAGCTTTCCATGTTCATTCAGATGAAATATTTTCTCGGACAAGGGACCTCCATGCGACAGCCCCCGGCTTCCACCGGGGGCTGCAATTGTTCGCTATTATGTTTTTGGTAGCGGGGGTAGGATTCGAACCTACGACCTTCGGGTTATGAGCCCGACGAGCTGCCACTGCTCCACCCCGCGACGGGTGTTTACAGGGAAGAAAACAAGAAACCTTGAGAAATTGTCCTGAAAAAGGTAATTAACCGTTCACTCAAACTGAAGCTTGGCGTTTGAAGCTCTTAGCGTGGGTCAAATCGCTCGACCGGTTAGTATCGGTATGCTGAAACTGTTACCAGCCTTACACATCCGACCTATCAAGCAGATAGTCTCTCTGCAGTCTTACCCCCGAATTTAATCGGGGAGGGAGGCCTCATCTTGGGGGATGCTTCGCGCTTAGATGCCTTCAGCGCTTATCGCTGCCAGACATGGCTACCCAGCGCTGCTCCTGGCGGAACAACTGGAACACCATAGGTCTGTCCCTCCCGGTCCTCTCGTACTAGGGAGAGGTTCCCTCAAGCCTCCTGCGCCCACGGCGGATAGAGACCGAACTGTCTCACGA
>VXOH01000093.1 GCA_009840135.1 Chloroflexota bacterium | reverse complement strand
ATGCCTCTCCGTCTCGGTGGCTGGGAGTTGTTTATACGAGACCGCCTTAGGGCCCCGGCCGAGGTACAACCGAAGACCACCACATCGGGCTGGAGGGTACCGATCTGCCGGGCGCATTCGGGCAGGTAGACGTCCAGCATCATTTCCTCCGCTTCAATGGTTACACTGCCTTCCAACAGCATCCTGGAAGTGTGTACGGTCGTTCCCGATGGCAGATTACGGTAAAGGTCCGGCTCCATGACGGTGTTGGTGGAAGGGACGATCAGACCTACCCGTTTTCCTTCCGGCTGGTTTGCAGGAGTGGAGTTCATAAGAGCCTCCTATCGTATGGGGTTATGCAGACACTGCGGACCTGCGGGGACCAGGTCAATTCACGGCCCGGCCAGCAAGCGTGGACGTAGAATCTGCCGCTCAATAATAATGTTGTTGCCGCGCCATTATATTCCTGGCCGCGGTCCATGTGTAGCTTGGTAAAATGTGAGTTTGCCCGGCAGGCCAATGATGTAAACTTAGGCGGCAGCAATCCCTGGTACTCGAAAAGCACTTATTTCATTGAAGCGAGGGCCGGTCTTTTATGGACTTGAGCAATGGCTACGCGGTGGTCGACCTGGAAACAACGGGGCTGGACTGCTGGAACGACCTGATTATCGAGATAGGCATCTGCGTGGTCAGACCTGGGGAGGGACCTGCAACCGATTCGGTGCTGGTGGCGGTTAATCGCCCCCTTCCTTCCAGGATAGTCAGTTTGACCGGCATAACCGACCTGGACTTGAAGAACAGGGGCATAAACATTGATGAAGCCCTGGCTTGGTTCGTTGCCAGAACGAAGGGGCTTCCCCTGGTTGGCCACAACATTATTCGGTTCGACCGGGCCTTCCTGCTGGAGGCAGCGCGGGTCCATCGTCGGGCCGTGGAGGAAGGGAGCTTTCCCAGAAGGGTGATTGACGAGGTGGACGACCTGCCGGCCTGGAGATTCATAGATACAGCGGGCTTGTTCAAAGGATACAAACTGGGGGTCTATCCCTCGCCTGGCGAGAACCACCGAGATTACGTTCACCGTGTGCTGGATATGAGGACTCCGGCGGGATTGCGGTACAGCCTGGCGGTGGCCTGCCAGGAATTCGGCATTTCCACTTCCCGGGTCAGGGCGCATCGAGCGCACGGGGACGTGGTTCAGACGCAAAAGTTGTTTGAAAAGTTACTGGAATTCAATCCTCCTGAATAGACCTGCAAGTGAATACGTCCTTGGCTCCTCTGCGGTGGCCGCATCAGTGTAAACCGGTTTGCAAACACCCTTCCCCTGTGCATAAAATGGCACAGCTACAGCATACCCTGGGCGTAGTTTGTCGAAGCTGCGTTTTGCGCCCACTCACAGCCGATTCAAGGGGTACAGAGATGGTTGAGAATACCGGAAGCATTGAAGCCCTTCTGCAGGAGGACCGAACCTTTCCTCCTCCCGCGGAGTTCGCCCGCAACGCGAACATTAGCGACCCCGGCGTTTACGAAGAAGCTCGCAAAGACCCGGAGGCATTCTGGGCAAGATTTGCCGGCGAACTGGACTGGTTCCAGCCCTGGGACAAGGTGCTGGAATGGGAGCCTCCCTATGCCAAATGGTTCCTTGGCGGCAAGCTGAATGCTTCGTACAACTGCGTTGACCGCCACCTCAAGACGGCCCGCCGCAACAAGGCCGCCATTATCTGGGAAGGTGAGCCGGGAGACTGGAAGGTGTATACCTACTGGGACCTGCACCGGGAGGTATGCCGGTTAGCCAATGGCCTAAAGAGCCTGGGAGTCCAGAAGGGCGACCGGGTAACCATCTATCTGCCCATGGTTCCGGAGCTTCCCATAGCCATGCTGGCCTGCGCCCGCATCGGCGCTGCCCACAGCGTAATCTTCGGCGGGTTCAGCGCGGATTCCATCCGCGACCGGATTGATGATTCCCAGTCCAAGGTGATGATTACCGCCGACGGCGGTTATCGCCGGGGCGGTATTGTCCAGCTCAAGCAGAACGCCGATGAGTCCCTGGAAGGCGAGACCCCGGTGGAGAGTGTGGTAGTCGTGCGCCGCACCGGGCACGCCGACGACAAGATGGTTGCCGGCCGGGACGTGTGGTGGCACGATCTGGTCGAAAATCAGCCCCTGACCTGCGAGCCGGAGCCCATGGACAGCGAAGATATGCTCTACATGCTGTACACCAGTGGCACCACCGGCAAGCCCAAGGGAATAGTCCACACCACCGGTGGGTACTTAACCGGTACCTACGCCACGACGAAGTGGATTTTTGATCTCAAAGAGGATGATGTGTACTGGTGTACCGCCGATATTGGCTGGGTTACCGGGCACAGCTACATCGTGTACGGTCCCCTGGCCAATGGGGCAACCTCGGTAATGTACGAGGGTTCCCCGGACTACCCGGACCGGGACCGCTTCTGGGCCATTGTGGAAAAATACGGTTGCACCATCTGTTACACGGCCCCCACCGCCATCCGCACTTTCATGCGGTGGGGCGAGGAGTACCCCAATCGTCATGACATGTCCACGCTGAGGTTGCTGGGTTCGGTGGGAGAACCCATCAACCCGGAAGCCTGGGTGTGGTACTGGCAGCATATCGGTGGGGGGCGCTGCCCGGTAGTGGATACCTGGTGGCAGACCGAAACCGGGTCCATATTGATTGCGCCGCTCCCTGGAATAACTACCCTCAAGCCGGGTTCGGCTACTCAGCCCTTCCCCGGGATCGAGGCAGAAATCCTGGATGAAGCCGGCAATCCGGTGGGACCCGGAGGCGGAGGCTACTTGACCATCAAACGACCCTGGCCTTCCATGCTTCGCGGCATCTACGGTGACCCCGAGCGGTTTGTCCAGCAGTATTGGTCCCGCTATCCTGACATCTATTTTACGTCAGATGGCGCCAAGCTGGACGAGGACGGTTACTACTGGTTGCTGGGCAGGGTTGATGACGTTATCAATGTTTCCGCTCACCGCATCAGCACCATGGAAGTGGAAAGCGCCCTGGTGGACAATTCCAAGGTGGCCGAGGCTGCATGCATTGGCCGCGCTCATGAAATTAAGGGCCAGGCTATCGTTGCCTTTGTAACCATCAAGGACCAGGTGCAGACTTCGGATGACCTGATTGCCGAACTGAAGGGACATGTAGCCACCAAGATAGGTCCCATGGCCCGCCCGGATGACATTTACTTTGCCGCCGAGCTGCCCAAAACCCGAAGCGGCAAGATCATGCGCCGGTTGCTCCGCGATGTGGCCGAAGGCCGTGCCCTGGGTGACACAACGACCCTGGCGGACCCTGCTGTCGTGGAATCGCTGAAAGCCCAGTACGGGGACGAGGAGTAGGGCCTTTTGAACCAGCCCGCCGGGTTGGTGCAGTCCATCTTGGTGTAAGGTTTACTGGGACGCCGGTTCGCCAGCTTAGCCGGCGTCTCTTCATCTGCCTGTCATTTCCCTGGCGTTCCAGGAGAACAGTCCTGACTCGGCCCAGTGAGATACTCCGTCAAAAGTCGAACAGCCCAGCTCCATGTTCAGCCTATACCCATCCTTCCTGATATAATGCCTTTCACGCTTTCCCCAAGTGATAGAGAGGAAAGGCTCCTTAAGAGTCTGGTATGAACTACGAAACCGTTATTGGCCTGGAAGTTCACGTTCAGCTGCAAACCCGGAGCAAGATGTTCTGTGGATGTCCCGCTGACTACCAGACCGCGCCTCCCAACAGCCGGGTTTGTCCGGTTTGCCTGGGTCTCCCCGGCTCTTTGCCGGTGGTCAACCGGCGGGCGGTGGAGTACACCATAATGACGGGGCTGGCGTTGGGGTGCCGGATACCTGGGTACTCCAAGTTTGACCGGAAGAATTATCCCTATCCTGACTTGATGAAGGGCTACCAGATTTCGCAGTTCGACCTGCCACTGGCCGAGGATGGTTCTCTGCAGATTGAGGTTGATGGCGTTTCCAAGCCGGTAGGCGTTATGCGGGTTCACCTGGAAGAGGATGCCGCTAAGCTGCTACATTTTCCTGAAGAACCGGGCGACCCTCACAGCCTGGTGGATGTCAACCGGGCTGGTTCACCTCTCATGGAGATAGTGAGCGAGCCGGATATGCGCTCTCCCGACGAGGCCCGGGCCTACTTGACCACATTGCATTCGATTATCCAATACCTGGGTGTATCCGCGGGCAATATGCAGGACGGCAACTTCCGCTGCGATGCCAACGTAAGCATTCGCCCGGTGGGCAGCGAGGAGTTTGGCACCCGCACCGAAATCAAGAACATGAACAGTTTCCGCTCGGTTTACCAGGCATTGAATCACGAAGTAGAGCGGCAGCGGAGAGTCCTGGAGGACGGAGGAAGCATTACCCAGGAGACCCGCGGTTGGGTAGAAGAGAGAGGGGTGACAGTCTCCCAGCGCAGCAAGGAGCACGCCCACGATTACCGCTATTTTCCTGAGCCTGACCTGCCCCCGCTGGCCATTGACCCGGTTTGGGTTGAGGAGATTCGCGAGAAGCTGCCCGAGCTGGCCGGACAACGGAAATGGCGGTTCATTGAGCAGTACGGGCTGCCGCCTTACGACGCGGACCTTTTGACTGGATCCAGATCCATGGCTGACTATTTCGAGGAAACGGTCGCCCTGCGGAGTGAGGCTGCTCCGCCGCTGGATGGTTACGCCAAGAACGTAAGCAACTGGATTCTCGGTGACCTCAGCCGATTGATGAACCTGGAAGGGGTGGCTATCGGCGATGTCAGGGTGCTTCCGAAGCACCTCTCAGAACTCCTGGAGTTGGTTGATTCCGGCACCCTAAGCGGAACCATGGCCAAGACGGTTCTTGAAGAGGCTTTCGCCACCGGCCAGGCGCCGGGTAAAATCGTTGAAGAAAAGGGCTATTCGCAGATCAGTGATTCGTCAGTGGTGGACGAGGCGGTGGTGCAGGCTCTGGCCGAGAATCCCAAGGCAGTAGCCGACTACCTGGGGGGAAAAGAAACCGCGTCCAAGTACCTCGTAGGGCAAGTAATGAAGATAACCAGGGGGCAGGCCAAGCCCGACCTGGCCCTGGAACTGGTGGTGACGGCCCTGGAAGCTGCCCGGGGTGGGGGATAGCCGGCACCTGAATCCTCTAGCCACAAACTTCGCTCGGAGGCAGACGGCCACCAGCCAAGCATATTTGACTCTGGCTGTCGCCGCTCATTTAACCTGATATCAGAGGCAAGAATTGATCTTCCTGAACTTAGCACAAATCCTTGTTTCCATTGTCCTGGTGCTTATCATCCTGAGCCAGGTCAAAGAGGGTGGAAGCGGACTCTTCGGCAGCGCCCAGTCCACGGTCCGGACGCGACGCGGACTGGAGAAAACCCTTTTCCAGTTCACTATTGCCCTGTCCGTGCTCTTCATCCTGGTTTCCATAGTCAGCGTTGGCCTTTTCTCCGGCTGACGCCAAACGCAGCGCCGGCTGTAACCACAGTTAAGGTCGAGGGCCGTGAACGCCTCCCCTAACAGCTCTGCGCCCATTGTATTGACCACGGATTTCGGGCTTTCCGATGCTTTCGTGGGGGTAATGAAGGGCGTAATTCTCCGCATAAATCCCCTGGCAACTATAATTGATCTGACCCACGACATCCGACCCCAGAATCTGCAGCAGGGGGCATTTGTCCTGGGCGTCAATTATCCCTACTTTCCCCCGGGGTCCATCCACGTGGCCGTGGTTGACCCGGGCGTGGGAACCAACCGCCGCGCGATAGTCCTGGAAACTCCCGGCGCAGTCTTCGTGGCCCCCGACAACGGGCTGCTTAGTGAAGTTATCAAGCGCAACTTGCCAACGGGAAAGAACATTGAACAGCCTCAAGATGGTTCTCCAGGGGTCGTTGACCTTCCCGATTCCTTGAAAGCCTACGAGTTGACGGAGGGTAGCTATCGCCTCGAACCGGTGAGCAGCACGTTTCACGGTCGGGATGTGTTCGCGCCGGCGGCGGCGCACATTTCGATGGGAGTTGCCCCGGCGGAGATGGGCCCCCGCATAGACAAACTGGTTTACCATCCGCTGCCCGAGCCTACCCGCACCGGCGATGTCTTGGCCGGCGAGGTCATTTACGTGGACCGCTACGGCAATCTGATCACCAACATCTCCAGGTCAGATTTCAGCATCGCCGAGGGAAGCTCGGCCAAGGCCAGTGTGGAAATCGCAGGGTGTCAAATACATGGATTGAGTCGGACTTTTCACGACGAGCAGGCGGGCGTCGTCAGCAGCCCTGCCGTCCCTCCACTGGTCGCCCTGTTTGGCAGCAGCGGTTACCTGGAGGTTGCCGTGCCGGATGGCAATGCCGCTCAAAGCCTGTCTGCCGGTACTGGCACAATTGTCCGTTTCACCTCGTCCAGATAGCTGGATCAGCCACTATTGACAACACCTTGCCCCGTGCTACTATTGGGAAAATTTCGGCTCTGGTTCAGATTTCGACCCATTGCCATTTTGAGCGATTAATCACGCGCTGAGAGGGGAACCATGGAACTCGACCGAGAAATGCTGATCCACCTCTATCGTACGATGACCACTATTCGACACTTTGAAGAACGGGGAATTCCCGAGACCGGCCAGCGGGGAATGTCGGGCTCCGTACACTCCTCCGCGGGGCAGGAAGCCGTGCCCACGGGCATTTGCGCCCACCTGTCCGTTGCCGACTACATCGGCAGTACCCACCGCGGCCATGGCCATTGCATCGCCAAGGGCGTGGACCCCAAGCTCATGATGGCCGAATTATTCGGACGGTCCACCGGCCCCAACAAGGGAAAGGGCGGGTCCATGCACATCGCGGACATGAGCAAGGGAATGCTGGGTACCAATGGAGTTGTCGCTGCCAGCATACCCCTGGCAGTGGGCGCGGCCCTGACTTCCAAGCTGCGCAACCTGGGACGGGTCGCGGTGGCCTTTTTCGGGGACGGCGGGGCCAACCAGGGTGTGCTGCACGAGTGCATGAACCTGGCTTCCGTGTGGAAGCTTCCGGTAATATTCTGCTGCGAAAACAACGGCTATGCCGAGTCCACTCCTGTGGAATACGCCCTGTCCACGGCTCGCGTGGCGGACCGGGCGGCAGGTTATGACATGCCCGGGATTCACGTGGACGGAATGGACGTCTTTGATGTCTTTGAAGCGGCAGGGGAAGCGGTGCGTCGAGCCCGGGCCGGTGAAGGGCCTTCCCTTCTGGAGTGTCGCACTTACCGTTATTACGGCCACACAGTATTTGACAATCCCCTGAGTTACCGGACCCAGGAGGAACAGGACTACTGGCGAACGCGCGATCCGTTGAAACTCTTTCGGGAGCGGGTGGCGGATGGAGGCCTGGTATCCCTGGTAGAACTGGACCGCATGGATGAAGAGGCCAGGGATTTGATGGAGGACGCAATCCGGTTTGCCGACGAAAGCCCCATGCCGGAGCCGCCAGAAATCTACGATGATGTTTACGTTGACTACCCGGTTGACATGATGAAGCGGGGAATCAACCTGGAAGTTTAAGCGCCTGCCTGATTTGTGAGGATTAGCCCCAAGGGAGGATTTTCGAGATGACCACCACCATGACTCCCAACACCACCCGAGAACTTCGTTACCGCGAAGCCATCAATGAGGCGCTCCGGCAGGAAATGGAGCGGGACGAAACCGTCATCATCATGGGCGAGGAAATAGCCGGAGGCGCCGGGCGGGAGCATCTGGGCATTGTTGATGCCTGGGGCGGTCCTTTTCGCACCACGGTAGGATTGATCCAGCAGTTCGGCAACCAGCGGGTGCTGGACACTCCATTGTCCGAGGCAGCCTTCGTGGGGACTGCCATCGGGGCCGCCTCCACGGGCATGCGGGCGGTGGCCGAGTTGATGTTCGTGGACTTTGTGGGCGTCTGCATGGACCAGTTGCTGAACAACGCCGCCAAGATGCGGTACATGTTCGGAGGCCAGGTCAAGGTGCCGTTCACCATGTTGACCCGCATCGGGGCCGGATTCGGCAGCGCGGCCCAGCACTCCGAGTCCTTCTACTCCATATTCAGCCACATTCCCGGCCTCAAGGGTGTAGTTCCTTCCGACCCCTACACCGCCAAGGGCCTGCTGATATCGTCCATTCGGGACGATGACCCGGTGGTCTATTTTGAGCACAAAGGTCTATACGGAGACACCGGCCCGGTGCCGGAAGAACCCTATGCCATTCCCCTGGGAAAGGCGCGTACGGTCCGATCGGGCAGCGACATTACCCTGGTTGGTATATCGCGGATGACCTGGGTGTGTACCGAGGCTGCCGATGAGCTTGCCAAGCAGGGCGTCAACGCCGAGGTGGTGGACCTGCTCAGTGTGTCACCAATAGACTACGACCTGATAATTGATTCAGTGCGCCGCACCCACAGGCTGGTGGTCGTGGACGAGGACACCCCGGTGTGCAGCCTGGCGTCGGATATCTGCGCCCGGGTAGCGGAGGAAGCCTTTGACTACCTTGACGCTCCGCCGTCAAGGGTAACTGCTCCCCACACCCCGGTACCCTACAGCCGTTCCCTGGAAAACATCTACGTCCCCAATGCTGAGCGGGTGTTGCGGACGGCACAGGGGTTGGTGGGGAGAAGCTGAACCAAAGCCAAGGTGGGATGTGTATCCAGCCCTGCACGCTAAGTAGGGGCAATTGCGAATCGCCCCTACGGTCCGGGGCAGAAGCGTTGATTTGCAGCGGCGAGGTACG
>VXOH01000067.1 GCA_009840135.1 Chloroflexota bacterium | reverse complement strand
TTTAGAGTCCACTGCTGGGGGGGGGTTGTTGGCCCTCCCTTTTACTGGTTGTTATTTTTGGTCGGCCCCCTTTTGGTCTTGTTTGTCCGTTTGGGGGGGCCCCGGGACCGTCGCGTGAGTTTTAGAACCGATATTCGGATGACTACATGAGTCCGGGTCCTGGCAATTCTCTGTGCAGCGGTATCGTTGCGGGTGTGGGCAGTTGCCGTTGGCGCAGTCAGGTTGCGGTTCTTCAGGATAGGCGTTGGCGAGCCGCTTGGCGACTTTGGCCTGGAATTTCCGGGTGACTTCCTGGTAGTCCTTCAGCAGTGGGCGTCCGAATTCCTGGGGCCACTGGCAGGTGGCTCTCAGGATGAGGCAGGCGACGGGGTTCAACTCGTTTGCGATGGTGCGGAATCCCAGCCGCCCGGCCTCGAAGGGGATGGACCCACCGCCGGCGGTGACGTCGAGAACTATCGCCCCATTTTCAGCTTCATCGCACATGGGGTTCGGGTTGTGCAGGAAAGCCCTCTTATTGGGGAAAGATACGTCGGACCAGCCACCCTCGGCTTTGATGGCGTCCATTCGGTTTCTGGCCTTCACGACCTCCGTAGACGTTCCGAGATTGGATATGAACGTCTCCCTGTCCGCGTCTGCCAGGAGCATTGACGCTGCCACCGCTGCCCGCGAGGCGACCAGAGGGCGTCGGGCCCACCAGACGTGCAGCTGGTTTACGGGAGGGTGACCCGCAAGGGCGCCGCCCTCCCTGATGGCTTCCACGCTTATCTCGTTGATGGGCAGCCACTGTTCAATGAGGCGCCCCGTTTGATGGGTCATCGCACAATCCTTTGAGAGGAGAACAGGAGTCGATGGGAAAATGAAGGATATTCTTTGCCCACGTGCCCAAGGATTTCGTCCACGAGCGTTACGGCGTCGTAAAGACAGTCGTTTAGCGGTTGCCTTTCTGGATACCGATGTAGCCTGTGAAGAGGGTTGCCGCAAGTCTGGAAAGAAGATTCACGGATGGCCCCCCACATACCGTGGGTATAAGTCGATGTCCAAGGATAGTATTGGTCGTACAAATCTTTCAGTTGAGACTCTTCGCTGATTCTCCTCAGGTCTCCGCTGGCCCAGTGTCCTATGTCAATTGTTCGCAGTTCTTCCCAGAGGTCCTCTGAGGCGATTCTCTCGATAAGCCCTGCGTCGAGGTACTCCGGAGGTTCCTCAATATCGTCTAATTTGAGTGAACTCAGCTTGGCCTGTCCTACCCCGTACTCACGCCATCGCTTCCAAAGCTCACTGTCGTTCTTGTCGATTAGGTGCTTCAAATTAACCCTGATTTCGAATATCGTCCTCAAACCAACCCTAGCGAGAATCCCGTTGGAAATTCCTATGCCAATCATCTCACTCAAAATTCTCAGCACGAAGAAGGCCATCCCGAAAACAGCATCGTGCTTGGCGTCTACCCCGGTGGTAGAGTGGGTCTGATTCCAGTGGCTCTCCAGTCCCTCGATGGCCTCGCTTATGCCCTGCCTGGTTGTTGATAACGGCAATTGTTGATCTTGGCGGGGAGGTACGAGCTGGATACACGGGCTCTTTTCCCATGCCTCCACCCAAAAAGTTTCAGACCATTCTGACTTCCGCAACATCATACTTGCCAGAGCCTGCTCAATCGCGCGTACCGACCCTCCTTCAGACGCTCCCGGTTCTACGTATGGGTAGTCTGTAATCCCTTTAACTCGGTCTGCTAGATCCGGGGCTACGCTCATTTGACCTCCCGCAGCCACGCCCATCACCCAAACCCAGCGGCAGTCGGTGGCCCCTTGTGATTGATGAAAGAGAGTGTCTCCCACAGCAACCATTAGCAGTGGGAGGTTGGCATCACCATTGGAAAGACAAGCCTCCCACTCGGTCCGGGCTGGGAGTCCGTCGAACATCAGCAATGTGGATAACGCCTTTGAGGTCGCCGGATTGGCGGTGATGACATTGATGATCTCCTTCCGCAATTGGACATCCAGACCTGCAAAGCCACTGAGGGTCAGGCATTCCAGTTCTGCCTTACGTTCATGTTCGGCCACGAAGTTGAAAATCCGTACGAACTCTCTGAATGCCTGACTGCGCTCGTTTGAGGCAAATATCAAAGCTGCCCATAGCATTTCGGGGAGTCGGTCGTTCATCCAAGAAGTGAAATCGAGCTTTCCCCTCATTGCGTGTATGGCCGGTGGTATCAGAGTCTTACCGGTTCGCTTGTGACTTTCCACGGAACTCCTGTAAGAATTCCCCTTTCGTTTTCTCCGTTTTGACTGAGGCATTTCTTCACTCCCGGGAGGGTTATATCCAAATCAAGAGCAAGGCGTTCTCCCCTAAGCGATTGCCGACTTCCATCCCGGGAAACCGTCATTGAGTCTGCAGGTTATTTTTTTGCAGGCCCGCGATCAGGCTATTGAGGTCCGGGATGATTGCAGGAAGCGTATGGGTTGCCGTATGCCACAAGTCCTGACTGTCCATGGGGTCGAATTCATGGGCTATACGGTTCCGCAACCTGTGCAGTCCTCCAGCCTCTCTGTCGAGAATACGATATCCGGTTTGGGGCCTTTCGTTATCCGACCCTGCAAGTTCGCCTACGTGCTGAATTAGGTGAGCCAAGGCCAGTTCGAACGTGCGGTCATCTCTCAGGTCCTGGAAGTTTCTGGTTCGGGTAAGCTCCACCGCCTCTCTCGCGTAGCGGAGCATGTACTCCGCCCGGACCAGCGGGTTACTGAAGTCGGCCATAAAATCGCTCAGCCTTGCGCAGTTCCGCTTCGCGGTAGCGGTCGTCTATTCGTTCAAGGTTGGTCACGTAAACTTCGTAGCCGGCCAGATCCGAGAACTGCTCGGCAAGATTGAACTCGGCAAGGGGCGCCTTCTGACCTTCCCTGAACTTGACTATGGCGATTCGTTCAGTTCCCGGTTCCCGCCAGCCCTTGATGGGACCGGCTTTCCAGGCCGCCCATTGAATACCATATTCCTCGCAAACGGATTCCCACGAACCGGCAACGTCTTTTCGAGAGGGCCACTTTACAGCGCCGGTTTCGGCGTACACGTCAAGCATCTTTCGGATTGACCTGACTGAGATGTATCCGTCCGTGTCGGGCTTGGCCCTCCAATCGGCGTTCTCGCCCTCAGGACACAGCATCTCCATGGCCTGTTCCGGGTCAAGACCAAGCCACTGTGGGGAGTTGTCCCAGAAGAAGGGGCTCATGTTGATGTCTACTGGGGCCAAGTTTTCCGACTTCATTGAGACGGTCGCCGATAGTCCGCCCTCTTCGATTTGAGCGGCGGTCACCCCCGTGAGGATAGCGATCCACATCGCCGCCAACGGCGGGCACTTCGCTTCTGAGTCGTGAATTTGCACCGTGAGGTGCCTTACGAGCCTGGCGCGCTTCTGTCTGATTTCGGCGTCCACGATCTTTGTCTCCTTGCCTGACTGATACCGGGTGCTCAAGCGTACATCAGGGCGAGGGCTGCCATCACCTTCTTGGGACGGTTCCTGTTCCGGGCGCAGGCGTACCACCATGAACTCTCGCATGGGTGCATACCGGAAATGGCCCTGCCCAGCGCGTCCGCTTCCCCGGGAGTCTCGACGTGACGCATCGCGTCCATGAGCAGACGCACCTGTACAGCTTCTTCCTCGGTGACGGGATGGTACTGCCGGGCTTCTTCATCTTGGGGCCGCAAACGCTTACCCTGCATCTTCCACAGGACCGTGGATGCGGGTTGGAAGCAGCGCTCGTACTGTTCGCCGGTGGCGCTCTGTAGACGCCTGCCATTCCTGCGGGCTGATCTGCCGGCGAGGGTGACCGTCAGCCGCCGCCTTCCCTTGGCATCATGGTCTAGGAGGAGTCCGTGGTCCTTGGACGTGTCCCCTAGTAGGGTCATCAGTTTACTATCCTCTTCATGGCGAGATCACTCGAACTCCGCCCTGATTCTCGCTGTGTGGGCGTTGGTTAACTTTCCCAATATATCCTGCGCGCCCTTGCCGTCCGTCGTTATGGTTACGTCGGCGGTGGCGACTTCGGCCAGTTGCAACATCCTCCGGGCAGAGCTGGAGAACTGCTTGAACACCTGCGGGTTCATGCCCCGCAGTTCCAGGTTGAAGGCCGCGCTATATGCCATGAGTGATATGGACACGCCTTCACTGACGCCTTGAGGAATGCTGGCCACATGGTCAGCGAACTCGGGCGTGGTCGACGTTATGGTGCAGGACTTGAGGTTGTCCCAGCCGTACCCTTGCGACGCCATGAATTCCTCCACAGACTTGGCCGCCACTGCCGCCTGGGTAAGTTCGGATACCATGGACCTCAGTCTTTCTTGATTGTTCCGGTTCGGGTCGTAGTTTTCCTTACTGTTTCCTTCCCCTATCCTCTGTCCTTCTCCATCTTCCGGCTTTTCCGCTTCCGTCTTGTTTGGCTTGAAACCCGCTGCCCAAGCCAGCCAGCCGGGGTCGTAGTCGCTTGGAGGATTGACCTCCCCGGACTGGGTTTCCACGTGCAATCCGCCATTTGCGATTCCGGTTCGGACCAGGTTCAGCCACGCCTCGCTGTTGATCACGATTCGCTCTGCCGGAGTCGAAGAAAAGTAGCTTCTGAGGTCCCTGAGCGTCGTTCCTTCCTCTCTCCTCAGAATAGGAACCCGCGCCCAGGCAGCAGGGCTGATGTCCGCTCCCTGCCCATATAGGATTCTGTCCCCCAAATGGTCCAGAATCTGCTTCTGTCCATTGCCGACAGGCTCGGCAGTCGATGATAGGGGACGGTGTTCCAACACGCTCCCGGCCCTGGGCCACCTGTGGGCTTCGCTGGCGCCTGGACATATCAGGTGATTCCATTTGTTCTGGATCCCGCTCGTGGCGTTCTTCTCCGACTCGGCCCTTATGCTTTCCAGCGTGGCTCTGCGATGTTCTTGGAGCTTTTGGTTCGGGTCCTTCAACAACCTGTCGGCAGCTTCCATGGTGGCGATGTCATCCCGGATCCGCCCCAGGTTCCGGTCCTGGGGCACCAGGAACATGACGTTGTTGCGGTTGACTCGAAAATCCCTTCCGTTGTTGCCCATGTTGTGGGAATAGAGGTCCACCAAATCGTTGTTGGACATTCCCGTCGCGCCGTCCTGGACGTCAACCCAGTTGAAGAACTCCGGATTAATGATTCCTAGGCAAACCTGGTCGGGTTCGTCGGGGACGTTGCTGGCTTTGTTGGGAAAAATGGTTACCTGCATAT
The DNA here is from genome assembly GCA_009840135.1 of Chloroflexota bacterium. GTDB lineage: Bacteria > Chloroflexota > Dehalococcoidia > Lucifugimonadales > UBA3495 > Bin22. The sequence continues at coordinate 3,477 of VXOH01000067.1, read as the reverse complement.
TCGGGTTCTGTCTGCTCCCGCCGGAATAGGCGCTGGCGATGGCCCTGCGCAGCAACGCCTCCAGGTTCACGGTGTCGGCCCGGATGGAATCCCTCGTCTCTATGAGTTGCTTCATCACGTTGGGTTCGTTGCTGAACCGCTTCCGGTCTGAGTCGGCGTTGTCGTCAACGTGGATCGCCCGGTTCAGAAAGGCTTGCACTGCGGATGCGACGACTCCGTAGTCCTCCTGCTCGGGAGACAGTATGGCGTCGGCTATCTGATCGGCATAAAGGCCATTCACGCTGTCCGGAGCAAGAGTTCCAATCAGCATGGTCCTGGCGGCTTGTATGGCCAGAGGGTTATCCATCCTGGCGGCGGTGCTGCCGGGTCCGGCAACATCGGTGTCAATTGCCGGATCGAGAGCCTCAAACCTGATCTTGTTAACCAGTTCTTCCCTGATGGCAGGCTCTCCAGGGTCAATGTGGTGAGGGTGAATCAGCGTCGCCGCGTCGTTCTCGCGTTGCAATGTCAGAACAGTGTTTCCCAGCAGGCGAAGCGTGCCCCTGACCCTCTGAAAATTCCTGTTAGCGGAAAGCCTTCCGGTGATCAGAGTCATCACCGAAGGATGAAACGGATAGCACTCTCTGAGGTTGAGCTCCGTAAATCCGCCGTTGGTTCGGCTGTTCCTGCTGGCTACCGCAGCGTAGGCGGCGCTGGTCTGCGCACGCGCTTCCTCGTCGATGCTACGGAAGAGTCTGGCCCGCAGGATAGCCGGAAGGTCGGCTTCTGAAGAAGGTACCACGGGCCGAATCTGACGGGCCAGCTGGGAGTTGACCCTGTCCAGCATTTCGGTTAATGCCAGAGCGTCAGTCGTGAACGCGTCTCCCTGGCTGGTGGCGGTGCGTTCCGAAAGCAGTTCGTGCGCATCTTCGGGGCTGGTGATCAACAGGACTGCCCTGGGGCTGTTGGACACGGCCGCCGCGAGCGCACTGATTGTACTGAGAGTCCCTTCCTGGCTAACCCGGTCTCCCGATTCGACGCGTTGCCGGATTCTGTTGACGTAGTGAACCAGCTCGTCGATCATGATTATGATCGGTTGGTCTCCGATAAGCCTGCGAAATTCCTCCGCTCCAGGGTCGGTTAGGCGCTCATCTCCCTCCCGGAATCCGTGAAGCGCCTCTGGCCCACCAAGTTGGAATATGATGTAGCCTGACAGGCTCTTCGCCCTGTGTCCCTGTTGGTCCAGGGGAACACCCGTGGTTGGGTTGGAGTTCTCCCCGTTGAATGCGATTACCCTGGCTCCCGTTGCCGTTATCTTGGCGGTTGCCTCCCAGTACTCCAGGTGAGGGTGAAGCGCGGCGGCGGCGAGCACGAGCATCCCGTGCGTCTTTCCCCCGCCGTACCTGCTGTACATCTGAAAAATAGTGGAACTGGTGCTGGCCTGCCCGTGGTTCATCCTGTCCATCACTATCCGTAGCAGGTCAAGCGTGGTCGTTGTCAGGTGCGTGCTATGCAGGAATTCGTTAGCTCGCTCGGAAGTAGCCAACTCCTCCCTGATTCCGCGGATAAGCTCAGCGGCGTACTGGTCTCCGGCCACCGATACGGGCCGGGGCGGGCAGGCTGATAGCAGAGGCGTCAACGTTGACATTGCGTAAACTGCTCCTTGCACCTTGACTGAGGTTGCCCTGAAATCTGAGCTTTGAACCGCTGTGACTTACGGTTTCTTGCTCTGGGGAGGCAGAATTTCTACAGGGTGGGGAATCAGCCAATCGCGCTGGGGTTTGATAGCCCCCCGCACTCGTCCCTGTTGAAGGAGTTGACGGATACGAACATATGACAGACCTGCTGCCTCCGCTGCTTGCTTGGCCGTGAGATATGGAGATGCGGTGGCCATCACAAAAGCACTCCAGCGATTGGATTGTTATCAATGTATCAGGTGTGATAGGCGTGCGCAACCGCTGTCTTTGCAGGTTCCCGCGAAGCCCGAGCAACCCACTTGACCAGCCATGAGTTGGTCTTCAGCAGGGCGGGGTAGTGGGCGAGGCGTCCGGAAGCGCAGGGCAAATCACTCTGGGAGGGCACCTATCTCTCCTGTTGCTTCTTTGATTCGCCCATTTGCACCTCCCAGGTATATCTGATTTTTTGGTGTTGATTGGATAACGGATATCCTGGCCCAGGAGGTCTTGCGGGGAATGCGGGAAGCGGCCTCCCGGGGCTTCTGGATTTCCACCTACTCCCCCTACGGCTACAGGAAGGTCCAGGTCCAGGACGGGGCCAAGAAGCGCCCCAAACTGGAGCTTGACCCTCCCGCCGACGGGGTGGTGCGCCGCATCTTCCATATGGCCCTGCAAGGCATCAGCACCCTGGACATCACCAAGACCCTGAACAACGAGGGCATCGCCAGCCCCCAGCGGGGCCGCTGGACCAAGACCACCATCCACCGCATTCTGACCACCGAGACCTATACCGGAACATTGGTCTGGGGCACCCGGGCCAAGGACAACGTGCCGCCGGTGCGGGTGGAGGACGCCTTCCCCTCCATCGTGTCCAGGGACGAGTTCGAGCGAGTGGCCGCCATCCTGGAGTCCAAGGCCCCCAGCAGGATTCACCCTCGCCGCGCCGCCAGCCCCTACCTGCTCAGCGGCATCGTGAAGTGTGAGTCCTGCGGCAAGGCCCTCACCGCCCACGAGGCCAAGAGCGGCCAGTTCACCTACTACGTCTGCCACTCCCTGCTGAAGCTGGGGCAGGGCGCCTGCGACACTCCCCGGCTCAACGCCAGGCGGTTCGAGCGGATGATCATCGACAACATCCGGGAGAACATCCTCACCGACAATAACATCCGGGAGTTGGTCAAGCTGGTCAACGAGGAGTTGGACAGCGTGATCACGGAACAGCGGGAGAAGGTGGAGGCCATCGAGGAGGAGCTTAACGAGATACGGCGTCGGATGGACCGGCTGTGGGTGGCGGTGGAGACCACCGACCTGGAGATCAACGACATCCTGCCCCGCATCCGGGAGCACAAGGAGCGCCAGGAGAAGCTGGAGATTGCGGCTGACGAGGCCAGGACCATCCTGGCCCTGCGGATGCGGGGGTTGGGGGACGAGGAGACCATTGCGGCCTACGTGAGGGAGATGAGCGACTTCCTGATGGAGAGTGAACTGACGGAAACGCGGGCCTTTATCCGGTCGTTCGTCAAGGAGATCGGGGTGGTCCCCGGCAAGGCCGTCATCAGGTATACGATCCCTATGCCGCAGGATAGTCCGATAAGTGGAAGGGACGCTCAGGAAATCGCCCTGGGCGCCCCGGTTCTGTCTTCAGTAACGCATGGTGGGCTGGACTGGACGAAATCAAGAACCGAGGCCGATTCCGACGTTACCCCGTCCTGGGGCATGGGGATAGTGTACGTCAGAACCGCTTCGTCCTCCACGATCTCGATGCCCTGCACGAAGTTGCGTATCAGCGCCTTCCGCTCCGGGAAAGTGCCATCCTGGAAGAGTG
>VXOH01000107.1 GCA_009840135.1 Chloroflexota bacterium | reverse complement strand
GCATATCGTGGGGTGGGTAGGGGCGCATGGCCATGCGCCCCTACGATGTCGAGGGTATGACGGGTGTAGAGGCAGGTAATTCCCTAAACTCTGAACAGTTACGCGCAGGGTTCCATTTCAGGTGGGTTTCAGGTCGGAACAGGGCAGCCACAAGGGCTGCCCCTACCATTTCCCGCCCCCAAACCACCTGAACCGAAACACCGCTGCCTTCCTGCGGTTTGAAAGTGGTCTATAGCGGCAGTAAACTTGGGCCACCGTACGAGGAATAGTTACTGCCAGCCAGCAAGGAGGTATAGGAATGTCCCGCATTCCAGCTGTTACCAGGGAGAGCATTCCCGAGGAACTAAGGGAAACATTCGATGAGATCAATTCCGGGCCCGGCGGAATAGGAACGGGACCCATGTCAATCCTCAAGCACAGCCCGGAAATGGCCCGCCGGGCAATTCCCCTGTTTGAATACGTTCGCAACGAGTCCACTGTGCCGCACCAGATGCGGGAACTGGCCATGCTGGCCACCGCCCGGGCCAAAGACTGCATCTATATCTGGGACCGCCACGTACCCATTGCAAGAGAGTCGGGCCTGCGGAACGAACTGGTGGACGCCCTGCGCGACCGTCAGCCTCTGCCATCCCTTTCGGCGGGCGAGGCGGCAGTGATCAACCTGGCCAACGAGTTTTTCACCGGCAGTAAGGTCGGCGAATCCACGTTCAAGGCAGCACACGCCGAGTTTGGCGCCCAGGGGCTGGTGGAACTGGTGACGCTGATGGGCTTCTACGCCATGCTGGCCTTTAACGCCAATACGGTGGACCTTCAGCTGGCCCACGCCACCGAGGAGCCGGTGCTGCCCGTTTAAAGGAGCTTGTCGCCCTTGGCGCGAGTCCCCCATCATTGCCTGTCCCTAGCGGTGCCGAAGAAGGATGTTTGGGGGGCTTGCAGGCGCTGCTGTCACGCTGGGTAGTGTTCCAATTAATGGGTAGCGTTCCGATTAAGGTGGCTTCGTGGGTGAGACCAGGGCAGACACATAGGTCTGCCCCTACTATTACGACCCCCAGGCCACCTAATACGGAACGCTGCCGTCATCCTGTGGTGTACTTGACAGGCGCAAGCGGCGGGTTTTAACATTCAATCAGGTACCGGGGGATATTACCCTGGTTGTAGTGGCTTAAGGCCGGGGGATATAGCTCAACTGGGAGAGCGCGGCGTTCGCAATGCCGAGGTTGGGGGTTCGAGCCCCCCTATCTCCACCAACCTGCCCCTGTAGCTCAGAGGATAGAGCGGCGGCGTCCTAAGTCGCGCGTCGGGGGTTCGAGTCCCTCCAGGGGTACCACCATTACCAATACGGACGCAGGAGCGTAGCTCAGTCTGGTCAGAGCGCTGGTCTCCAAAACCAGTGGTCGGGGGTTCGAATCCTCCCGCTCCTGCCAATTTCTCTCCGACAGGCGAGTGATATATGCTTTAGAGGGTCTAAGGGCCCTCTATTATTTTTGCCGCAAAGCTTCCCAGCGAATACGCCAGCAGGAGGCGACGTTATGACCAGCCCAGTTGTCAGCACGGTTACGAGCCCCCTATCTCCCCAAATGGTGCGCTGCCTGAAGGGAGTTTCCGACCCTGCCATTTCCCCCGACGGCAAGCAGGTGGCATTCACCTACTCCTGGGTTGATGCTGAATCGCTGGAGAGCCACTCCCGCATCCGGATGGTCCAAACAGGCGAAGTTGACAAAGCCGAGGCTGTGGACTTTACCCAGGGCAGCAGGGACGGCTCACCCAAGTTCTCGCGGGACGGTAGGACATTGGCATTTTTGCGGCCCGACGCGAATTCGGTCCGCCAGATCTGGACGATGCCCGTTGGCGGAGGGGAAGCACGCCAGCTGACCCGTGCGACGGGTAACGTCATTGAACTCGCATGGGCGCCGGATTCCGCGAGCCTGGCATATTCGGCGGATACCGACCCGGACCGTCCAGAGCCTAACTCCCCGGACTCCGACCTGCCCAGGGTTTCGGTTGCCCGGCGCATCAAGTACCGGTACGACGGGCTGGGCTGGCGGGGCGATGCCCATTTTCACCTTTATGTTGTTGACGTGGAAGGCGGCGAATCCAGGCAGATTACCGATGGCGACTGGGATGACGTGTTGCCCACCTGGTCGCCGGACGGGCAGCGCATCGCCTTCGTATCCCAGAGAAAAGAAGACCGGGACTTCACCAGCAAATCGGAAGCCTACGTCATCCCTGTAGGGCAAGAGGGGATTTCACCGACGGAAAACTGGTCGGCCGGCCTTGATACCGTGGGGGCCCTGGCATGGAATCCGGACGGCAAGAGGCTGCTGGCGGCGGGGTCGCCTTCGGACAACGGGCTGGGCCTGTGGCAAAGCTGGCTCTACGTGCTGGAACCCGGCAAAGAACCGCAGGTCCTGACTGACGATTCCGTTCGCCCGACCCTGGGCATCCCGGCCGTTAGCCCCACGCCGGAGATGCGGTGGCAAGAGGACGGGAGGATTATTTTCATGGGGGAGTCCCGGGGCGAGTCGTTCATCCTGGAAACAGACACGACCGGGGAAACCAGAAGCGTGGCCGGCGGCGGTATGCAATCGCCCACACTCAGCCTTGACTCGGACGGTTCGGTGGCAGTGCTGATTACCAACTCCAGTGATTCTCCCGCGGATCTGCAGGTTACGGACCTGAAATCTGGCTCGATGCGCCAGGTAACCCACTACAATCGTGAATACCTCCAGGAACATCCGCCGGCCCGTCTTGAAAAGTTTCGTTTGAACCGGGAGGGACTAGAAATCGAGTGCCGCCTGTATTTTCCGCCGAGCTTTGATTCGTCCAGCCAGTATCCGCTGGTCCTGGAGATTCATGGCGGGCCCAACGGGTCTTTCTATGACTCCTTCGTTCCCGTGCAGCAGTTGCTGGCCACCAACGGCTACCTGGTGCTGGCAGTCAATCCCAGGGGTTCATCCACCTACGGAGAGGATTTCATGACCGCCGTTCTGGATGACTGGGGCGGAGAGGACTACCTGGACCTGATGGCCGCGGTGGACGAGGTTGCGGCCAGGCCCTACGTGGACGATGCCAGGCTGGGCGTACACGGCTACAGCTATGGCGGGTTTATGTCTAGCTGGATAGTCGGCCAAAACCGCAAGTTTGGAGCCGCAGTGGTGGGAGCGCCCTGCACCGACCTGGTGGGAATGTACGGCACCTCGGACATTGGCGTGAGTTTTGGGGAAGTCCAGTGGGGCGGCACCCCGGTGAAGGACTTGCAAAAGCTGGTTGACCGTTCCCCGATAACCTACGCCTCCAGAGTGGAAGCGCCCGTCTTGTTGCTGCATGGCGAGTCGGACGCCCGCTGCCCCATAGCCCAGAGCGAAGCATATTTTGTACAGTTGAAACGCTTGGGAAAGACGGTGGAGATGGTAAGGTTTCCGGGAAGCTCCCACTCTCTGCCGCGCCAGGGGCATCCCCGGCTGAGGGAAGAATATCTGGAGAGAACCCTGGGGTGGTTTGACAGGTACTTGCAGCGTTGAAGGATCTTTCTGTGTCAGAGGCTCCTGATAGCGAGCAGGCTCGCTTAGCTTGCGGAGGAAGAACCAGTTGAAGGTCATCGTTTTTGGGGCTACGGGCAAGACGGGCCAACATGTTTGCCGGTTGGCCCTTGACAGAGGCCACGAAGTTACGGCTTTTACCCGCTCAGCCGGGAGGCTCAGCCTGTCAGAAACCAGATTGATGGTGGCGCAAGGGGACGTTATGGACTCGGACTCAGTGGCTGCCGCCATTGCCGGTCATGATGCCGCTATAGTGGCCCTGGGAAGCAATGGCCTCAGAGACAAGACTACCCTCACGGTGGGAACGGGAGCCATCATAGAGAGCATGGAACGTCACAATGTAGGGCGCCTCATCGTTCTCTCGGCGGCCGGAGTAAGAAGCAGCTGGAATCAGATTTCGCTGACGGCCCGCTTAGCCTTCAGGACTTTTCTGCGCAATATCTACGCAGACCATGAGGCGCAGGAAGCGAAAGTGGCCGGCTGTTCACTGGACTGGACTATCGTAAGGGCAGCTATCCTGAAGGACAATCCGGGCTCGGGCCATTATCAGGCCAGCAACACGGGAAAAGTAACCCAAATCAGCCGAGAAGACCTGGCGGATTTTCTGGTCAAACAAGTGGAGGATGACACTTACAGAAAACAGGCTGTCTCGGTAACCTGGTAGCTGCGGCTCGGGAGCAGGAGACCGGCTGCATTTTCGGCTTGATGGTGCGTTGGAAAGCCCGGCAGCCTAAGGCAAGCCGCACTGCTGAACGGGAATCCACCGTGAATCCCGGAAGTACATACCATGTTTCGAACGGTAAACAGGCCTTTTGTCGACGTATTGTCAGCCGATGATAGAATTTACCTCGGCTGGTAAAGTCCGCCAGGTCCGGCAGGAGGGGATGAAACAAATGAGCGCGGAAGCATCCAACTATAATGGAACTTTGCCCTGGGTAAAGGTCGGCGGGGTTGCCCTGATGATTGCCGTCATCGGGTCACTTACCGGGTCGTTTCTATATCCTGGCGGCCCCATCGTTGACCCCGTTGATCAGACCAACTTTCCCTTTGCCATAGAGCGTCTGGGACAGTATTCGGGCCTGGCCCACATTACGACCACGGTAGTTATTGTGGCGATGATGCTTCAGAGCTTCGGACTCTTTACCCTCTATAATCTGTATGGTTCAGGGCGCGGCTTTCCCGGCCTGGCATTGAGGCTGGGCATAATCACCAGCATTTTTGGTTGGGGCCTTTTTCTCGTTTCCCTGGGAATGAGGCACATGGTCATCCACCTGATGCAACGCAGCATGAATCCTGCTGAAGCCGTTGAGCTACGCGCCCAGATGGAGGGACTTGCCCTGACGACCCATGTGGAGATGGCCGCCCTTCTGCTGGCTTTCATCGCGGTGTATCCGATTGCTTCGGTCCTTGTTGGCATCGGGTTATCAGCAAGGTTCTCCAGGATGAATGCATACCGGCTAGCCGGTTACGGGCTGGTGCTAATCGGAGTCGGCGGATTCATCAACTTCCAGGTTGCGCAGCACGTCGTCGGTATTTCATTGGACACTCTGCTAATTACCAACAATCTCCTGCTGTCCGTTGGAGCGATTTGTTTGTTTGTGACCGGATATGGGATGTTTCGGGGTCGGGAAGAATTCTCCCGGCACACACCGCAGAACTGAGCATGCCGGGTCCGGAACCTGCCAATGGTTATTGAAGAGAACGGGTCACAACCTGCCACCTCCCGGGGCCCGCTGGAAGGTATCAGGGTCATCGAATGGGGCAGCCTGGTGTCGGCCCCGTTCTGCGGCAAGGTGCTGGGCGAACTGGGTGCCGACGTAATCAAAATAGAAGCCCCCGGAACCGGGGATGAGGCGCGGCAGAGGGGTCCCTTTCCTGATAACACTCCCCATCCGGAACGCAGCGGCCTCTACCTCTTTGCCAACCTGAACAAGCGGGGAATCTCTCTGGACCCCCATACAGGCGAGGGGCACCGCCTGCTTCAGGAACTGCTATCCACCGCCGACGTTTTCCTTGAAAACCTGCCACTGGATACTGTGGAGGATCTGGGCCTGGAGTATCATACCCTGGCCCAGGACTATCCCGGCCTGGTGGCAACTTCGATATCCCCCTACGGGCGCACCGGGCCCTATCGGGCGTACAAGGGGACCGATCTTACCGCCAATGCCATGAGCGGGCTGAGTTTCGGCACGGGACATCCCCACCGGGAACCTCTGACCACACCACTCCACCAGGCAAGTTATCTTGCCGGCGTAGGCGCCGCCTTCGCCACCGTGGTGGCCCTGCTGTCCCGGGACCTGGGAGGGCGGGGACAATCGGTTGACGTGGCCGAGGCCCAGGTGATCGGAACACTGCTGACGGGCTACCACCTGCCCACCTACATTTACCGGGGCGTGGCAGGCTTTCGCTCGGGCAACCGGATGCGGCTGGGGCTGTTTCCCAATTGTGTGCTACCGTGCAAGGATGGGTATATCTGTATTGACGCGCCGCAAATGGAGCAGTACCGCCGCTTCCTGGACCTGCTGGGTGAGCAGGAGTGGATGGAGGACCCCCGTTATCGAGACCGCAGGGCTATGAGCGATCAATATCCTGAGGAGGCGGAATCCCTTATAGCGCCGTGGTTCATGCAGCACACCAAGCAGGAAGTCCTGGATGCCTGCCTGCAAAACCGGATTCCCTGCGTGCCGGTCAGGACCTTCGACGAGACCCTCAGGGACCCCCAATTGAATTCCCGCGACTATTTTCGGAGCCTCGATCGCCCGGACACGATGCGCCTGACTTACCCCGGGGCGCCCTATCGCTTCTCAAGAACGGGGGCCCGCCTGGTACGCCCCGCTCCCACGCTGGGCCAGCACAACCGGGAAGTGTTCTGCGATGAGCTTGGGCTGAGTGCAGACGCGCTGTTAAATCTGGAACAGGCGGGAATAGTGTAGGCTAGCGATGATGGACTACTCAAATGGAGGGAATGAAGGGCCGTCCCTGCCGCTGGACAGGTATCGGGTTGTGGATTTTGGCACCGCATGGGCCGGTCCCATGGCCGGCCAACTCCTGGCGGACCTGGGCGCGCAGGTAATCAAAGTGGAAAGCAAGGAAAGGATGGACGGCCTGCGTCTCGGACGGCCCATCGTCGGTGACGACCTGGCCGGCGGTGACCGGGGCCTGTGGCCGGAACTTCAGCCAGTATTTCACGGCATAAACCGCAACAAGCTCGGCATTACCCTTAATCTGAAGTCCGAGGACGGCCTGGACCTGGTACGGCAACTTCTGGCGCAAAGCGACGTGGCCCTGAACAACTACTCCCCGGGGGTGCTGGAAAGGCTGGGGCTGGACTACCCGGAATTACGAAAGATACGGCCCGACATTATCCTGGTGTCCATGCCGGCCCTGGGGGAGACCGGCCCCCTGCGAGACGTGCTGGCCTACGCACCCATCATCCAGGCCCTTTCCGGGTTGATGAGCCTGGTAGGTTACTCTGAAGAGGAGCAGCTGGTGGGCGAGTTGCAAGCCCCTTGGAGCGACGTGGTTGCGGCCATCCACGCCTCCCTGGCCGCGGTGGCGGCACTGAGACACCGCAATTTAACCGGAGAGGGACAGTTCATTGAAGTGGCCCAACTGGAAGCCACCACATCCATGCTGGGCGAGGCATTTCTGGACTACCAGATGACGGGCCGCATACCGACTCCCCGGGGCAATTTTGACACGGCGTATGTCCCCCACAACAACTACCCCTGCGCTGACGCCGACCGTTGGGTCGCCATTTCGGTTAAGGATAACGCCGACTGGGCTGCCTTTGTTCTGGCTATGGACAATCCTGAGTGGTGCGAAGAGGACCGTTTCAGTGACCTGAGGGCGAGGCTGGAAAACGTGGAAGAACTGGATGCCCACGTTTCAGCATGGACACGCCAGCACACAGCCCTGCAGATTACCGAGATGCTGCAGAATGTCGGGGTGGCGGCAATGCCGGTAATGAACATAGAGGACCAGTTCCTGGACCCGCACCTTCAGGAGAGGGAGGCTTACCTGGAAGTTGAGCATCCGCACGTGGGAGTTGAGTGGCTATACGGCATGCCGTGGCTGCTGGGAGCAACGCCCGGTGGCATTCGCGCCCCTGCCCCCCTGATGGGCCAACACAACCAGGAAATCCTCGGAGACCTGGTCGGGCTTTCCCAGGACCGCATGGAACAGTTTTCAGCAAATCAGGTGATTTACTAATCTAAAGCCAAAGCGAGAACCACGCTTGCCTGGGAACTGAATCACAGTACGTCGCCGCTGCAACTCAAGGGTTTCCCCCATACCGTAGGGGCGATTCGCAAATCGCCCCTACGTCGTTGGAAACACGCCAGAGTATTGCCAACCGGTTCAGTCCCTTAGGGGCGGCAATACCTCGGTCAGCCAGGGAACCAGGTCACGGAGTACCTCCAGGGGAATTTCGTGGCCCATGTTGTATTCCCAATAGAAGGGCTGGTAGCCTGCCCCCTCCAGGAACTCCCTGGTGGCGCGGGCCGTTTCCACGTCTATCTGCATGTCCCTGGTGCCGTGGGCAACAAAAATAGGTTGATTCCGGTCCTCGGGCAGTTTGGAGCGCAGTATTTCCGGGTCGAAAACGGCGGCGCTCAGGGCAACCAACCCGGCAAACAGTTCCGGTCGCTGCATTCCACACCGGTAGGTCATGGCGCCGCCCTGGGAAAAGCCCAACAGAGCAACTTTCCCCGGGGTAGCGTTAAACTTTTCGAAGATTTCCTCAAAGCAGTCGGTCAGCAGCTCTTCGGATTTTGCCCTGGCCGCTTCAACCTCTTCGGGGGAAGCAGCGTTCTGGCGGGGCATCCACCCGTAGCCTACATGGCCGCCGCCAAAGTCGAAGGCTATGGGGGCGTTGGGGCAGGCGTACACGTAGCCCTTGTCCTCAATGGCCGGCGCCAGCCCAGCCAGGTCTCCCATGTGGGCGCCAAAGCCGTGCAGCATTATTACCAGGGGATAGTCTTTCTCCGCATCATAGTCATCGGGGGTCACCGCCAGGAACTTGAGACTGCGGCCTTCATGCTGCTCGCCTTTCATTGATTAAATCCTCCGGCTGGAATGGATGGATTAGAAAACCTCTGAACAAGATACCGTTGTCCCGGCACTGGGAGGAACTCCCTGCGTTGGGTTAGGGGCGATTCGCGAATCGCCCCTACCGAGGGTGACTTCCACCTCAATCCTGACCTTTCCCACCAAGGTGTAAGAGACTCGTTCAGACCTTCCCTAGATACTAACATTTCCCTTTTGGGTGAACCAGCTTGACATCGGGGAGGCGCCTACCTGGACTGAAGGAAGA
>VXOH01000079.1 GCA_009840135.1 Chloroflexota bacterium | reverse complement strand
ATTATCTCTTTAAACCAATCTGTCAACGAATTACCTGACACATACAATTCTGAACAAAGTGAAGAATCTAAACTCCTACCCAAAACCGACTTCCAGGTCCCAAAACGGGTCAAGGGAAAGGATTCCAGACCCTTCGGCAAGCGCAGGGTGACCCTTCTTTCCATACGGAAGTCCTTGCAACTATCGAAACGAACTTAAGGAGCGACAGGCCTGCCCAGAATCCCTCTCCTCCTGACGAGGGATCAAGATCCGGTCGCCCCTTGCCGTTTAGCAGTTCCCCTACTCCTGAGACTCTTGTCCCCGGGATTCTAGCCTACCAATGGTCCCTGTAACGCCCGCCCTACCGAAACATCTTCATCAGATTCCCCGGGTTCCGGCTCCGGGAAAACTGCCGCATCAACTTTTGCGTCTGCTTGAACTGGTTCATCAGCCGGTTAATATCCTGCGGCGTGGTGCCGCTGCCCCTGGCGATTCTGCGGCGGCGGCTGCCGTTGAGGATGTCCGGTCTCCGCCGTTCTTCGGGGGTCATTGACCGGATTATGGCCTCCACCCGTCTTATCTGGTTATCGTCAAAATCTGCGGGCATTCGCTTGGACATACTGTTCATTCCGGGAATCATTTCCATTATCTGGCTGAGCGATCCCATTTTCTTGACGCTTTGAATCTGCTGCAGGAAGTCCTCCAGGTCAAAGGTGGCCTGGCGGAACTTGCGCTCCAGTTCTTTGGCCTGGTCCTCGTCAACCGCCTCCTGGGCCTTCTCGATAAGGGTCAATACGTCGCCCATGGCCAGAATCCGCGAAGCCAAACGGTCGGGGTAGTAGGCTTCGAGGCCGTCCGGGCGCTCCCCCACGCCCATAAACTTGATGGGAACTCCGGTCACCCGCGTTACCGATAATGCCGCGCCGCCGCGGGCATCGCCATCCATCTTTGTCAGGACCAGTCCCGTCAAGCCAACCCGCTCGTTGAATTCCTGGGCGGCATTAACCGCGTCCTGGCCGGTCATGGCGTCAACCACCAGGATCGTTTCATGGGGCTTTGCCACTTCCTTGGCTTCTTCCAGTTCCTCCATCAGTTCGTCGTCAATGTGGAGGCGCCCGCCTGTATCAACAATGGCCCAGGTATGGCCCTGCTGCCGGGCGCGTTCCACTCCGTTCTTCACGACCTGGGACACTGTCGAACTGCGAGGTTCTTCAGAATAGACCGGTACATCAAGCTGACGGCCCAGCGTTTCCAATTGGGAAATGGCGGCAGGGCGTCGCAGGTCGGCGGCAATCAAAATGGAAGTGTGCCCTTGCCGCCGCATCTGCAAAGCCAGTTTTGCGGCGGTGGTGGTCTTGCCTGAACCCTGCAGTCCCACAAGCATCAGGACCGAAGGCAACTGGCTGGACGGCGTAAGGCGATGGTCGCCTCCGCTGAGCATCTCCGTCAGCTCCTCGTGAACAACCTTCACAACCTGCTGCCCGGGGGTCAGGCTTTCCAGCACGTCCGCGCCCAGGGACCGCTCCTTAACTTTGGCTACAAAGTCGCGAGCTACGCGAAAGTTGACGTCCGCCTCCAGAAGAGACCGGCGGACCTGGCTTAGGGCCTCGTCAATGTCCTTCTCGGTAAGCCGCCCCTTGCTGGAAAGACGGTTGAAAATGCCCGTTAATCTGTCGGTAAGGTTCTCAAACATCAGGTTCTCCTGGACTTCCAGTATGGCCTTACGAAATCCTGAATTACACCAGCTAAACTCGATCAGGGTTGTGGCCACCTCCATATTATCAAACCACCGGCCCACCTTGCAGGTTTCGATCAACGGATGGCAGCCTTGAGTTATAGGTGGTTCCGGGGCCTGAAAAACAATCTCAAGAGTTTCCTCTTCCGCCGTGGCGGATTATGCTGAGGGCAGCCAGATAAAAACCCGTAGGGGCAGCCCTTGTGGCTGCCCTGTTCGCCACGAAAGCCCACCTGGATGTAACCCTGTCTCCACCAATTTATGACAACCACCGCTATGCTAGAATGCCCTCAATTACCCTGAAACCCGCGTCGTGGCCCACGCCTAAGCTCACCCTGCCGGAGGCGGCAATCCTTGATTCCCGTCAAACTCAACCTGAGAAACTTCCTTTCTTACCGGGAGAATGTGCCCTCCCTGGACTTTACCGGGGTGCATGTGGCCTGCCTTTGCGGCGACAATGGCCACGGCAAGTCCGCCCTTCTGGATGCCATTACCTGGTGCCTCTGGGGAAAGGCCAGGGGTCAGGTGCAGGATGACCTGGTTTCCTATGGAGCCGACGAAGCAAGGGTGGAGCTCGATTTTCTGGCCAGGGACTCCTGCTACCGCGCCGTCCGCAGCCGGCGGCGCGGCGGAGGACGTCGAAGGCAAGGCTCGGGCGACCTCCAGCTGCTGGTATTGGGCGAAGGCGGAACGACTCCCCAGGTAATTTCCGGCAACACCGTTAGGGAAACCCAGGCCCGGATCGAGCACCTGGTGGGGATGGACTACGACACCTTCATAAACTCTGCCTTTCTCTTGCAGGGGAGGGCCGACGAGTTTACCAACAAGAGCCCGGCCGAGCGCAAGGCCGTCCTGTCGTCCATCCTTGGCCTGGAATACTACGACCGCTACCAGGTCAAGGCCAGGGAGCGGGCTGCCGCCAGGCGCAGCGACACCGACCGCCTCGCTGGATTCATCCAGCAAACTCAAGCGGAGATAGATAATCTGGGCGACCCCGCCGCAGAACTGGAGGGAGTCAATCTGCACATTGTCGACCTGGAAGACGGGTTGAGCGCCCGGAGAACGACCATCGAGAACCTGCGTGAAAAGGTCAGTGACATCCAACGCATCCGAGAACGCCTGGACGAAAACGCTGGACAAAGGTCCCGAATTCGCGATGAATTGGAACAGATCCGGTTAACAATAGCCTCGGCTGAAACCCGGCTGAACGACCACCGGTCCCTCGTTCAAGAGTCAGAGATAATTGGCGATAACTTCACCAGCCTGCAGCGGGCCAGGGAAGTATTCAGCTCCCTGGAATCCGCCCGCCACCAGCATGAAATCCTGCAAGCGGAACATAGCCGTTTGAACAGCCTCATTGAGATTGAGCGCGTTCGTTTAGTTTCGGAGAGCGAGCGGCTTCAGCAACGAATAGAAGGTGAACTGACTCCGTTGGTGGAAGCTGAACCTTCACTCAGGGCTGCCGGGCAGCAGGCCAGGGAGAAGCTGGCCGCTCTGGCCGGAAGAGAGCAGGAACTCTCAAGGTCAAGAGGCCGGTTGCAAGACCTGGCCCAGGCCGTCGGCGAGGCCCAGACCACTGCGGCGCGTTACCAGGCGGAGGGTGAGCAACTCAACGAAAAGCTTCACCTGTTGAACAATGTTGAAAGCGATGCCAGATGCCCCCTGTGCCTGTCGCCCTTGAGCGAAGAGGGCTGTCTCCGGCTCTCCGAGTCCTACCAGCAGGAAATTGAAGAAAAGCGCGACTTGTACCGGCAAAACCGCGCCAACCTGCAGGGCCTGGAGAAGCAGAAATCGGAACTTGAGAAGGCTATCCCTTCCCTGGAGAGCGAGCTTGCCCGCGCGGGCAACAGTCTTCGGGACCAGTTGGCCAGGGTAGAAACCCAGTTGGAAGCATCAACCAGGGCCGGCGACGAGTTGCGGGAAGCCAGGCGGCAGCAGGGAGAACTGGCCGCAACGCTCGAATCCGAGAGATTCGCCAGCGAAGCCCGGCTGGAACTAGGTAGCGTTCGCAATGAACTTCAAGCTTTGGCCTACGATGAAGGCGTCTATCGCCAAACCTACCAATCAATCCGCGAACTGGAACCTTACGCCCAGTTGAAGGTCCAGCTGGACCAGGCTCTCGCCCAGTTGCCCGCCGATGAGGCGGCCCTGAGACAAGGGAAGGAGTCCCTTGCCAGCAAGGTCGCGGACCTTGAGAGGCTTGTAGGCCAGGCGGAGGGCCTGGAAGCGGCGATGATGGAATTGCCCCGGCTGGAAATGGACCTGCAGCAAGAATCCTCGGCGGCGGCAGACCTGGAGAGTCAACGCCAGGTTGCGCTGGGCCGGCGGGGGCTGCTGGAAGGGGAAGTAAACCGGCTGAAGGGCCTGCGAACCGGCCTTGAGGAGAACCGCACCCGGCTCGGCGAACTCCAGGAAGACCAGGCTGTTTACCAGGAGTTGGCCAACGCCTTTGGCCGCCAGGGCATCCAGGCCATGCTCATTGAAACGGTTGTGCCCCGCCTGGAAGAGGAGACCAATGTCCTGCTGGGCCGCATGACGGACAACCGGATGCACGTCAAGTTGGAAACGCAGCGCGAGCGGCGCTCCGGGGCCGGGGAGCCAATTGAAACCCTGGCAATCAACGTCAGCGATGAACTTGGCACCCGGAACTACGAGATGTACAGCGGCGGCGAGGCTTTCCGGGTGAACCTGGCCCTGCGTATCGCTCTTTCCCGGGTCTTGTCACAGCGCACCGGCGCGCCGCTGCCAACCCTGTTCATAGATGAGGGCTTTGGCACCCAGGACGCCTCCGGAAGAGAGCGCATCCTGGACGTTATAAGCGCCATAGAGGATGACTTTGACAAGATCATAGTCATCACCCACCTGGATGACCTCAAGGACATGTTCCCGACGCGCATAGAGGTGCAGAAGGACGCCGGCGGGTCAACCTTCTGGCTGAGCTGAACCTTCCACAGGACTTCCACAGGACTTCCACAGGAGTAGTTTTGACATGCTTGATGACAATTTAAAGACCTTCGTGGCGGAGAACCGGCGGGGCGTGCTGACCACCTTTCGCAGGGACGGTTCAGCCCAGATGAGCATCATCACCTGCGGACCGCTGCAGGACGGGGTAGCCTTTACCACCACCGAGGACCGGGCCAAGCTGAAGAACCTGCGGCGCAACCCCCGTTGCTCTCTCCTGGTAGCGCGGGAGAACTGGTCGGCTTACATTGTGCTGCAGGGGCACGCCCGCCTTCTGTCGGCGGACAACACCGATGCCAACGAGTTGCGGCTTGCCCTGCGCGAGGTTTTTCGAACTGCGGCAGCGATGGAGCACCCGGACTGGGACGAATACGACCAGGCTATGGCGGAACAGCGAAGATCGGCCATCATAGTGGTGCCAGAGCATCTGTACGGGGGCAACGTGTCGTAGAATCTGCTTGAAGAATCCGTGCGGGAAGTATTTCCCGCAGAAGGAGAGCATGAATCTTCGGGCAGTCACCCCCATCCTGACCTTCCCCCATCAAGGGGGAAGGAATTTTGAAATGGCTTCAAAAACTGCGCGTTTCCGACCAGCTGACCCACCTATTTTCGGGAGCGCCCCGCCTGCAATGAAGCCAGCAATTTCTCGGAGGCGGCGGCAATCTCCGCCACCGCAGAATCAAAGGCCGGTTGATTGGCCACGGAAGGGGTGCGGTAGCCGCTGATCTTGCGGACATATTGCAGGGCGGCAGCGTTTATGTCTTCGGCAGAGGCCGGCGGTTCAAGGGAGCGAAGGGTCTTGATGCTTCGGCACATACGTTTACCTTTGGGGTTAGCACTTTCAGTGGCAGGGCGTTCGAGAGGGCAGGTTCAGGGAAGCGCCGGGATCACCTGGGCCAGGACCACTTGAAGCCTGAGTAATGGCCGTTCCTGCCGGAGTTGTCCCACACCATGCCGTGGTCAGTGTAGGTGCTGCTGGTACCCTCAGCCAGGGCCAGCGAGGGGCTGACCGGGTGGCCCGTGTTCTCCAGCCGCATAGCCTCGGCGTTGCGCCCGATTACCAGCCCCTTCACGTTGAAGTCAATGATGCCGGGGATGGCAACGCTCCGTTCGTGGCCGTTGATGGTGTAGGCAATGGGGCAATACCGGATGCCCAGGTAGTTGGAAGTCAACCGCATCCAGCGTTCCGAAGGGCCGCCTATTTCACCGGACAGGATCCGGGTCAGGGCAGCCCGCTGAAACTGGTCCGCTCGCTCGTCAATGTAATTGGCCAAAGTCCAGTCGCCGTCCCCCATAATCCCGGGGGTGTAAGCCACCACGATGAAGTTCAGATCATCCAGGGCAACTCCCTGGTAATCACCCTCATCAATGTGAAAGGCGAAGGCGACGTCGCAATGCCCTTCGGTGGGTACGGCCGGCCCACCCCGCACGATGCAGGGACAGAGAATCTCGCAGTTGCAGTTTTCGAAGTAGTCGCCCTTCAGGCTCCACCGTTCTTCCGTAGTCAAGGTTGCAGCCACCCCCTTCCTGGCCCTCTTCGTCGAGAGGGCGGAGATTCCACCGTGGTCGGCACATTCAGGCCCGCGCCATCCAGCAGGACGGAAACTGATGGAAAGGGCGGGTCATAAACCCGCCCCTACCGGAAAATCTCTAGTCGAGACCAATGGGCCCCGATGGCCTGGGTTAGTTAGCCGCCGTAGGGCTGGATCAGCACACGGAGGGTTCCGTCGTTTTCCTTGCGCTGGGTCAACAACCGGTGGCCAGCCTGCTCAGCCCAGTAGATAACATCGTAAATGTTCAGGGCATCGTGGAGGATGGCTTCAACGAAGGAGCCCCGGTCGTCGTCCATTTGCCGGCTCAGGGCCGCGATTACTCCAGCGCAGTTTTTGCCGCGACCGTCAATGACGGCCCAGCCGCCGCTGTGACCGTTGCCGTTGCCATTGCCATGTCCATTCCCGCCACCGCTGCCATTACCGTAACCGTTGCCGTAGGAGGGAACGGCCTGGCGGCGGGGGTCAATCTGGCCCGACTTGCGCAGGTCCAGTTGCTCCTTGAAGTGGGCTACCGCTTCCCAGGCTACCGCCCGGTCCCGCTCGCCGCTGGAGCAGACGGCGCCGCGCACTCCGACGATGTCCGGGTTTACCCGGGCCAGCTCGTCCAGGTTGTCCAGCT
Organism: Chloroflexota bacterium; assembly: GCA_009840135.1. Classification (GTDB taxonomy): domain Bacteria; phylum Chloroflexota; class Dehalococcoidia; order Lucifugimonadales; family UBA3495; genus Bin22. The sequence goes on along the minus strand of VXOH01000079.1, from coordinate 2,020 downwards.
TAAGGTGTCCCGACAGGGCCGTGCTCAAACCGGCCTGTTTGGCTTCCATGACCATCTCACGGAGCCGAGATTCCGGGATGAAGTCAAATAGATTCCGGACGTCCTTGGTGAGGGTGTCAATCAGGAAGCCGTCACACTGGCCTTCAATGGCCAACTTGACCATCAGGTCCGGGTCCAGGCCACCCTTGAACAGGTGGTTATCGGCAAAGAGAGAACCGATCAACTTGGTATCGTAGCCCCGAAGCGCCGCCCTGGCTCCCTGCAGGATTTCCACGGCCGTCTCATAGTCGGCCTCACAGAAGCCAACTTTAACCGAGGTCGCGTCCAGCATACCGGCGGCCTTGACGGCCATGGCCACGGTGCCGGCCTGGTTGGGAACCACGCCCAGGGTAACACTCACATGCTTGTGGGCGGGAATCCGGCGCCGGACTTCCTCGACCAGGTTGGGATGCCCGGAACCCACCAGGGCTTCCTGGAGGTTCTTTACATCAATAATATCAGCGCCGCCGCGGTCAGCCTCCAGAGCCTCCGGCATGTCCTGAACACTGACCAGCAGCATCATGCCTGAACCCTCGGCGCCGCTGCCGATACCGTCGTTGAGCCAGGGTGCATGCTCCCTGGTCTGTACCCTGGCCTGAGCCGGCGCGGCTACAGGCTGCCGCCGGGGAATGAGGGGGGTAAGCTCGCGCTTGAGTTCCGCCTTTTGGTCCTCGGTCAGGGGCATCAGCGGGGGCCTGACGTGGCCGCCGGCCAATCCCATTAACTCGCCCCAGTACTTGCACATGGGCGCAGGAAGGACGCCGCCGGAATTCTTGACGGTGCCGCCCCACCACTTGTCGGATAGGGCCTTGAGGTCTTTCAAATGCTTCTCGTAAAACTCCAGATCCAGGTCGCCACGGCTGGCCCGGTTAATGAACTGGACATAGTTATTGCAGTCGGGGGTGTCGAAACGCCAGTCGGAGGTGTTGGCGAACATCACCTGCTGGTGGAAGCCCAACTGCTTTGCCTTGGGGTAGATCCATTCGTCGGGAGTGCTGATGATGGCCTGCTTGCCAATCATCAAGTGGGTCTCGATGGAAGTCTGCTGGTTAAAGCTGGCTTCCTTGACGCCCACGACGTTGGGAATCTGGCAAAGGCGCTTCAAGCCCTGCGGGCTCATGACGATGCCAAACTGGGGGGAGTTGTAGAACATGATGGCCAGGTTGGTGTGATCGGCCAGGGTCTTTACGTAGTCGTACACAACCTCTTCGGTCTTGGCAACCATGTAAGGGGGAGCCACAACCAGGAGGTCGAAACCGTCGGCGTCAGCCCGGTCGGCCAGAGCCAGCATATCGCCAATAGAGGTATGGGTTACGTGGGCGGCGATGCCCCACTGGCCCCGGGCCTCATCGGCCACAACGTCCATGACGCGAGTGCGCTCTGCGAAGGTCAGGCTCCAGAATTCGCCCATGCCCCAGGTGCAGCCGCCGCCCCGGGTACCGAGACTGCGAATGTAGCGCATATTGTGGCGGAGACCGTCCTCGTCAATGCGGTTATCCAGCGTGAACGGGGTCATAATGGTGGTCCACTGGTCCTTCATGAACCCCCATGCCCACTCCTGCGCCTCGTGCTTTCTGTAGTCAGCCATTGATTCTCACCTTCCCAAGCGTTATTGCCATTGGGAAGAACCTCAAGACCCCGGGACTTTTCCCAGCCGGATTAACGGGGGTCCAGCGCTTCCCATTTGAGGGCATTCTGAATCTGACAGCACATTTGGTAGCTGCTGTCGGAACCATTTTAAGCAACCCCATATCAAGCGTCAACCGCAAGGCATGGAATGTGATGAGATACCGACAGTGGCCCAATGGCTCTCTTGGGCGGAATCGGCAATGGTGGGAAGACGACCAAGTCCACCAGGGTCGGGGGATTCGCGAATCGCCCCTACGGTGGCGGGGTGACCAGCCCCGTTTCTTTCGCAAAGGGGGAGGGTGGGCGCCCAGCCGTGCGCCCCTACCGGGGGGCCCCGTGGTAACGCCGGAAC
>VXOH01000099.1 GCA_009840135.1 Chloroflexota bacterium | reverse complement strand
CTAAGCCAGCGCACGCTGCCTTTTTCTGTGTCTCTGCTTCTCCTCTACATTGGTCATCCCCCTGCTCTCGGTGTGGTCGACGCGGGGGGTGGGGTGGCTGCCACCACCGCCCCTACGGGGGGACGGGTCCGCTTTCGTGGGGACGTCTTCCGCACATGGTCAGCAGATTGGTGTAGCCGGTTTGGGGGAAGTTTTCGCCTTTTCCCTGATTGCAGGTTCGGGCAGAGGTTGGCAGACGGGACAGCAGAAGGTGCCCCTCCCCCTGATGCGGAGGGAGTCAAAGGGGGCGGCGCAGCGGGGGCAGGGTTCGCCCTCTTTACGGGGCAGGGACCAGGTATGCAGGGCGGAGGGGGGATCCGGCCATTCGGCTTCCCTTGCCCGGTCGTAGATGGCATTGGCGGCAGTCAGGGAATCCAGAATGGCGCGGTGCAAGCCCTCAATTTCGGGAACGGTCAATGAGCCGGATTCCCGGGAAGGGTGAATCCCCGCGAGGAAGAGGGACTCATCCACGTATAGATTGCCCAACCCGGCAACAACCGATTGCTCCAGCAGCAAGGCCTTAACCGGGGCATTCCGATTTTCGAGCCTTGAGGCCAGGGCTGCGGCGGTAAAATCCGGGGACAAAGGCTCCGGGCCGAGGGGGGGAAGGGTGGCGTCCAAATTGGCGGTCAACCACAAATGGCCGAACTTGCGGGGGTCCCTGAAGCGTAGGGTTCGCCCATCGTCCAGGCGGAAACTGTGGCGCACCATCGGATCCAGTTCTTGCGCTGAAGGGCGCACGCTAAGGCCGCCGGTCATCCCCAGGTGAATAATGAAGGTCTCGCCGTTGTCGAGGGGCAGGAGAATATACTTGCCCCGGCGACTCACGGCCTCGACACGCCTGGACTGAAGGCCAAGGACGAAGTCCTCCAGGGAGGGCTGCTTGACGGTGGGCGCCCAGCCAACATCCACCCGCTCAATGGTGCGGCCGGGAAGCTTGGAACGCAGCAGTATCCGGCAGGCGTTTTCAACTTCGGGCAGTTCAGGCATGGGGGCGACGGCCTGAGAAAATGTCAAAAGGCGATGCCGGATGTTCCAACGAACTATTCATCCCGACTGTTCGTCCCTTGTCCCAGGGAGTGTCGTCAAATTGCTCCGTCATTGCGTTGAAATCATGAATGTTGACTTTAGACGGCGAGGTTCCCGCCTTCGCGGGAACGACGAAAGGGGACGCCGGGAAGCTCCTGCATTCAGCTCGCCGTCATCCTAACCCTCCCGCCACAGGCGGACATTCCGCTCCCGGCGGGGGAGAGGGGGCTTGTGAGACGCTCTTCTGGTACCCTGACGGCGGCCGCAACACAGCGGTCATCATATCCTAGCTACAGCCGCCGGACGGACAGGGTGACATCCATGCCTTCGACTTTTTGAGTTTCAGTACCCTCGGGATTTTCCAGGATTCCTGACAACAGTTGTTCGCTCAGGGTTTCCTGGCTGATGTAATCGGCGTGGCTCCGCATCACGCGCCCAATCTCGTCGGGACCCTGGTAGTAGGTCACGATGCGGTCGGTAAGGTCGAACTGGGCGTTGCGGCGCAATCCCTGGATTCGGTGGGCCAACTCGCGGGCCAGACCCTCATCGGCCAGATCCGGGGATACGCGGGTGTCTATGGCCACCAGGCAACCGGGCTCCACCGATACCCAGAAATCCTCCACCTGCTGGATTCCGTGCCCGTTGAACTCGCCCTTGTTTTTGGCCTGGGTCGCCTCTCGAACACTGTCGTAATAACCCTGGACCTCGTCCTCAAAGTTCTCCAGGACGGTGAGCTTCTTGATGTTCAGCTCTTCCAGAATCTGGGGCTGGACCTGGCGGAGATGGCCGGCATTGCCCCAGACCCGGACTTCGGCCAAGGGCTGGCGGACCTTCACCCCGGCCCTGGAGCGGGCGGCCCGCCCCATGCTGGAGACCTGCATAGCAAGGCGAGTCGCTTCCATCAGGTCCCGGTCTATCAGGGAGGGATCGGAAACGGGAAAGCTGTCCAGGTGGACGCTGTCAGGAGCTGCCGAATCCACCGAGCAGACCAGGTTCCGGTAGATTTCGTCGGCCATAAAGGGAGCCAGGGGCGCCATGAGACGGGAAACGGTCACCAGGCAGCGGTATAGAGTAGCGTAGGCCGAAAGCTTGTCCGAATCGTTTTCGCTCTTCCAGAAGCGGCGGCGGCTGCGGCGCACGTACCAGTTGGACAGTTGGTCAATGAACTCCTGCAACCTGCGGCCCGAGTCGGTGGGGTTGTAGGTGTCCATGTAACCGTCCACCTGCTCGACAAGGACATTCAACTCGGACAATATCCAGCGGTCGAGCTCATTTTCGGGCTTCCAGTCGGCAGGGACCTGGTCGGGATGGAACCGGTCTATGCTCGCGTAGTTGGTAAAGAAGGAATAGACGTTCCAGAGGGTAAGCAGGACCCGGCGGAGAGTTTCGCTGACCAGCTTGTCGGAAAAACGCCGGGGCTCCCCGGGATGGGAGGCCGTGAAGAGATACCAGCGCAGGGCGTCGGCGCCGTGGGCGTCCAGGACCGTGTCGGGCCGAACCACGTTGCCAACGTGCTTGCTCATCTTCTGCCCTCGGCTGTCCAGGATCAGGCCGAGACAGATAACGTTGCGGTAGGAGGGTTCGCCCTTGAGCAGGGTTGCCAGGGCGTGGAGGCTGTAGAACCAGCCGCGGGTCTGGTCCACGGCTTCGCAGATGTAGTCGGCGGGGAAGCGGCCGTCCTCGTCAATATCAGAATTGTCGAAGGGATAGTGCCACTGGGCAAAGGGCATGGCGCCGGAATCAAACCAGGCATCCATGACTTCCGGGATTCGGAACATGCTTCCTCCACAGCCCTTCATGGGGCAGGGGACAACCACCTCGTCGACGTAGGGGCGGTGCAGGTCCAGCTCGTCCAGGGCGCCATCCTGTCTGGCGCCACCCAGTTCCCGCAATTCTTGCAGGCTGCCGACACAGACGCGGTGGGCGCAGGCGCGGCACTGCCAGATGGGAATGGGCGTGCCCCAGTACCGTTCCCGGGAAATTGCCCAGTCCACGTTGTTGCGGAGCCACTCTCCGAAGCGGCCCTCGCGAATGTAGTCGGGGTACCAGTTTATGGTGCTGTTGCCTTGTACGAGCCGGTCCTTCTGGGCGGTGGTGCGGATGTACCACGAAGACTTGGCGTAGTAGAGCAGGGGGGTGTCGCAGCGCCAGCAGAAGGGGTAGGTGTGGCGATAGACGTCGCGGTGGTGCAGCTGGCCGCGGCTGTCCAGGTCCTGCATGATTTCTTCGTCGGCTTCCTTGACGAATTTCCCGGCGAAGGGATAGTTGCCGGTAACCTGGCCCTGAAGATTTACGGACTGAACGAAAGCCAGTTCCTTGTCGCGGCCCAGGCCCAGGTCTTCGTCACCGAAGGCGGGGGCGATGTGGACGATGCCGGTGCCGTCTTCCATGGACACGAAATCGCCGGAGACAACCCGTGGGGCGAATTCGGATGCGGTGACAAGGTTTGATACGGCCGCGCCGCCTGCACCGGATTCGGTTACGAACTGCCTGATTTCGCTGCCAAATTCCGCCGGATTGTACAGGGGCTCGTACCTGGTATCCAGGAGCGCGGAGCCCTTGAATTCAGCGACAGCGGCGTAGTCATCCTGTAGGTTGGTCTCCAACAGCTGGGTGGCAAGTATCAGCCGTTGCTTTTGACCATCGGACTCCAGTTCCACCAGGCTGTAGTCGGCTGCGTCGTCGACGGCCAGGGCCGTATTTCCGGGCAGGGTCCAGGGCGTGGTGGTCCAGGCCAGCAGGTAGGTGGGTACTTCCTGATCAACGGGGAGACCGGCGGACGGCTCGGTAAGCCTGAATTTCACGAATACGGAAGGGTCCGGGGTGTTTTCCTGGTAGCCAAGGGCGACCTCGTGGGAACTCAGGCTGGTCTCGCAGCGGGGGCAATGGGGCGTTCCCCGCAGACCCTCATAGAGCAGGTTGTCATCCCACAGCTGTTTGAGAATCCACCAGCCGGTTTCGATGAAGTCATTGTGCAGGGTCACGTAGGGATCATCCATATCAACCCAGAAGCCGATGCGGTCGGTCAGGACTTCCCATTCCTTAACGTAGCGGAAGACACTTTCCCGGCACTTCTGGTTGAAGTTCTCAATGCCGTATTCCTCGATTTCCCGCTTGGAACTCAGGCCGAGTTCCTTTTCGATTTCCAGCTCCACGGGCAACCCATGGGTGTCCCAACCGCCCTTGCGGATGCAGCGGTACCCCTTCATGGTGCGGTAGCGGCAGATGACATCCTTGAATACCCGGGCAAGGACGTGGTGAATGCCCGGACTGCCATTGGCGGTGGGAGGGCCCTCGTAAAGCATGAAAAGAGGAGCGTCGGGCCTTTCGGATTCGGTGCGGCGAAATACGTCATTCTCCTTCCAGTATTGGAGAATGCGCGCGTCAAGTTCCGGCATGCTTATCCGGCTGGGAACTGCAGTGAACATGCGTGGAGAACCTCTAAAGATAGTTGGTAAGGGTTGAATGCAGGTATTCGAGGGGCATTATACCGCAAACCGGAACACATTCAGGCAAGGAAGAGCCTGGCTGGAACCAATCTACGATTTACGGGGTCGGCCATCAAGCCAAAGCCTTCCAGGGTATCGGCGCCAAGTAGCGGCTGGCTGTCCTCGGGGCCAAAGATGCAGACGCGGGAGCGTTCCTGGCCATTCAGTCGGATCCAAACGTTGGCCATCCCAAGATTGACCTCGCTGCCGTCCGCCAACTCGAAGTCGCTTCTCCACTCAGGAACTACTCCAATACGGTCCAGCATTGACGAAGGCAACATTGTGTAGATACTCCCGGTGTCCACCAAGGCAGCTACTTCTTCAAATTGCCTTCCATCCATCGGGCCGATCGAGAACGTTTGCTGAAAGAGACCCATAATTTATTAATCCCCGTTTCCGTTATTCAGTATTTTCCCACAACCGCCAGAAATGGTGCACGGGCCCGTGTCCCTGGCCCAGGGGGTAGGAGTTGCGGATGGCTTCTGTGACGTATTCCTTGGCCTGGGCCACCGCTTCCAGGACGGATTTGCCCTGAGCCAGACCGGCGGCGGCAGCGGAGGCGAAGGTACAGCCGGTGCCATGGGTGTTGACGGTGTCAATCCGTTCCGAGGAAAACTCCACGAATTCGCTGCCGTCGAAGAACAGGTCCGTTGCAGGCCCCTCCCGGTGGCCGCCCTTGACCACCACGGAACGGGCCCCCATGGCCACAATAAGCCGGGCGGCCTCCCTCATGTCGTCGTCGGTCGCAATGGCCATCGCGGTCAGGGTCTCGGCTTCGGGAACATTGGGAGTCACCAGGGCCGCCAGCGGCACCAGTTGAGTCCGCACCGAATCCACCGCTTCCTGCCGGAGAAGGGGATCGCCGCTCTTGGCGACCATGACAGGGTCCACTACCAGGTTATGAATCCCGTGCCTGGCCACTTCCCTGGATACGGTTTCAACGATGGCGGGACTGGAGAGCATTCCCGTTTTGACCGCGTCAACACCGATGTCGGAAATTACGGCTTCGATCTGGGCGGATATGAGCTCGGTGGGCAACTCGTGAACCGCGGTAACCGCGACAGTGTTCTGGGCGGTGATGGCCGTCAGCGTTGAAGCCCCGTAAACGCCCAGAGCGGAAAAGGTTTTCAGGTCGGCCTGGATTCCGGCTCCGCCGCCCGAATCGGAACCCGCTATGGTCATCGCGACGGGAACAATTCTGTTCGTCATTCTTTCAGCACCGTTTTCGTTGGAAACATTTGATTCTCCTGTGTGTTTCCTGGGTGAATCGCCCACCAGGGGCCAATGAGCCAGGGCCCGAAACCGACGGGCTGGCGGCATCACACAGGTACGGCTGGGGAGAGCGTTCCTGGCCACTATTTGGCGGCGTTGGCACAGGGCCGATTTGGGTGGCATTGCCATAGGACAAGGCCAGGAAACAATCACAAAAGCGGCGCTTGTGGACCCAAATGGCTTTCCATCCTATTTGTTCACCCTCACCCTAACCCTCTCCCTGAGGGAGAGGGGAAATTTGAGATGGTTTCTAATCCAATAGCAAAATGGGATAAACATTCCGCTCTCTTCAGACTCAGACAGAATCAAGCGGAGACCCCCACCCTGCGCCTCTGTCCCAAGAGTAGCGGAGTGAAGGAAATGATCCACATTCCCTGGGCTTCGGCTGATGCGTTTCCATTTAATGGCGGCTAATCGGGTTCGGCGTCGGGCAGGCGCCACTCACCCTGGGGGGCATCGGCGTAGGCGCGACTCTCGTCGTCATCGTCGCTATCCAGTTCGGAAAGCTGGTTGACGGCTATGGCGGGCAAGGTCTCGATATGCATGCCGACCCGGTAGCTCATCTCGAGAGACAGCCTGGCCACGGCATCATTGTCCCGGGCTTCCGCCAGCATGACAAAATCGTAGCGTCCCAGCACAGCGTACTGGGTCAATATCTCCGCGCCTTCGCATTCACAATCTCTGACGGAATCCACCAGCAGATCGGGGTTTTCACGAAGACGCGTCTGTCCATTTTCGGTAATGTTGCCCATCAAAAAATACAACGGCATATTCCCCACCAGTCCTTGGCCCTTGATGCAATTACGGTAGAAGGTTCTAGTTCAGGATTCTATGAATGAAGCCCTGCCCCCTCGACCGGGGCGGAATCCGTCTGAGGCGGTCAGGTCAGGATGGGGATGGAAAGCTTGCCGATGACGATTCTCCCTCACCCTAACCCTCTCCCACCAGGGGAGAGGAGACTTATTCAGACCATCCCTTGTACAGACCTAGCCCCGCCGCCGGAGGAAGGGGGACTCATCAAGACCCTCCTTAGTCCAGCTTCCAGGTCAGTTTGCGGACAAGTATAACACCGCCAGCCTGACGAAAGGGGCGTCGCCTCCCGTGAAGGCCCGCAATGAGGCGGGTAGGTCCAGCAACGAAGGGGCAAGGGCTCTGAAACGGGAAATTGGCTGCTACGGGCATTGACATTGCCCAAAGGTGTTGGTAGAGTATCGAATTACGTTGACAAGCTACCTTGATTTCAACTACGAGGAACGCTCTGGAATGCCTACAGTAAACCAACTGGTCAGGAAGGGACGAAAGCCGGTCCGCAAGGGAACCAAGGCGCCCGCATTGCACTGGGTACAGAATTCGCTTCGGAACAGGATTAAATGGGGCGAAGGCTGTCCACAGCGGCGAGGTGTCTGCATCCAGGTACGGACCATGACGCCGAAGAAACCCAATTCGGCGCTCAGGAAGATAGCCCGCGTCCGCTTGACCAACGGGGTGGAGGTAACCGCCTACATCGGCGGCGAAGGGCATAACCTGCAGGAGCACTCGGTTGTCCTCGTACGTGGGGGCAGGGTAAAAGACTTGCCCGGCGTCCGGTATCACGTGGTCCGAAGCGCCCTGGACACCGAGGGCGTGCAGAATCGCAGGCGAGGCCGGAGCAAGTATGGAGCAACCAGGCCTTAATCCCCAATTAACGAATTAGAAACCTGGCGTTTCCGGTTTCCTGGAGACGCCATTTTCAGGCCCTCTGAGTTCACTTTTGGGCGGGGGGAGACTAGCCCTGTCCCAAAGTGAAGTTTTGTTTGTAAGCGAGAGTAGAAAGCAAAGGGTGCGGCAGTAATGTCCAGAAGAAGAAGAGCCATTCCCCGAGTTATACCGGAGGATTCCCGATACAATAGCGTTCCGCTGGCCCGATTCATTAACCGGGTGATGACACGCGGGAAGAAGACTACCGCCCAACGGGTGGTGTATGGCGCTCTTGAGCTGGTGCGGGACGAGTCGCGGCGGGATCCTATGGAAATCTTTGAACAGGCCCTTAAGAACGCTACTCCCTTGGTAGAAGTTAAACCCCGCCGTATTGGCGGGGCTACTTATCAGGTGCCCACGGAATTAAGGGCGAACCGGAGTGAAGCCCTGGCGATGCGGTGGCTGATACGGGGCGCGCGGTCAAGAACCGGGATGCCCATGCGGCGGGGCCTGGCCAATGAATTGTTGGACGCGGCGCGCGGCGAGGGTTCGGCGGTAAGGCGCCGTGAAGAGCTGCACCGCATGGCGGAAGCCAACCGGGCCTTTGTCCATTACCGGCGGTAGTCGGTAGCTACCCGGTATTTTATTGAATGCATTAAGAGAATTTACCTTGTTGAGTCGGTGCGGGGTGGGGCTTCGAGGGGTCCGATAAATGGTTTCTGCGTATCCAATCGAAAAAATAAGAAACATCGGTTTCATTGCCCACATTGATGCGGGCAAGACGACCGTAACGGAGCGGGTGCTTTACCTGACGGGCCGCATACACAAAATAGGCGGCGTTGATGAGGGCACTACCGCCATGGACTATATGCCCCAGGAGAGAGAGCGGGGCATAACCATAACCGCCGCCGCCACGACGGCCGAATGGGACGGCCACCGGGTAAACATCATTGACACACCGGGGCACGTGGACTTTACGGCGGAGGTGGAGCGCAGCCTTCGGGTCCTGGACGGGGGCATCGTAGTTCTGGACGCCGTGGCCGGGGTGCAGTCCCAGTCGGAAACGGTCTGGCGGCAGGCCGATACTTACCTGGTGCCCCGAATCTGCTTCGTCAATAAAATGGACCGAGTGGGCGCCAGCTACTCGAGAACCATGGATTCCATCAAGCGCCGACTGAAGGCCAACCCCGTTCCGGTGCAATTGCCCATGGGGGAAGAAGACGGTTTCGTGGGCGTCATTGACCTGGTGGGGGGGAGAGCCTCGGTTTATCCCAAGGGCAGAGACAACAGCGGCGGCATTACTCCTCCCGAACAGATTCCCGTCCCCACGGAATACCAGGATACTTACGAAGAGTACCGCCAGGTCATGATCGAAAAGATCGTGGAAACGGACGAGAGCCTGCTCATCCGGTATCTGGAGGGTGAAGCG
>VXOH01000123.1 GCA_009840135.1 Chloroflexota bacterium | reverse complement strand
CCCTGCTGCTGCCTCCCGTAGGAGTGGGGGCCGTGTCTCAGTCCCCCTCTGGCTGGTCATCCTCTCAGACCAGCTACCCGTCATCGGCTTGGTGAGCCATTACCTCACCAACTACCTGATAGGTCGCGAGCCTCTCCTCTGGCGACCGAAGCCTTTCACCCTCAAACCAGGGCTTGAGGGTCTTATGCGGGATTATCCCCAATTTCTCGAGGCTATACCCCACCAAAGGATAAGTTACTCACGTGTTACTCAGCCGTCTGCCGCTTTTCCATTGTGGCCGAAGCCACGGACACGCTCGACTTGCATGCATTAAGCGCGCCGCCAGCGTTCACCCTGAGCCAGGATCAAACTCTCTTAATAAAAAAACCTTACTTCCTTCTACTATTCAACTGTTAAAGTGCCTTCGTCTCCCGCCCTTCGGCGAGGGACGTTCGGTAAGTATAGTCAGCCCATTTGCCGATGTCAAGCGATTTGAAGCCAATTCATCGCAATGGCCCAAATCGCTCTGCGGCTGTCCCGGCGGGTAACTGTACAGAATCAGAGAGTATCCAAACTGGAAGCGATGTTGATGCCCCAATCGAGGTTCCCGCCTTCGCGGGAACGACGGGTTTTCCGGCTTGGGAACTCACCCAATCTGAACAGTTATCCCGGTGGGACATACAGCTACCGGGGCGGCCAGGGAGTTTCAAGCCGCGCCATGGGTGCCGGTCCATGCTCTACACAGGCGGCGAAAGCCTGACGTTGAGCGCCTGCTCGCACCAGCGGGCGGCCGACAGCAGTCCGGCCTCGCCAAACCAGGGACCTACCAACTGGAGACCCAGGGGCAACCCGGATTCGGCCAGGCCCGAGGGCAGGGTTATGGCCGGCAGGCCGCAGGAAGTCCACGGGCCCTGGAACATGGTATTGCCCGTGTTGGTCAGGTCGGGCAGCGACGGCGTGGGAGTGGAAGGCGTGAGCATTATGTCCACCCCAGCCACCAGACGATGCATATCGGTGATGAACTCCCGCCTCCGCTCCATGGCCCGGGAGTAGGTCACCGCGTCGGTGTCCAGCCCCCGCTGAATCATTGCCCGAATGCCGGGCTGATAGTCCATGGCCTGGCGCCGGTACATGGGCTCATGGAAGGCCGACCCCTCCACCGCCATGACTACCTGCTGGTCCTCGATGGCCGTATCCATGCTGGGCGGAAGCGGTAGTTCCTCCACCTCGGCGCCGGACTCGGCCAGCTTCTCCACCATGGCATCGGTGTGACGCCTGGTTTCCTCGTCGGCGTGGTCGTAGAAGAACTGGCGTATGACGCCAATCCTGGGAGAAACCGGCGCCGCCACGGCGGCCAGGTAGTCCGGCACCGGCACGTCGGGGGCCACCGGGTCGTTATCGTCCGGGCCGGCCATGGCCTGCAGCAGCAGCGCCGCATCCTCAACGGTGCGAGTCATCCAGCCCATGGTGTCCAGGGACCAACTGACCGGGATGACCCCGTAACGGCTGACCCTGCCGTAGCTGGGCTTGAAGCCCACGACACCGTTATAAGAGGCCGGTCGCAGTACCGACCCCACCGTCTGTGAACCCAGGGCCGCAGGGCACATTCCCGTTGCCACAGCCACCGCCGAGCCGCTGCTGGAGCCGCCTGGAGTGTGGGCCGGGTTCCAGGGGTTGACGGCGGGCGAAGGGTCCATGCAGGCGAATTCGGTGGTTACCGTCTTGCCCAGCATGAGGGCGCCGGCCTGCTTGAGCAGGGTCACCGGTGCGGCGTCGTATTCAGGAACGAAGTCGGCATAGACCCGGGAGCAGGCCGTAGTGGGAATGCCGGCGGTGTAATAGATGTCCTTGACGCCGATGGGGATGCCGGAGAGGGGGCCGGCGTTGCCGGCGGCCATCTCTCGCTCAATAGCTGCCGCATCCGTCAGCACCGTGTCACGGTCCAGGTAAACCCAGGCTTTGAGGGCAGGTTCCAAGGCTTCGATACGGTCCAGGAGGGATGCTGCCAGTTCTACCGGGGAAAGTTCCCGGATGCGTATGAGGTTGGCGGCTTCGGTAACGGTAAGTTGGTAGGGTTGGGGCATGGTGGTTACTCCTGGAATATTCTTGGTGAACAACGAAATAAGCTACAAGGTCGAAAAGAAGCTTGGGCTATAAGCCCATAATATCAGATGACCTGAGGACATCGGGAATTCAATCACCGGCTCGGGAAGGAAGATTGGCAATCAAGAACTGTAACTCGATTATTGACTCAGAAAAAGGGATAGTTTAGATTTGCGGCAAAGCACTATAGAGAGGGTCGTGGATGGAGTTCCGAGAAGGATACATGCAATGTAAGGTAGGGCCAGGCCCTTTTTTTCCTGAGGAATATGCCATTGAGATTCCGATGGGAGAGGACGGGACCGCCTGCGCGTGGGTATCGCACACCAACGTCGTAGGCATCTCCGGCGAAGTTAAGACGGAAAAACGCAGTGTTGAAGAGCTCATCGCCAATTGGGGAAAACCCAAGCCCAATGCCAACCCCGTCTGGGGCTGGGCGCGGGTTATCGTAATGGAAGAGGGGCCCGAAGGCCTGCTGGTAACCTTGCCTTACGACACTATGAGCGGGCGGCGCACCTTTTTGGTCCAACACGATATGGTGGATTATAGTCCCGTATGATTCTCAGTCGAGCCGAAATACGGCGCGCTATCGAGAGTCGCTCCATCATCGTAGAACCAGAACCGGAAAGTGGGCAATATTCGGCCTCCTCGCTAGACCTACGATTGGGTGAAGGGTTCCATTCCTGGGACAAGGAAAGGATGGCCAGGTTGTCGCAAGCGGGGATTGACTACTCTTTGGACGCCTCCATGGTTGAGCGGTTTTCAGCCCTGGCAGACGAATTTTTGGTCCCCATAGAAACCGATGCAGATGGATGCCTTGTTATTCATCCCGGCGAGTTCGTTTTAGGCATCACCCATGAGTGGGTTGAGTTGCCTCTTGCGGCCGGAATAGCGGCCCGAGTTGAAGGTCGCAGCACACTGGCGCGAATGGGATTGGCGGTACATCTAACGGCCCCAACTATCCACGCCGGTTGGGAAGGGAAAATCACACTTGAGATGGTCAACCTGGGTGGTTGGCCCATCAAGTTACGTCCCCGACATCTAAGGATTTGCCAACTGGTTTTCGAGCGCGTGGGAGAGTTTCCCGATTCCGATAGAGAGAATGAGTCTGACTCCCCTCCTCAGTTTCGAGGTCAACAGTCGCCGGCCGGGTAAAACTTGTTGTCAATTGTCTGATGACTTGTTCTTCACCAGACCCGTCTTCCCAGGAACTGTTTTCGCTCCAAGTATTTCCTGAAGTGCGTTTCCACTTCCAGAGGGTCATTGTTGATGATGTCAAACCTCAGGAACTCCGAAATCTCACCAATTGGTGGCGGGTCAATGCGGCTCCAGTGAGTCCGATAAAGCCTCCACTGACGCCCGTTGGTCAGCACCGCCAGTTCCGGCGCGTGAGCACTAGCGCTAGCAGCAGTACAGTATCTGTTGAGCTGCTCCTGGTGCGCCCTGGCCAGTTCAACAGACCAACGCTTTATTTCCAAGAGAACCTTTAATCTTCTATCAATTTGAAGTGCGTAATCGACTTGGCCATAGCCCCCGGGGTTGTTCACCATTCTGATAGTTTGCTGTGGGAATACTTCGGTCACTAAATCTGTATCCCAGCCAAGCTGGCGGAGCACAGGGATTACTACTCCTAACTCCACCGCTCTTTCCTCAAGCTCACTGAGTACGTTAGCTTGTGACCCAATTTTTTTCAGCATTTCAGCGAAGGTCTTAAGCAAGAGTCCTGCCTTTTACGTTGCTGGATGCGCTCATTGACGTAACACCACCCCTACCCCCGCGCTACCGTTTCCTGGAGGCAGGTGAAGAGGCGGTCCAGCAGGCCTCGGGCTACGCTTTCCATCATGCGTTGACCTACGCGGGCTATGGTGCCGCCGGCCTGGGCCTGGCTGTCCACGTGAACCGTGGTCTTGCCGTCTTGCTCGGTGAGGGTTACCAAGGAATCGCCGCTGCCAAAGCCGATGCTGCTGTTGCCGCTTAGCGACAGACGGTAGGACTTATAGGGGTCCATGTCGGATATAGCCACCCTGGCGGTGAAGTTGCCTCGCACCAGTCCCATTCCCACGTTAACTACGGCCTGGTATTCGTTTTCTCCTGTAGCTTCCAGGCTCTGGCAGCCGGGGACGCAACCGGCCAGGGCTCCGGGGTCCATCAGGGTATTCCAGACCTTCTCGGCGGGGGCGTCAAAAATGTAGGTAGCGGAAATATCCATGGGAGCAGTCTCCTTATTTGGGCACGGCAAACCGGTACATTACCGTCGAGGTTCCCGCCTGCGCGGGAACGACGTGACTTTCCAGAACACTCCGTTCAATAGCCCCGGAAAATGGTATCTTTCGTAAAAGTTCGTCCACGGCGGCGGATTCGTGGATAGACCTTAGAAGCGGGCGTCGGCCATCAGCAGCATGTTGAGCAGGGCCTGGGCGCCGTTGGCGCAATCAGCCGGACGGGAAAATTCGTTTGGCGAGTGGCTGATGCCGTCCACGCTGGGCACGAACACCATGCCCGCCTCGGTAATGGTGGCCATGGCCTGGGCGTCGTGACCGGCGCCACTGGGCAGGGATTCAAAGGCGAGCCCAGCCTGATCGGCAGACTCAGCCACCAGGCCCTGCATCCGGGCGGGCATGGGGACCGCCCTGGCAGCTTCCACCTGGTTGATGGCAATGGTTACCCGGTTGGCGTCGGCAATCTCGGCGGCGGTGCGGCGCAGGGTGGTCTCGGCGGCGGCCAGGGCATTGGTGTCCACATCCCGGAATTCCACACCCAGGGCTACCTCTCCAGGCACCACGTTTACGGCATTGGGCGTGACCTGCATGTTGCCCACGGTGGCCACCCGGCAGATTTCGTCGTCGGTGGCCAGCCGCTGGGTGGCCAGCACCAGGTGCGACGCCGCCGCCAGCGCATCGTGCCGGTCGCCCATGGGAGTAGTGCCGGCGTGGTTGGCCCGGCCCTGTACCTCTACCTTGAAAACGTAGCGTCCCGTTATACCGGTTACGGCTCCCAGCGGAGTACCGTTCCGGTGAAGGGTCGGCCCCTGCTCGATGTGGAGTTCAAAATAAGCGGCCAATTCGCCGGGATAGCGCCGCGCCTGGTCAATGCGCTGCAAGTCTCCGCCAATATCGGCCAGCCGTCGTTCCAGGGATACCCCCTCATCGTCCACCGCATTATAGTCCTCCGGTTCCAGCAGGCCGGACATGGCCCGGCTGCCCAGCAACCAGCGGTGGAAACGGGTGCCCTCCTCGTTGGTGAAAATGATGATTTCCAGGGGATGCCGCAGGGTGTGCGAGTTTTCGGCCAAGGTCTGGGCGACTTCAATGGCTCCCAGGACACCCAGGGCGCCATCGTACTTTCCCCCGTTGGGAACGGTGTCGGTGTGGGAGCCCAGGGCAATGGCCGGCAAGTTGGGGTCAGTGCCGGGCTTGCGGGCAATGATGTTGCCCGCCGGGTCCACCCGCACCTCCATGCCGGCGCCCCGCATCAGGTTCACGGCATACTGCCTTCCTTCCTGGTCATAGGGAGAATAGGCCAGGCGCATCATGCCCAGGGGGGTCTCACCAATCCGCCCCAGCTCGGCCAGGGTCCGGTTCAGGCGGGCGCCGTCTATGGAGATGGACTGGGTAGTCATGGGGGAGTTCCTCCGGGCCAAATAGATTCTTCCGGACGGTCAGCAGTGCTCTGTTGCTTCAGGCAGCCGGTTGGCCAGATTAAAGCCGCCGGTCAGGAGGGTCTGGTTGCCTCCAGCAGCCGGTTGGCCAGACTCAGGCCGCCGGCCTGGTCAAACCTGCCCCCATGAGCGACGAATGCCGACGGGCACAGGGGACTTCCTTCTTCACAGTCGTATTGACGCGCCAGACTAGCGCCGGCTTCAAGAATATCCCGCCAGCAGTCAAAGGCTTTCTTGACCACGCCCAGGCAGCCGGGGGCAGCCTCCAGCATGAAGACCTTGCCCGGGGTTGAGCAGGTTATGATTCCATAGTCGTCCACCGCGAAGTTCCATTGCAGGCCCAGCCGGAACATCTGCTCCAGGGCTTCCAGAGCCGAATCACTGGCCGAATCAGAACCCGACACGGCTGAATCATCCGAGGATGTTGCTTCGGCGACGGGCAGGCCACTGAAGTCCACCCAGAAGGCCTGGGCCACCATGCTCCAGTCAGTACCCGAGTCAGGGACAAAACTGCGAGCGGGAACCGACGCCGCATCCGGCGAATCAGCACCTGTCTGCTGTCCCTCGTGGGTTTCGATAACGTCCACCTGGGTCAGCTGCTCTTCCAGACCCACGATCCCCAGGTGAAGGGAAACGCCGCTGGCCAGGGAGAGGCTGAGGGAATCGTCCTGAATTTTTACCGTTCTCAGGAAGTGAGGAACCGTTTCATGGCTTTCCTGGGCTGCCAGAGGCTCCAGCGTCACACCACGGAGGGGGGAACCCTCAATGGAACCTTCAACCTGACCCTCGATCGAACCTTCACCCCAATCCTCTGTGGCGGCGTTGCTGTCCAGGACTCTGTACCTGGCGCCGGCCAGGGTCATGGTTGCGGCTTCGTAGGCTTCCCGGAATTTACGGTAATCGGAAACTACGTCAACCAGCGTTCCCTCCGAAACCAGGGCCCATTTCGTATCTGCTTCGCCCTTAAGGTCAATTGCCTGCTGGGGGGCAACCACCGGAAAGGAGAGAGTATCCGCTTCTCGCCGCAGTTCCTGAAAAACCGCGCCGCCCAGCGTTTCGGAAGAGAAGGAATAAATGCGGTCCTCGGACTCCTGCAGCAGGGAGGGCAGGTGCGATTGAATGGCCTCCTGGTTCCCTGGGTCGGCAACGATAGACTCAGGCTGCTTGTCCAGCAGAACGTCAATGTGCCGGGCAAGGAACCCGTTCTGCGGGTCGTTCAAGGCGACGCACAGGCAGAAGGTTTCTTTATCCGGCCCGCCAATGCCATACATACCCTGCAATGCCTCCCTGAAAGACTCAGGGAAACCGGCCAGGACCACGCCATCATAGCTGGCCAGATCCACTGAGTCTCTGAAACAGGCGGAGGTGAAGACGATTCCGGCGTCGGAAGCCTGGTACCGCTGTTGAGCAGGTCCGTCCGGAGACTCGGAAGAACCGGGGGCCAGCAGGAGCATCGGGGGGGCGTCAATTTCCTCGTCCGCAAACCGCTGGACCAGAGTACCGTGGCATTGCTGGGCCAATACACTCCCCCTCGCCAGCACGACCACGGACTTGTCCATATCCAGGCAAGCACGCACAGCCCGCGCCACGCGGTCGTGAAACACGCCGTCGGACAGGAGGCCTGACCGTTCTGGAGGATTGGTGGGATGCAGCGAGATGAAGTGACGCTTCCCTTCCGGGAATGCAGCTGACGAGACCGGCCTAAATGTCCTGCCGGTAAGGTTCTCCGCCAGTTCTTCGCCGTTGGCACAGCCCACGGCGCTAACCATGAACGGCGGAGCGGCGCCAAGGATTGACAAGAGATGGGCGAGGCGGCGCAGCAAAACGGCAACGTGGGAGCCCAAAATTCCGCGGTATTCCTGGGCGCCATCCAATGCAACCAGGCTTAGATTGCCGAGGAAGTCGCCCCATTCTTCACGGCCGGCCAGCACCTTCCGATTAAGGGCGTCCACGGACACAACCGCAACCCATTGCCGGTGGTCGTCATCGGCAACCGGGGGTTTCCCCGTTTCCAGTCCAGCGAGGGACAAAAGTCCTATGTCCAAGGCGGAAAGAAACCTGTCGAGCCTGGAGGACAAATATCCTACCCGGTCTTCCTCCGGGCAAATCACCAGCCCATGGCTTCCCGGGTTGCGCAACAGGCGCTCGGCCATGGTCAATCCTATATTCAAGGCGGGTTCGCTTCCCAGGGGAAGGGTAAGGGCTACGCTGGTCCCGTTATCGGTGGCGTCAAGTATTTGTGACTGGTAATGGTACAGTTTGCCCATGCCCGCATCGGCGAGGGCCTGGGCAACCGCCGGATTAAGGTCCTGCCAGGCGGAGGCATCGGCCAACTCCGGTACGGGGCCAATCCTGGTAGTCTGAGCAACCGAGTCTCCTTCCTGCAGCGCCCCAGAGTCCCGGAGGGCTTGCAAAAGCTCTGCCAGGAAGGGCTCGGCATCGTTCCCGGTCTCGCCCCCGGTCTCGGTTGCCGCTGGCTCCACTTCCTGTTTCGTTAAGGGCGACGGATTACTGACAGAGGGATCGGGCCGGTCAACAATCCCTGCTTCCTGGTCTGGGTCGGCTTCCGAACCGGCGGCGGAATCGGACTGGGCCTCTTCCTTCGGCTGCAGGACGACTTCACTTGCAACCGCTTCCGCTTCTTCCGCTTCCAGGCTCTCCACCTTCAGCATTTCCAGTTCCAGGGTGCTGGGGGACGACATGGCAGTCAACAGCCGCTGGATGGAATTGAGGATCTGGAAGGTGGCTTCGGAGGTGAAAGCCTGCCGATTAGCCCAGCCCTCGTGGGCCAGCGCAAGCTCGCGGACCAGGGAAGGCTCAATTCCGGACAGGGGACGGTCGAACACCTCCCACCAGGCAGACTGCATGACGCTCAGCAGGTCCTGGGTCTTCATATTGTGGAAGGGCCTGAGAGGGTCGCGGTACTGGCCCAGCACCTGGTGGAGAACATTGGGAGCCTCATCCCGGTGATGGGCGAGAAATTCCCTGGGAATAAAGCTATCCAGGTCCAGCTTCAGCAGATAGAGGGCTCTGCCTACCCTTGCGTGGTTGGAAATCACAGTAAGCCTCGAACAAGTACCCTGATGAAAGCCAAATTATACCTGATTTCCAGTTAATTGTAGCCGGACCGGCCAGCGAAGCTCCAAAGCCGGCTCAAAGGAAGTTCGCCGCCTGGTGGAAGAGGCTAATCAGCCAGCCGCATTCTTGCCGGGAATCGGGAGCGATTGCCATGAACCGAGGAGCATCATTTCAAAAGGCCAACAGCATTGTTTTGAACATTGGAACGTGAGCGCGTTGGTGGTTAGCTTGGCGGACCATAAAACGGCGGCCCTTCGACAAGCTCAGGGTGAGCGGGGCATAACCCAGCCTCTCCAAGCGGCCGCTGGACTACTAAGGAGTGTCGTCAAATCACTCCATCATTACGGTGCAAGCAAGAATCTTGA
>VXOH01000120.1 GCA_009840135.1 Chloroflexota bacterium | reverse complement strand
GTACGGCCTTTGCTCCGCCCACCTACAGTTCAATATACAAGGATGGGGGTGACAGGTCGCCCACCGTAGGGGCGATTCGCGAATCGCCCCTACGGTAACGCAAGGAGTTCCCTTCACTAGAGGTAGAACAGTGACTTGTTCAGAGGCTCCGAATAAATCCCCCCTCCCTCTGGGAGCGGAAAATCCGCCTGTGGCGATAGGGTTAGCGTGAGGGGCAACAGAATAATTCAGAGCATTCCTACGCCGGCGCCTGCACCGGGTAGTCAAAGTAGGCCTCGGTTATCAGGAAGTGCAGCTCGGTGGCTCCTTCCAGGATCTCCCGCAGCAGCGTGATTGGCTCCTCTTCGTCGGGCCACTCAAAGTTAATCATCGCGGAGAGACGGCCCACCGAACGCTGCAGGGCGCGCCCCGATCTGGAGTAGGGCCCGTTGCCGATGGCCGCGATCTCCGACTCCACCAGCCTGACCGTCCGCCCCAGGGATTCAGGTAGCAGGGGGTCGCTTACCAGCAGGTCCATAGCCCGGTCGGGAAGCACCGCCACGCCATAGGTATGGTTGTAAACCTCCAGGGCATAGAAGACCCGGAGCAGCGAAATCCAGTCCTCTTCGTGGAACTCCTCGTCAATGCTCTCCTTGGTCGTATCCACCTGCGCCAGCAGCAGGGAAGCAGCCCCCTGCGCCCGCTCCACGTACCGGCCCAGTTGGAGGAAGCTCCAACGGTCGTCGTGGTACATGGTGGATTCCGCCAGGCCGCCAATGGTCTCGATGTCCGTGGCCACCGACTGGTAGAAAGTGGTGGGCTCCCATTGCCATACGGTAGCGATGTCCTGTTCCTGCAGCCTCAGGTAGGCCGTGTTGAGGCACTTCCAGACTTCCTGGCTGATGCAATGGCGGGTGTGCCGCGCGTTTTCCCTCCCCTGGGAAAAGCAACTGAATACAGAGCAGGGATTAGCCCTCTCAAAAGTCAGGTCGTCCGCCAGCGCGAAGGAGTCGGCCAGCACAAACTGCTCATCGCCGAAAAGCCTGATCTCCCCTGCCGGCGGGTCCTGCTGAATGTAGTTATACATCCTGCTCCAGCCGAAGTGAATCTCCCGTACCGGCCGGTCCACCAGGGACTCCGACTGCAATTGCAGCAGACGGCTAAGGTTGCCGGCCCGCTCCATGTAACGACCCAACCAGTAGAGACTCTGCGCGCTGCGGGAAAGCATCTAACCCCTGCCCCATTTGTGAAAATTCTTGCCCATTAGCGAATAATATACCTCATGCCTCTTGATCATCCCCCAGTACCCAGACGTCCTTGCCGCCCCCGCCCTGGCTGGAGTTGACCACCAGGCTGCCGCGGCGCAGGGCCACCCGGCAAAAGGCCCCCGGCACGATACGGGTCTGCAGACCGTTCAGGATGAAAGGCCGCAGGTCCACGTGGCGCGGTTCAAAGGCCCCGTCTATCAGGCAGGGCGCCCTGGAAAAGGACTGCACCGGTTGGGAAATGAACTGGGCCGGGTCGGCGCGGACCGCCCGGGCGTAGTCGTCCCTTTCCTCCCGGGTGGCGTGGGGGCCGATTATCATGCCATAGCCACCGGACTCGCCAACCCGCTTGACCACCAGGTCGGCCAGGTTGTCCAGGGTAAATTCCAGGTCCTGGGGGCGACGGCAGAGGTAGGTATCCACATTCTTGAGCAAGGGCTCCTGGCCCAGGTAATAGCGGATCATGTCGGGAACATAAACATAGACGCTCTTGTCGTCGGCCACGCCGGTGCCGGGGGCATTGGCCAGGGTCACATTGCCGGCCCTGGCGGCTTCGATAATGCCGGGGGCGCCCAGTAGAGAGTCCTCGCGGAACACGCTAGGGTCAATAAAATCGTCGTCAATGCGACGGTAGATGACGTCCACCTGGCGGAGGCCCTCGGTGGTGCGCATATAAACCACGCGGTCGCGGACAACGAGGTCGTTGCCCTCCACCAGCTCGGCGCCGATTTCGCGGGCGAGGAACATGTGCTCGTAGTAGGCGGAGTTGTACACACCCGGCGTCATCAGGGCGAGGGAGGGGTCGGGTTTTCCGTAGGGGGCCAACTCCTTCAGGGTAGCCTGGAGGGCTGCGCCGTATTGCTCTACCTCCTGGACGCGGCAACTGCGATATACCCGGGGCAGGCTGGCCTTGGCCGCCTTGCGGTTGGCAATCATGTAGGAGACGCCGGAAGGGACGCGGAGGTTATCTTCCAGGACACGAAAACCGTCGTTGACTCGGATAATATCGGTGCCGCAGACGGCGACCCAGACACCGTAGGGCTGGGAAAAGTCGCGCATTTCAGGCCGGAACTGGGGACACTCCAGGATCATGTCTGCAGGAATAACGCCGTCGCTGATGATTCGCGCCGGCCCGTAGATATCCTCAAGGAAATTGTTCAACGCCCTGACCCGCTGTTCCAGGCCCAGGGACAGGGATTCCCAGTCACCTGCCTGAATAACCCGGGGGATGGGGTCAACGGGGATAATGCGCTCCTCGGCCTCGGCGTCCCCGTAAACTGTGAAAGAGATACTTTCGCTGGAAAAGGTGCGGTTCACCCGGCCCTGTATGGCGGCCAGGTCCTGCCCGGACAATTCGCTCAGGGCCTCGTACAGGACCTGGGCCTCGGGGCGCGGCTCCCCCCCGGGCAGGAACATTTCGTCGTAAATGGATGGTTCCAGGGAGTAGTTGTCAAAATTCACGGTGTATTCGCCTTGTCCGCCGGAGGTGGATTACTCGTGCTTGCTCCGTACTTGCCTTCCGCCGCAGCCGTCCCTGGGGCGGACCGTGGCAATATACCATCAGACCGACACCATATCAACGAAATCAACGAAGCCCCGGCCTTCGACAGGCTCATCCGCCTACGGCGGACCGGCGGGATGAACGGGGATGGCGGCAACCCCGACCCCCTCTCGTGGTCATACGCCTACGTCGGACCGTCGGGATGGGCCACACGCACCGTAATTATGTCGGTGTCGTGGTACTGCTGGTGGCGGACCGAGAGCGCGAAATTCCGCAGCAACAGCAGCGAAATATCGTTCTCCGTCGGCCCCTGGGTATCGTGCAACTGCAACTGCCGCACCTGGTCCTCGATATTTGATTCGTTCCCCCCGCCAATGAACTCCAGGTCGGCTATCGTCCCCTCGCTGGAGGCCAGCACAATCAACCGCCGCTCCGGTCCGCCTCCGGCGGATTCCCCGCCGTCCAGGTCCCCATCCAGATTTAGCGGGGCCAGCGTCAACAGCGTCTCCTCGGCCACCGCGCTCAACCGCGCCTTCATGGCATCGTCCCACCCGCGACGGTCGGCGAACCGCGCCACAAACTCGTTGAGGTCGGGTAAAGCGTCTATGTGGAGCTTGGACTGAAAGCGCATGCTCCTTTGATTGGTGAACTCCAGGTACAGCACCATGACAATGGAAGCCAGTCCTCCCGTCGTAATGCCGCTCTTGAGCAGGGCATTAACCACCGGCCCCAGGTTCGGGTAATCAAACAACGTAAACTGGAAAGCGGCGGCCAGCCAGAAGCACACGCCGGCAACCACAATTTTCTGGCGATTCGACTCCGACTGAATAATCAGCCTCGCTCCATCCACCAGCAAAATGCCCGAAACCAGGAGCAGGTATCCCGTCATCACCGCGCCGGGTATTGTGCTGAGCAGACCCGACACCTTCGGCAGGAAAGCCACGGCAATGAAAATGCCCCCAATCACGTACCCCACCCGCCTGGATGCCATACCGGTGGTCTGGGCAAACGCCGCCGAGCCGGGATGAATGCTGTTGGGCACGGCCCCGAGCAGGGCGGCCAGCAGATTGGTCACCCCGCCGCCAGCCAGCGCGCCCTGCACCCTCCGGAAATCCACCGCCGTGCTTTCCCGCCGCGCCGCCCGCTGCTGCGCAATGGCCTCCCCGTTGGCCTGGATGGAAATTATCACTCCCAGGAAAAGGAAGGACGGCACCAGCGTCCAGAAGGGAATTCCCATGTTCAGTTCAAACGCCGGAACTTCACCGGGCAAACCCACCCACGGCGCCCGAAGCACCAGGCCAAAGTCGTACACCCCCAGGGCGACAGCCGCCAGGCAACCCACCACTATGCCCACCACCGGCCCCCAGAGACGCAGCATGGCCGACCCTCGCAAGGTCAGCGCCGCCACAACCACCAGTGTTATCAGCGCCACGGCAGGGCCCTTCACCGGCTCATCCCGGGCCGTCTCGTCCAGCAGGTGAAAAACCACCGAAGCCAGGGTGATGGAGAGGATCATCATTATGGTCCCTCCCACCGTCGGCGTGATGATCTTTCTCAATATGAACAGCCACCGCGATATGGCCAGCTGGGCCAGGGCCGAGACGAATACCAGCATCATCAGCGTCCCGGGCCCGCCATCTACCACGGCGGTAATGCAGAAGGGAATGGCAAAGGCGGCGGTGAAGGTGGGCAGCAGCGACCCCGAGCCGACCGGCCCCAGCCGCTTGACCTGGATCAGGGTGGACACTCCCACCACCACCAGGGAAGCGAAAACCATCCACACCAGGTACGACTCATCCAGGCCCGAGGCCCGGGCCACGATTACCGGGGTTACCAGCAGGGCGGCGGAGGCTATCAGGCTGAACTGGAACCCGTATCCCAGGGTTAGCAGCAAGGGAGGGTTTTCGTGGGCTTCGTACCGTGGGTTCCGATTCGCCGCAGCCAATTCATGCCTCCATTCTCTTGTAAGGCGAGGACAATGAAACAGACTGAAAGATACCACGATTTTGCCGTTGGTCAAACCGAGACACTCGACTACAAGAGCCGGAAAACCATCATCCTCGTCTATGCTCCTCCCGTCGTGCCCCTTCGTGCCCCTTCGTGGATAAATGCCGACCACTTCCCGAAACCTTCCTTGACAACCCGCACTCCCTCTCTGACAATCACGACATCCTCCGCACCCAATCTTTCGCAAATCCGCCGGCCCAGCCGGCAGGTAGGAGCATCCATGACTACCAGTTCCGTTACCTGGACCGAAGAAACCGTACAAGTCGCCGGCTGCCAGATCAACCTCATCAAGGGCGGCTCCGGCGATCCCCTGCTGGTCCTCCACGACGAGATGGGCCACCCCGGCTGGCTCCGCTGGCACGAGGCCCTGGCCCGGAACCATACCCTTCACATCCCCTGGCACCCGGGATTCGGTCCCTCCGGTGAGTTGGACTGGGTTATGAACCTGCACGACCTGGCCATCTGGTACCTGGGCGCCCTGGACGACCTGGGGCTGGAGGGCGTGGACGTGATGGGCTTTTCCCTGGGAGGCTGGCTGGCCGCCGAAATGGCGGTGATGAATCCCCAGCAGTTCAGGCGCCTGGCCCTGGTGGGCGCCGCCGGCGTCCGTCCTCCCGAGGGCGAAATCTTCGACATCTTCCAGGTGGTGGCCAAGGCCTTCATCACCCGCAGCCTGCTCAACCCCGAATCCGTCCCCGAGTTCCAGGCCATCTGCCCCGACGAACCCACCCCCGAGCAGCTGGAAAACTGGGAAACCTCGCTGGAGGGCGCCTGCCGCCTCAGCTGGCGCCCCTACATGCACTACCCGGCCCTGCCCCAGGTGCTGCCTCGCCTCAAGCGCCTGCCCACCCTGGTAATCAGCGGCGACCAGGACCCCATAGTCCCCCCCAGCGCCGCCCAACTCTACCACCAAAGCATCCCCAACTCCCGCCTGGAAATTATCGAGAATTGCGGCCACAGACCCGAGGTAGAGCAAACGGAGCGGTTTGTGCAGGTGGTAGGGGAGTGGTTTGGAGGGTGATGTGAAGCTGAGAGTTGACAGGGAAGCTGATGCGCTATACCTGCACCTGGATAATTCCCGCATCGTAGAGACGGAAGAGGTGTCGCCTGGAGTTATGCTCGACTTCAATGAGAACAAAGAGGTGGTGGGCGTAGAGATGCTATACCTGTCCAAACGGTTTCCGGGTACGGATCTGGGGGATGTGGAGGTTGAAAGGAGTTAATCTTAGCCTGATCATGCAAATCCAGAACTCTTGCTAACAGTCTTCGAACTTGGACAAACCAACCTAGACATACTACAAAAGGTTGGTGTAGCATAAATGTTCTAATTGTGTTGGCGCGTGTGGTCTAAGCCCGCCAGGGAAACGAGGAAAATGCCCTCTGCAATTGAATGGACTGATGAAACCTGGAATCCTGTTACAGGTTGCACTCGTGTGTCGCCGGGGTGTGATAACTGCTACATGTATGCCCTTTACCCCCGTCTTCACGCTATGGGAGTCCCTGGATATGGTCCTTCCCCGGCAAGTGTCACTCCCTTGCCGGAAAGGCTGCAGGTTCCATTTCGTTGGAAGAAGCCCCGCCGCATTTTCGTCAACAGCATGTCAGACCTTTTCCATCCCGATGTCCCCTTTGAATATATCCTTGACGTATTCCTGGTAATGAAGGCTGCCGCTTCCGAACACGGTCATATTTTCCAGGTCCTGACTAAGCGCCCAGGTCGGGCCGTTGCCTGGTGGAATACGCACAACAGCCTGTTCCCCGAGGGCTGGCCTCCTAATGTCTGGATTGGTACTTCAGTCGAAAACCAAAAGTACGCCCCAAGGCTGACAGTGTTGGAACGGTTGCCAGCCAAGACCCGATTCGTTTCGGCAGAGCCTTTGCTAGAACGGCTGGATTTAACTCCTTGGTTGGAGCGAGGAGTGTTGCAGTGGGTGATAGTCGGCGGCGAAAGTGGGCATGGAGCCCGGCCTATGGACATAGAGTGGGCGGTTCATCTAAAGAATCAGTGTGATAATTTGAACGTCAAGTTTTTTCTCAAACAATTGGGTGGCGTTAGGAAGAAGCGCGGGGGGGACGCTGCAACCATAGACGGGAAGACTTGGGTTGGAATTCCGGATTGGGAGTAAGAAACCTTGGCAACTTTCGGAGGACCTTGGACTCAACAGAAGCTTGAAATACTTAGGGCCTATCTTGACGCATACACGACAGCACTAAGAGACCGACCCTTCAAGCTAATCTACGTCGATGCCTTTGCTGGGGAAGGATTTTGGAGGCCTGGCTCAGGTTATTTTCCCGAAGATTACGAAGAGTTCGGAGAAGTCCTTAAAGGGTCGGCTATCATAGCTCTGGAAATACAAGATAGACCGTTCGACAGGTTCTTGTTTATTGAAAAGGACCTTAACCGAATAGCTTCTCTCAATCGGCTGGCTCTCCAGTTTCAAGGTCAAGAACGAGAAATCCAGGTAGTCAATGAAGACGCCAATGTAGTGCTTCCTCATTTTTGCTCTACTATGGGGCCTTACGACCGAGCTGTAGTCTTCCTAGATCCATTCTCTACCGAAGTGTCTTGGACTACGATTACTGCAATATCCGGATCAGACAAAATCGATTGCTGGATACTATTCCCACTGGGTGCCATAAATCGGAACATGCCTATACAGAACGAGCCAACACCACAACTTGCGGCCGAATTTGACCGTGTTTTTGGGGGTCGAGAGTATTGGCAGGACTTTTACCGGCAGGCTGCCCAACAACCACTTCTTCCTGACTTTACAGAATCTCCACTGCAGGAGCGGCCTCAGGGGAGCGAACTTATTGCTAACAGGTATCGCCAGAGGCTTGAGTCTGTCTTTTACAGGGTCGCACCTACATCACGGACGTTAAACAATTCAAGGGGAGTAGCACTCTTTGAACTGTTCTTTGCTGCAACAAATCCTCGAGGGGCACCTATTGCCGTCCAGATAGCCGACCATTTGCTAAAGAATTGGTAGCGGTCTCCGAAACTTAACGAATCTTTGTACTGTTTCTTTTACATGACCACCCGAACCCCCTGGACCCGCCAGCAACTACTCATAGCTTCCGAACTCTATTGCCGAATCCCCTTCGGCAGAATAACCTCCCGGCATCCAGAGATCATACGCCTCGCTGCGATGATCGGCCGCTCGCCGGCCGGCTTGTCTATGAAAATGGGCAACATAGCCAGCTTGGATCCTGCCATTACTTCCACAGGCCGCCGGGGCCTCGGCAACGCATCCAATGCTGACCGGGCCATGTGGGAAGAAATGACCAGCAACTGGGAGAACTTTGCCATTGAATCCCAAGAGGCCCTTACTGATTTTGGGCTAGTTGAGGGCGCCCAGGAACACGAACCTGGTGCCGAAGACTCATTCGACGAGACCCCGCGAAGCGGAACAGACCGACCCGTTCTTTCTACCACCCGCGTTGGCCAAGATTTCTTCCGTTTGGCGGTACTGAGCGCCTATAACTATCGTTGCTGCATTACTGGCTTGTCCGTCCCCAGACTGCTTATCGCCAGCCACATCATTCCTTGGCGCTTAAACCAAGAAACCAGAGTCAACCCAAGGAATGGATTGTCCCTTAACGCCCTTCACGACAAAGCTTTTGACGCCGGTTTCCTCACTGTCGACGAATCCTTCAAAGTTCGGGTATCGGAGGCTTATCGCGAAGATGCCTTCTTTTCAAATACGATACTTGCTTACCACGGCAAGCCCATAAGCCTCCCCGAAAAATTCAGCCCCGACCCAGACTTCCTGGCCTACCATCGTGAGCATATCTTTGTAGGCTGACGCCGCGATTTCTCTCCGGCCCTCTCATTCGTGAATATTCGTGAATATTCGTGGATAAACCCTACCCCCCTGACACTCCCCCCTTTACACTCCGTATAGCCCATCCCTACCATAACTATTACTAAACAACTTCGTGCCCCTTCGTGCCCCTTCGTGGATAAACGAAAAAGGAGTTAACCCCATGACCCTCTCCCAGATCCGTAACCAGATACACGCCATGCAGCGCCAGTTCGCCAAAGAGTTTGCCGTCTATCGCCTCCGCCGGTTGGCCGAGGAAATCGCCGACGACTGGGAAACCTCCATGGCCGAAAAGGAAGAACTGCCCCAGCCCCTGCAGGTGGTCCGGCGCATCGCCGATACCGGACAGATGTCCCATACCTACATGAACCTGCACCGCTACGTCCAGCGCTGTCGCGACAAGGCCGAAAGCCTCATTCCCCAGCAAATCGTCCTGGCCCTGCTCCCCTGGGCCTGGAACCACCGCTACGACGACATCCTCTACGGCGACATCCCCACCACCGCCTGACCCCCGCACACCCGTAGGGGCGCACGGCCGTGCGCCCTGGCAACGAAACACTGACACCAGAAAAAACATATCCCCTCTCCCTCTGGGAGAGGGTTAGGGTGAGGGCGTTAGGGTAAGGG
>VXOH01000022.1 GCA_009840135.1 Chloroflexota bacterium | reverse complement strand
TCAAGGCCGGAAAGACGGTTTAGCTCCTAAGGCCCTTTGCCGAGCCATCATTTCTAAAAAGTTGCTCTGCTAGAGCCGAAGGTCACTTTCGGTCGAGGGGAAATAAGAGGTCGGGTTACCCTTAAGAGGGTTTTGAGGAAGGAACAGGGCAGCCACAAGGGCTGCCCCTACCATTTCGGCCCCAGAACCCACCTGATACGGAACGCTGCCGAAATTTGGTGGACTCTTGAAGTGGATTGAAGTTCCCACGTATTCAGGAACCCATTTTCGTGGAGAGGGTTTCCGCTTGAGCCTAAGGGGCTGGTTGCCCTGGCCCTATACCTGGTACTCGGGGCGGCGGAGCAACTGTCGGGCGATGACCAGCCTCAAGACCTCGTTGGTACCCTCGCCTATTATCATGAGGGGGGCGTCCCGGTAGTAACGTTCTACCGGAGATTCCTTGATGTACCCGTAGCCGCCGTGGATGCGCATGGCCTCCATGGTGATCTCGCCGCAAATCTCGCTGGCGAAGAGCTTGGCCATGCCGGTTTCCAGGTCCACCCTTTCGCCCGTGTCCTTCTTGGCCGCCGCGTCGTAGGTGAGAAGCCGGGCCGCCTGAATCTTGGTGGCCATGTCGGCCAGCTTGAGCTGGATGGCCTGGTGCTGGGATATGGGTACGCCGAAGGTCTCCCGCTGCTGGGAGTAGCGGATGGCGGCCTCAAAAGCAGCCTGGGCCACTCCCACGGCGCGGGCTGCCACGTTAATCCTGCCGGTCTCCAGCCCGCTCATAACCTGGCCGAAGCCCAGGTTTTCCTCCATTCCCACCAGGTTATCCGCCGGTATGCGGAAGTCTTCAAAAATCAGCTCGCAGGTGTCCAGGCCCCGGTAGCCCAGCTTGTCCAGGTCGCGGCCAACCCGGAAGCCCTCGCCGCCCTTTTCGATGATGAAGGCGCTTATGCCCCGGTGTCTCGGCTCCACGGCGCGGTCGGTGCGGGCCAGCAGCAGGAAGGTGTCGCCGTAGCGGCCGTTGGTAATGAACATCTTGCTGCCGTTGATGACGTACTCTTCCCCGTCCTTGTCCGCCGTCACCTGGAGGTTGGCGACATCCGTGCCGCCGCCGGGCTCGGTGAGGGCCAGGCCGCCCCGTTTGCGTCCAGCAGCCAGGTCGGGCAGGAATTCCCGCTTCTGCTCCTCGGTTCCGTAATGGGTCAGCACGTAGGTCATTATGTGGTGGGTACCGATGGCCCCCGTGATGCTCATGAAGGCCTTGCTCATTTCCTCGAACACCAGGGCAAAGGTGGTGTAATCCAGACCCATCCCGCCGTATTCTTCGGGCACGGTGATGCCAAAGAGTCCCAGATCCTTCATCTTGTCAATCAGGTCCAGGGGGACCTTGTCCTCCCGGTCCAGTTCCATAGCTACGGGCTCAACATCCCGGCGGACAAAATCCTTGACCAGGTTGACTATCTGGTTTCTGGCTTCCAGGGGGGTCTGGGTAGTCACTATCCTAACTCCAATATTTTCAAGTTTTAGGGCATTAACGGGCGGCCAAGTTGCCAGCCTACCCGACCGCATTGAATACTGACGCTCTTGCGTCGTATGGCTTGCTTCCTTGCCCGTTTACTGCTCGGACGGGGGAGCCTGTTGTGGAGGGCTGGCGACCGAAGAAAGGTCGTTGCTGGTGTAGGGCCGACGGCTTTCCTGCCGGGCCTTTCTGTACCGGTTCAAACGGTAGAGTCCGTAACCCGCGGCGGCCAGGGCCAGCCAGACGGGGCTGAAAATAGCCAGCCAGATCAGGATGTTGACGATGGCCAGGGCGACAACGGACAGAGAGCGAATGGCCCATTTCGCCGATTCCACCAGGTCCCAATTGCCGACCACCAGCCCTTGGGACTCGTTCACGTCAACATAGAAATTTCCGGAGCCCTTGACCTCCCCGGCTTCGCTCTGGGCGGTCAGCGTCAGCGTCACTTCGTAGGCCTGGGGGCGATAGTTTTCGTAGGTGTGAAGAACGGCAACCCGGGTGGCCCCTTCTTCGGGGGAGCCGATAACCGTGGGGGAACCGTCGCCGAAATCCCAGCGGTATTGGAGGTCCCACAGGCCCTCGGGCCGGGTAAATGAGCCGCTGTATTCCACCTCGTCGCCTTCCTCCACCAGCCGACTCTCGCCAGCGAATACCTCGATGGTTGGAATACGGGTGACGGTGGCTATAAGCGTATCGGACCCTTCGACAAGACCGGCCTCGCCCGTACCGGTGATGTCCAGTTGAACGATATAAGGTGAATCCCGGTCGTCTTCAAAAACATGGTTGACCGTGGCCGTGACCCGTTGCCCCTGCTGAGTAGTCGGGGCGCTGCCCCGGCCCTCGACAGTCGCCCCATCACCAAAGTCCCAGATGAAATGAAAGTTATCAATGCCTTCGGGTGGATAGAAAGTGGCGCGGAACCTGGCCGGCTGGCCCGCGCTGTAGGTTTGATCTGGCCCGGCGTCCACGGTCATGGTCCGGGGCGCCAGCGTCAGGTCAACATTAATCAGGGAGAAGGCCGCCGTTTGCTGCAGGAACTTGATGCGTCCTTCCAGGCTTTCTATCTGGGCCTGCAAATCCGTAAGTTCGCGCTGAACGTCAAGAGCGTCTTCAACGTCGGTGGCCTGTTCCGGGAGCTTCAGCAGGGACTCTTCGGTTGCCCTGAGGCTGCGGAGACGGGAGTTGGTGTCCACGTACTCGTCGGTAACGTCCTGGCTGGTGGAGGACTCAAAATCCACCCGAAGGGCCAGGGAACGAATACGCCGGACTGCCTCGTCAAGTTGTTGGGCGGGCACCCGCACGGAAACACTTCCAAAGTGAATGGCGCCCCGGTCGCTGGATACCGTCCAGCCCCCCAGGTCTCCGGCGATGGAGCCGATCCGGTCCACGTTCCCGGCCACGTCGTCCACCACCAGGCCCATGCCCACGGTGCGGACTATTATCCTCTCCTGGGAAGCTACCGATTGTTGAATCTCGTCGAGGTTGGCCAGAAAATCGTCAGCAACGGAGGCGGCAGAAGCTGGCCTGCTGGGCAGGCTTTCCGACGCTTCCACTGGCACTGCGGCTTCGGATGAGTCCTCCCTCTCTTGAATCACAGTCGCTTCCGCCACGCTTTGGGCCATGACGGCGGCCGGGGCGTCCATAGCCATTTCCTGGCTGGCCGCGCTGAACTCTTCAGCGGCCCCGCAGCTGAGCAGCGCCACCGATGCCAGGGCCAAAATTATTGCCGCGTACCACCTCTTCATGAGGCCAGAATATACCAATTGAATTTTATTAACAAGAAAACAAGGTGAGCCGGAATGGGGCCGGTTGTTCATTTGGACTACCTCTCGCTGTTAGAGAAATCGCGATGTATAACGGGTAAGACGAGCGCAAACGAGGAAAAGTTCCCGGCAGACGGGACGCAGTTTACATCAAGGCCGAAACAGGCACGGCAGGCCGCTGTTATCGAGGAAGGCAAAATATTATAATTTCTCTGCAAATCGCCTGATGGGAGGTCCGACGATGGCGGACCAGAGCGTTACCGACAGGGTTGCCCAGCTACGCCAGGACCTGAACTACCACAATCATCGTTACTACGTGCTGGATGCCCCTGAGATTCCAGATCACGAATACGACCGGCTGTTTCAGGAACTCAAGAAGATAGAGGAAGACCACCCTGAACTGGTTACGCCGGATTCGCCCACTCACCGCATTGGGGGCGAACCGGCGGAGGGGTTCGTGCAGGTGGAGCACCGGCACACCATGCTCAGCCTGGGAAATGCCTTTGATGACGAATCGCTGGAAGCCTGGTACCGGCGCGTCAAGAACCTGCTGGACGAAGCCGACTTCTCCATGACCTGCGAGCTGAAGATTGATGGTTTGGCGGTAAGCCTGGTTTACGAAGACGGAGTCCTGGTCCAGGGAGCCACCAGGGGAAACGGGACCGTGGGGGAAAACGTCACCCAGAACCTGAAGACAATCCGCTCCATACCGCTGACCCTTCAGGGTTCGCCCCCTCCTTACCTGGAAGTGCGCGGCGAAGTATATCTTCCAGTGGAGGAGTTTCGCCGGCTGAACAGGGAGCAGGAGGAACGAGGGGAACAACTGTATGCCAACCCGCGCAACACCGGTGCTGGCACCATCCGGCAGCTGGACCCCAAGGTTACGGCGTCCCGCAACATGCAGATCTGGGTCTATTCCCTGGGCGAAGCGGCAGAGGGACTATTCCCTGCCGACCACTGGGAGACGCTGGCCTGGCTGGAGTCCCTGGGTTTTCGGGTAAATCCTAACAACCGGCTTTGCCATACCCTGGATGAGGTAAAGGACTATTACCGGGAATTTGTAGAGCTTCGCCACGACCTGGCATACGAGGTTGACGGAGTGGTAGTTAAAGTCAATCCCTTCGGACTCCAGGGTTCCCTGGGAGTGGTGGGCAGGGAGCCGCGCTGGGCCGTCGCGTATAAATTCCCCGCGGAACGGGCCGAGACCCGGTTGCTGGACATCGTAATCAACGTGGGGCGCACCGGAAGCCTGAATCCCCAGGCCATTCTCGATCCGGTGGTGGTAAGTGGGGCCACCGTACGCCACGCCTCCCTGCACAACGAAGAGGACATCCGGCGCAAGGGAATCATGCTGGGAGACTGGGTGGAACTGGAAAGGGCGGGGGACGTTATCCCTCACGTGGTGCGATCGCTCCCCGAGCGCAGGACAGGGGATGAGGTGGAGTTCAATATGCCCGAATTCTGCCCTGTGTGCAGCACCGGGGTGGTGAAACCTGAAGATGAAGCCATGCACCGCTGTCCCAACGCCTCGTGCCCGGCCCAGTTCTTCGAGTTGCTGAAGCACTTTGTCAGCCGAGGCGCCATGGACATGGACGGCCTGGGCGAGCAGTGGTGCCGCATCCTGATTGACGAGGGATTTGTCGGCACGGTGGCCGATCTGTATTACCTGGAAAAAGAGAAACTGAAGGGTCTGGAACGGATGGGAGACCGGCTGGCAACCAAGATTATGGACAACATAGAAGCCAGCAAAAATCGCCCCCTGCACCGAATCCTGTTTGCCCTGGGAATAACTCACGTGGGGGCCGAGGTGGCAGAATTGCTCACCCGGAGATTTGCCAGCATAGAACAAATGGCCTCGGCAAGCCAGGAAGAGTTGACCGAAATTCCAGGCATCGGACCAAAGATTGCCGAGAGTATATTTGATTACTTCCAGGTATCGGGCAATCTCGAAGTCATAGACAAACTTCGGGAAGCCAAGGTCAAGCTCGACCATGAGATCGAAATTGTTGACCCTTCGGAACTTCCCTGGAGCGGCCTGACCTTTGTTGTAACCGGTACCCTGGAAGGAATGACCCGGCGCGAGGCTGAGACAAGGATCAAAAGCCTGGGGGGCAGCGCCACGTCTTCGGTAACGCGAAAGACCAGCTTCCTGGTGGCCGGCGGGTCACCGGGTTCGAAGCTGGATACGGCAAGCAGGCTGGGCACACAAATATTGGACGAGGAGCGCTTCGTCCAGCTACTGTCGGCTCCCGGCGATGCCCTGCTGACACCACTGGAAGCACAAGCATGACCCAGGAACTACCCGAACAACCGAATACCGCCGCTTCTCCGGTTCCCAGGCACTCTGAACAACCAGACCGGTCTATGAAAATCATCGTCGGGTTGGGAAATCCCGGCGACCGTTACCGTAATACACGGCATAACGTGGGATTTCGCTGCATTGACCTGCTGGCGCGTCGCTGGGACGTGAATTTGAAGGAGCGGCGGGCCAAGGCCGTGCTGGGACGAGGGCGCTTCGGGGAAAGGGAAGTGGTGCTGGCGAAGCCCCGGACCTTCATGAACAACAGCGGCGAGGCAGTTTCTTACCTGATTGCCAGGTTCGGAGTGAAACCGAAGGACATTGTCGTAATCTACGATGAGATGGACCTGCCAGTGGGGAAAATCAGAATCCGTCCGGGAGGAAGCCCGGCGGGGCACAATGGCATCCGGTCCATTATCGGTGAACTACGCACCCAGGAGTTTCCCAGGGTCAGGGTGGGGATAGGCCAGCCGGGCTTGCAGGGGGGGCAGGTGTCTCACGTGTTGAATCGATTTTCGGAAGGAGAGGAAACGGAAATCTCCAAGGTAGTTACGGCTGTGGCGGAGGCGGTGGACTGCCTGCTGGAGGAAAACATAACCGTGGCGATGAACCGGTTTAACTGAACGGTGCAATTCCGCAGCCACGGGAGAGAAGCGGGAAACCATCTTAAGACCACCAATGAAGCTCAGTACCCGCAATCAAGCCGGTTGAGGGGGACCGCAATGCCGCTGCAAATGCTTTGCCGGCATTGAGACTTTAGCCGATAAAGGGGAGAGGACTCTTGGGACAGGCTCCTAACCCCCGTCGTTTCGGGTCAAGACAGGCGGACCGGATGTAGGGCTGACCGGGTAGTTCGCCTGCTCGGTGCGGATCGTCTCTAGTCTGCCGGCAACATCCCGCACTTCGGGTTGCTCCGACTGGCAGATCTCGCACCAGACTTTGTCATCTACAAACAGGCGCATATTGTCCTTCTTGACGGTAATGACTTCGATCTCAAAGCGGCAGGCGCCGCACATACGAACTACAGATACCTGGTCAATGGGCATGGTTTATCCACCTTCCATATCATTAACTCTGTCCCCGCAGCGGCCTGCCAGCCTGCTCTTATTCGAGTGTAAGGCGGGCGGCGGGAAGGTGTCAACGATGCGGATGGCGCCGCTGACTCAGTGACGAAAGACGTACATTGGCGGCGTATTGGCGCAGGGATGAAAAAAGCGTATAGTACGTGGAACAACCGGAAAGGCTGCGGCGCCGGACGAGGCTGGATCTTTCCCAGCATTGGCGGCCGCAAGTAAAGGAGGTAACTATATGGCAAAACCAATCAGGGTTGGACATCTGGTTCTAAACGTAAAGGACCTGGAAGCTTCCACTGAGTTTTACACCGAAATCCTGGGCTTCGAAATTTCCAGGCAAACGGAAACAGGCACATTCCTGACCTGCGGCAAGATTCACCACGACCTGGCCCTGTTCAAGGCCCCGGTGGATGCCATTCCGGTCACGCCCGGGCAGTTGGGACTTAACCATTTTGCCGTGCAGGTTGCTGATTTTGAAGACCTGAAAGAGGTCTATGACACCCTGCTGGACAAGGGCGTAACCATGGACCACAACACGGACCATGGCATGACCTCCAGCGTGTACTTCATGGACCCGGATGGCAACCGGATTGAGTTCTTCTGCAACAACCAGGAGGATCCCGCCGTTGGAATGGCCATAATGAGCGACCCCACCCGCCGCAATAAGGAACTGGTTTTCAACTAGGCCCGAAGGGGAAACAAGGGAAAATCAATTCCCATTTCAGATGTATATGCCCCCGCCCCAACGGGCGGGGGCTGTATTTTGTCCCCGTTCTTACTTCCGCAAAGGCAGGCGGGCAGGGAGTAGAACGGTTTGCCACTAAACTGGGCGGGCAACCTATTGAAATTCCAGTGTAGCCGCCTTGAACCCGCTGACCAGCCGCCCGATAACTTCCAGGCAACGGTCATTTGACGGGGGCATTACTGGACCGGCCAGGGCGTCACGGTGCCAACGCTCCAGGGGCATGCTACGCAGGAAGCCGCTGCCCCCCGCCATGCGCATGGCCTGTTCAGTGACCCTCACGCCAGCCTCGGCGCAGAGATACTTGGCCTGGTTGGTGGCGAGGGACATTTCCTCCCGTATTCCCGACTCGCGGATGGCGGCAGCCTCGCGCAGCATCAGCTTCGCCGCTCGAATCTGGGCGCTCATTTCGCCCAGACCGCGCTGAACGAGCGGATTGTGCGCCAGTGGCTCCGTAGAGGGAGCAATGACCCGGTTCCGGGCGTAGTCCAGGATGAAATCGTAAGCGGCTTCCGCAACTCCCAGGTAGGTGGCGGCATAGCCCAGGGCAAACCCGGAGAGGTCAATGGTAAGTAATTGCCCGGGCTCTCCCATGATGTCCTCGGCAAGAACTTCGGTGTCGTAACGGATGCTGTGGCTTGTTGTGGCCCGCATGCCCGTGGCGTTCCACGGCCTTTCCAGGGTGACGCCACCTTCACTGCGGGGCACCATGGCAGCCATTATCCCCTCCTGCGCAGACTCCGTTCCTTCTCTCAAACCGGTGACGAAATAGCGGTCTGCCGCATCTCCCAGCGAGCAAAAGTGCTTGAGGCCCTGTACCCGGTAGCTGCCCCCGGAAGTTGGCGTAAAGGAGGTTCTCAGGACGAACCGGTCCCGAAAACTGGAGTCGGGTTCGCTCATTACGGTGGCGAACAGTTTGCCCTGTCCCAGCACCTCGCCAAAATAGCGTTCCTTCTGTTCTTTAGAGGCCAACTGGGCGATGTTTAATAGGACATTGGCGTGCATGTTGAAGGTGAGGGCCGTGGCCGGGCAGCCCTTGGCCATCTCCAGTAAAGCCATTACGTAGGAGACCGCATCTATCCCAAGCCCGCCGTATTCGGCAGGAATGGTAAGTCCCAGGAACCCAGCCTGGTGCAGTTCCCGGTAGTTTTCAAAAGGGAAGGACGAGTCGGCGTCGTGTTCGGCGGCGCGGGCGGCGAACTTTTCCTTGGCCAGCCTGGATATGGCAGAAACTGCCGGATGCAGGTCCGAGTCGGTGGGGACGGTTAACGCCATTAATCTTACTCCCGAAATTTCACTGGAAGTGGGGCATTACTTCATCGGCGAACAGCTTCATAGAACGCAAGACCTTGTCCTGGGCCATGCCACCAAAGTCGAAATTGCAGCCAAAGTACTCAATGCCCTGTTCACTGAACTGGCGAATCTTTTCTACACATTGCTCCGGTGTACCTATGATGGCCCTCTTCTCGGCCAGGTAATCGTAGGCGGGAGGCATCTGGGTACGGGTGCGCCGGAAGTCCTCCAGCCTCTGATTTACCTCGCTGCCGCTGGTGATGGAACGTCGCCAGTCGGTCATGTCCATGGTCCAGGCCATGGCCGGTTCGGCGTTCTTGCGGGCCTCCTCTTCAGTCTCCGCCACGTGCAGATACCTGAAAAAGGGAATGTCCCGGATAGGGATTTGGTGGCCGGCTTCCTGGGACAGCCGGACAAAGCGGTTGCATAGGTCCATGGCGTCGTCGTGGTCGAGCACGACGCCGCAGATAAGGGGATGCCCCGTCTTGACCACGTATTCCAGGGTAGTCAAGGTTCGCGTTGCTGCAATGTAAATGGG
>VXOH01000100.1:8874-9271 GCA_009840135.1 Chloroflexota bacterium | reverse complement strand
TCATCCTGAGCCTGTCGAAGGATCATCCTGAGCTCGTCGAAGGACGCATTGATGGGGGAAGGTTATGCTGGGGGGTAAAAGCACCCGTAGGGGCAGACACGCAGGTCTGCCCCGCACCGAAGGAGAAGGGAGGACTAAATTTAGAAGCCATCTTAAGAGTCCCCTCTTCCGCCGCGGCGGATTAGGGTGAAGGCGTTTAGGATGCAGGCGTTTAGAACGGCCCCCCCGTAGGGGCGCACGGCTGGGCGCCCACCCTCCCCCTTTGGGAAATACACGGGCTGGACTCCCGTAGGGGGGGGGGGGGGGGGGGCCGACCCCCCCCGCGGGGGGAAAAAAAAAAAAACCACCCCCACCCCCAACAAAAAAAGAGAAGGAGGGGGTGAGGGAGTGAAATAAA
>VXOH01000100.1:0-8864 GCA_009840135.1 Chloroflexota bacterium | reverse complement strand
CCCCCCCCCCGGCTGGGGCGCTCGGGGGCCCCCCCCCCCTCCCCCTTTCTAAAACCCCCGGGCGGGGGGGCGGTGGGGCCGGGGCCCCCCCCCCCCACCCCTGGCGGACCGCGTCGTTTCCGTGGCCTCCGGTCAATTTGACATTGTAGTGCTCCTTTGATAGTATCAGGCCGCATTTCCGGCCCTGCAGAGGGACGGATTTTTTGTGCCGTTTGCGTTATAATTCCTCCAGGCAAACGTCCTGCGCAAACGTCCTGGCAATTCCGACCCCGGGGGCGATTGTTCTGTCTGTGACAATGGATGCCCTACCCGCGACAGGAGGTAACGGCAAAATTGGCTTTCGTTAGTGGATTGAGGTGCCGCGAATGCGGCCGGGAGTATCCGGGCGAGGCCCTCAATGTTTGTGATTTTTGCTTCGGGCCTCTGGAGGTGGTGTACGACTATGCCACTATCTCCGAAGTGGTCAGCCACGACCGTATCTCCGCGGGGCCCCTGAGCATCTGGCGCTACCACGACCTGCTCCCGGCCAGCGGTGACGACCCCGTGGACATCATGGCCGGTTTCACCCCCCTGCTTAAGGCCCGCAACCTGGGCAAGCGGCTGGGGCTGAACAACCTCTATATCAAGAACGACAGCGTCAACCCGTCCTACTCCTTCAAGGACAGGGTCGTTTCCGTAGCCGCCACCAAGTCCGTGGAGTTCGGATTTGAGACCATTGCCTGCGCTTCCACCGGCAACTTGGCCTGCAGCGTGGCGGCCCACGCCGCCCGGGCCGGTATGCGCTCCGTGGTTTTCATTCCCTCCGACCTGGAGCGGGGCAAGGTAATCGGCGCCGCCGTCTATGGCCCTACCATGGTGGCGGTGGATGGCACCTACGACGAGGTCAACCGCCTCTGCAGCGAAGTTGGCGACAACTACCCTTGGGCCTTTGTCAACATCAACATGCGCCCCTACTACGCCGAGGGCAGCAAGACCCTGGGTTATGAAGTGGCGGAGCAGTTGGGCTGGCGTATCCCCGACCACGTCGTGATTCCTTCCGCTTCCGGCGCCATGTTTACCAAGATCTGGAAAGGCTTCAATGAGCTGGCCTGCCTGGGTCTGCTGGACGGCGTTGAAGCCATGACCTTCGGCCCCGACCAGAACACCGTGCATCACCCTGCCATTACTACCAAAATGCACATGGCCCAGGCCGAGGGCTGCTCGCCCATCGTAAACGCGTGGGCCGGCGGCCAGAGCCATGTCAGGCCCGTGCGTCCCGACAGCATCGCCAAGTCCCTGGCCATCGGCAATCCGGCCGACGGCATCTATGCCCTGCGGGTAATCAATGAATCCGACGGCTCGGCTTACGCCGTGCCTGAGCCCCAGGTGGTGGAAGGCATCAAGCTGCTGGCCGAGACGGAGGGCATTTTCACCGAGACTGCCGGCGGTGTAACCATTTCCGCCCTGAAACACCTGGCCGAAAGCGGCGCCATAGGACGTGATGAGCTGGCCGTGGCCTACATAACCGGAAATGGTCTCAAGACCCAGGAAGCAGTGGAAGAGGTGGTTAATCCCTTGCTGGTAAAGCCAACCATGAGTTCCTTCGAGGAAGCTCTGGAGGGCCGGGCCGCCGTAAGCCAATAATGCAGTTTGAGAGGTAGGGCGAGATGGGCAGGCAGAGGGTCAAGTTTACCTTCGAAGCCGAACTGGTCAAGGAACCAATCATCTACATGCTGGGCCGCGACTTTCATCTGGTTACCAATATCCGCCGCGCCGACGTGGGTGAAACCTTGGGCTGGGTGGTGCTGGAACTGGACGGTGAAAAGGAAGAAATAGAGCGGGGCCTGCAGTGGGTAAGCTCCACCGGCGTCCGTGTTGACCCGGTAAGCGGCGACGTGCTGCAGGGGTAATCTATGGAAGATTTGTCCGCGATGGAACCCTTTGACGAGCAACTGGAAGCGGTGGAAGATTACCGCCAGCAGGCCCGCGACTTCATGGCCCGCAGTTGGGTGTACCTCCAGGAAGACGACCTGCACCAGGCATCGGAAAAGGGCTGGGCTGCCGGCGCTTGGATGGCCAAGGCGGTGGCTGAAGCTCACGGATGGCCCTACACCCAACACGGCCAGTTTTTTCAGGTCATTCGTCGCTGCCAGGGGCTTTCGCAAGACGTTCGGGTACAACCATTTAGTGATGCGGCCAATACGCTTCACACCTTCTTTTACACCCGTAAGAGGCTGTTGGACTCTGAAACTATCGAGGAAAAACTGTCCAATGTGACTGTATTGTTGGACATCCTTGAACCCTTGGCGTACACGGAATCTCAAGCTGCCGACTAATTATAGACCTATCCGAGATCCTTACCTGGTGTGGAACAACTAAGGAGGAACCCCTCAAATGCCTGTTACGGTACGTATCCCCACCCCCTTGCGCCGCATGACCAATGGCCAGGACAAGGTGGAATTGGAAGAGTCTACCCTGTCCTCAATGATCGAGAGCCTGGAAGCCTCTTACCCCGGTGTCAAGGAACGCCTCATTGACGAGAACGGTGAACTGCGCTACTTCGTCAACATCTACCTCAACGGGGAGGATGTACGCTTCCTGGACGGACTGGATACCTCCACGTCCGCCGGGGACGAAATCAGCATAGTGCCGGCGGTAGCCGGCGGCAGTGTTGCAGCTTCATTTAGTCCACGGAACGTCTGAATAAGTCCCCCTCTCCCCTGGTGGGAGAGGGTTAGGGTGAGGGGGAAGTGGTTGTTCGCAAGCTATCTCCCCCATTCCGCCAGGGGCGGAACGTCCGCCCCTGTCAAGGGGGAATGACTAATTCAGGGGATTCTTAATTCCTGATCAGCATCCCCGGCTGGCACCGGCGGCAGAAGTTGGTCATCCGCTGGTTGGCGTTAAGCTGGGATATATTCCCCCCGCAAACCGGACAGGGCTCCCCGCCCTTGCCATGCACCTTCAGGAAATCGCGAATCTTCACGTGGATGTTGTCGCCCATCCTACCCCGGAGCACCTCGATGGCGTCTTCCACCACCCTGCGGGATTGCAGGTGCAACTGCTCCAGTTCCGCTTCCTTCAGGGTGCCCACCTTGCGGAAGGGGGAAATGCCGGCGGCAAACAGTATCTCGTCGGAGTAGGCATTGCCGATGCCTGAAATCAGGCTCCCCCGGGTGAGTAGGCCCTTCACCTCGCCCCGGAACTTCTTCAGGCCGGCTTTGAAGTCTTCGAAGGACAGGTCGGAAAGCACGTCAACGCCCTGCTTCTCCAGGCGGTAGATGCCCTCCAGCTGCCCGGTATCAACGTAATAGACCATGCCCATCTGGCGGTCGTCCAGGTATCGCAACTCCATGCCGTCATTGAGGCCAAGCACGAGAGAGGTGCGCTTGTAAACCCGGGCTTTGGGTTCACACCTCTGGATGGCGCCCGTCAACATGGGATTGATGGCCAGCCAGCGATCTCCCGAAAGCTCGGCAATCAGGAACTTCCCTTCCCGGCGGAACTGCTCCAGGGTTCGCCCGGGCAGGTCTGCCGCAAAGTCCCCGGAAATGGGGCGCAGCACCGTGGGACGCAGCACCTGGGCTGAGTCCACAACCCGGCCCCTGACGTGGGTGTTCAGGTAGTCCTTTATAACTTCCAGGTCCGGCGCTTCAGGCATGGCGCCTCCTGTTCAGGTGCGGGATGGGTGATTGCAGGCCAGGGTAACGGCTCAAGCCTCTTCTCCCTCAACCTCGGTGCCGCCCAGGCCCTCCTCCTTGAACAACTGGGCC
Source organism: Chloroflexota bacterium (assembly GCA_009840135.1). Lineage (GTDB taxonomy): Bacteria > Chloroflexota > Dehalococcoidia > Lucifugimonadales > UBA3495 > Bin22. The sequence continues at coordinate 5,115 of VXOH01000100.1, read as the reverse complement.
TTGCGGGCGTAGCTCTCGGCGGTGCGGCGAATCATGGCATGGTGGCGTTCGTTGGTAGGCGCCTCCCGGGCCGAGGCCGGCACTCCCAGCACAAAGGAACTGGGACCGAACTCCTGCCGCTCCAGCACCACCGCGCCGCTGGCTATGACCGAGTTCTCGCCCAGGATTACGCCGTCGTTCAGGGTGGCGCCGTTGCCGATGAGGCAATGGGTCTTGATGTGCTTGGCGTGGCTGATGACTCCGTGGCCCAGGGTGACGTAGTCCTCGTAAGTGGCGTCGCTGTCGGCGTGGAGCACACAGTTGTCCTGGATGTTGACGTGCTCGCCAATGGTGATCTTGATGGTGTCGGCCCTGATCACGGTGCCTGGCCAGACGCTGGACCAGGCCCCGATTTCCACGTCGCCGACGACGTACGCGGCCTCGCTCACCCAGGCCGTGGGATGTATCCTGGGGGTCATTCCCCGGTAGCTGCGGATCATGTCTGTCTCCTGTCTATCCTCGAATGAACACGAAGGTTCACTAATGTAGGGCAATAATGCAAGTAAGCCACGTTCACCTGCAAGCTTCCGGAAAGCCGCAAATACACCGGCCCAAGGTCGCCAAATCTATTTGTGCATGGTCGTGCCCATTCGTGGATTAGTCTTACCCACCCCGGGCGGCCAGCCACCTCTCCTTCTGACGCTGGCGGGTTGCCTCGTCGGTGGGCCGGTAGGTGTCGTGAAAATCGCGCCGGAAGGACTCGAACCGGTTCTCCAGGATGGCCTGGCGGATGCCCTCCATCAACCGCAGGATAAAGTGCAGGTTGTGTACACTGGCCAGGCGCAGACCCAGCACTTCCTTTGCCTTGAAGAGGTGCCACAGGTAGGCTGCCGTGAAGTTCTCGCAGGCGTAGCAGACACAGCCATCTTCCAGGGGGGAGTTCTGCTCGGCGAAGCGGCGGTTGGCGATGTTTACCCTGCCGGTGCGGGTGAAGAGTGCGCCGTTGCGGGCCACCCGGGTGGGCAATACGCAGTCGAACATGTCCACCCCCTGGGATACGCCTTCAACCAGGTCCTCCGGCGAACCAACTCCCATGAGATAGCGGGGCTTGTCCGGCGGCAACAGCTCAGTTACCTGCTGGGTAGTCTCGTACATCTGCGACTTGGACTCGCCCACCGCCAGGCCACCGATGGCATACCCGGGGAATGGGATGGACGCTATAAAATCCGCCGACCTCTGCCGCAGGTCGGAGAAGGCGCCCCCCTGCACGATGCCGAACAGGGCTTGTTTTGCGGCGTTTTCAGCATAGGCGGGCGCGGGACGTCCGTAGTGGGCCTCGTAACACTGACTGGCCCAGCGATGGGTTCGGTGCATGGCATCTTCCACCTCGGTCCGTTCTGCGCCGTAGGCGATGCACTGGTCCAGGCACATGATGATGTCGGCGCCCAGCCCCTGCTGATTGGTGATGGCCAGTTCCGGCGTGAATATATGCTCGCTGCCGTCAATATGGGAACGGAACCGGATGTGGTCGTCGTCCACCTTTCGGAATGCGCCCATGCTGAAGGCCTGGAAGCCGCCACTGTCGGTGAGAATGGGGCGTGGCCACCGCATGAACTCGTGCAAGCCGCCCAGCCGGTCAACGGCATCCACGCCGGGCCGCAGGTAAAGGTGGTAGGCGTTTCCCAGGACAATCTGGGCCCCCAAATCCATGACCTCGTGGGGGGTGAGGGTCTTGATGGTGGCCTGGGTAGCTACGGGCATGAAAATGGGGGTACGCACGGAGCCATGGGGCGTGGTGAACCGGCCGGCCCTAGCGCCGCCGTCCCGGTGGTGAAGCCGGAAGGTGAAGGATTGGGTGGTCATGGCACTGTCAAGAAAAGCGGGAAAGACCATTGAAAGTGATAAAGATATGACACTATGCAACTGTACCCATTGGATGGAGCGAAACAGAACGACTATGGTGTCAACAGAAGCCGAGCGCCCGCGTGAAATAACCGGTTACCTCTTGGCAAATAACCTGGACAAACGGGTAAACCAAGAAGAACTACCCCGTCCACTCACTATCTTCACCGAGCCGCTCCTACCTTCATAGATCATAGTGAAATGCTGCAGGAAGTCGCGGCCGATCAGGGCCCGATGCGGTTGGCCACCGGCGTTTAAGTGGACTCCTGCTAACAAACCAGCAAACTGGATTTGCAAGGCCGGAACTCGTAACTGGGCCCAGTACACATTAACACTGGTTTCACCACCCACACCGCTTACTGTTCTTTGAACTATCAAGGGTAGCTGTAATTCTTCGGCGAGCATTGCATCCACAGAGCTGTCGCTGGTTCCTGTATCAATCAGGGCGGAAACTGTAGCCGTGGGCAATGCAGGTTGGACAGGCATCCCAAACCATTGTTCAGGATCATGATTAACCTGAACCAACAGAGTAGGACCAACCTGCGCCAGCCTGCGGCTCCCGGAGGCACCTTCCAAGTCGGTAAAGCCGCATTCCAGTTCAGGCATTTGTGAACTTCCACTCACCCTTGTCCGAAGGAGAAAAACCCTCAACAATCCTGGAGATCAAATAGGGGCCATGGGGGAAGCGCATTTTCGCATTCTCCCGCGCTGATTGCAGTGTAGGGAAAATGGCTACAAGCCCGTCCCTTTGAATCAGAACGTACTCTCCCATGTGGTCCCTTTCCAGATCAGATCTCCGGGAGTCATATATTGAGCACTCTTCAACGAAGTTGTCGCTGATACCCGACCTAAGCTTCATTGCCATTCTCTCCAACCTCTTTCAGGAGGGGAATACCCGAAGAGCCATTTCCATCAAATATTATACTGGATGTACTCTCACAATTAAGTATCAAGAAAGGTTTCATCCGGCCAGACCCTCATTATTGGCTATCCGTCTCTGCCACGCCTCCCGCACCATCAATATCGTTATAACCACGCACATGCAGCCCGGGATGCCCAGCAGAACCCAGTCATCTATCCGGCTCAAGAACGCCAGTCCTGCCGACGCCTTGGCCACCTGCCCCATGCCGATGGCCAGGGCTCCGCTGAGCACGGTAATTCCGTAAAGGATGCGGATGCGCCCCGGGTCCACAAAACGGGTTGCGGTGGTCCCGATTTGCGAACCCACCGACGCGGCGGCCAGAATTATCAATGCCATCAAAGGGTCAACGTGATTGTCCAGGGCATAGAGCAGGGTGCCCCAGGATCCGGTAATAATCACCTGGAACAGGTCGGTGCCGATGGCGACAGTAGTCGGGATGCCCACCACAAAGACCAGCACCGGCATCAGGATAAAACCGCCGCCGGCCCCCAGCAGTCCGGCAAAAAAGCCTATGCCAAAGCCGACCAGCAAGGGTACAAACACGGAGATGCTTTCAATGCCCGATACCTTCAGCGAGATATAGGTTGAGCGGGCAGGCAGCCCGGGCAGCTTGACGGAGTGGGGAGGAATGCGCAGGGACTGGATCTTCTGGGTCAGGCCCGCCGTGGATACCGCCTCACTTTGGGAGTCTGCCGATAAAGACCGGCGCCGGGTCTTGAAAAAGTCATACACCAGGAAGAATCCCAGGAGGAGCAGCACCGCCACGTAGACGTAGGGAATAACGTTGCCCACCTGTCCCGCCTCTTCCAGAGAGCTGTTGAGGGATTCGGCAGCGAATACGGCGGGAATAGCGCCCAGAACCATGGGGATGCCCAGCTTGAAATCCACGTTGCCCAGACCCCGATGCTTGAGCATGTTGATGATGGAAGAACCCATGATCAGGGTCAGGCCGGTGCCGATGGCGTAAATCTCGGGCACTCCGAAGACCAGCAGGCCGCCGGTAATGAGGAAGCCGCCGCCCACGCCGAAAAAACCGCCCAGGGTGCCAACTATGACTCCCAGCAGGGCCAGCAGCACGGGATTGACCACTACGTCAGCGTTGGGAAACAGCATGTGTGTATCTAGTGGCCTCCGCGGCCAGAACCCTGGCCGCTCCTTCCGCCAAGGGCCACGCCTATGGCGCGAAGCACGATTTCCCAGAATGCGTAAAGCGTTAGCCCGGCCACGGCGATTACCACCATGACCAGCAATGCCCAAAGGAAAGGAGATTCGGCGCTGAAGGTCTTGAGGAACTGGGTCAGGGATTCATACATGAGGGACAGTATAGCGGATTAGGTGGGGTGTTGGTTGCGCAGTTCGCTGAGGGGTTCAGGAAACTTCAATAGAGTCCCTCTTTACAGGCAAGGGAGAGTTAGAACGGGGCTCCGGAACCTATCGGCTGGACTCTCCCAAGGATTCAAGCAGGCCGCGGAGTTGGGGGAGGAGGGCGGGAATATGTACTGTGATAATTTCCCAGACGGCATTGTCGTCAATGCCAAAATAGTGGTGAATCAGGTTATTGCGAGTGTCAACAACGTCACGCCATGGGATCGTCGGTCCCAAACCCTTAACGGCAGCAGGGATGTGATTTGCAGCCTCTCCGATTAAGGCAATGTTCCACAGAGTTGCATCGTAAAGGGGCCCACCCGCCAGCAACCTCTCTCTGTCCACACCATCGGTGTACAGTAACGTCTTCTCGCAGAATTGGATCATTTCCCGCAAGAACTGACTCCAATGCCTTGGGGCTAAGTCAGGCCTAGACGTCAATGGCTAGCTCCTCGAAAATACGCCTTCGTTCATCGCTCAGCGATCTCTTCGTTACCACCCCGACCTTGAGCCCCATCAGGTCCTCTACATAGTGCTGTAAGCCATAGAGATTCTTGACGGTCGTGGGACTGTCAAAGGTGACCATTAAGTCAATGTCGAAGAACTCAGTGGTATTTTCCGAGGTATACAAACCATAGAGGGCCAAGTCAGTCACCCCAAACTTTTTTTCCAGCTCGGGCTTATGCTTTCGCAACTGGGCCAGCACTTCGTCCCGGGTCAGTTCCTTGTTTGCCATGCCGTCACCTGAAGTAAAGAGATGAACAGGACTACAGGATATTATACCGCTATTCTTGCCCATCCATGTTTAGTCCGGTAGGGTTCCCAATCAGGTAGCGATGGCCGAACCAAGGTCTTTAAGGGCACTAAGGGCGGGTTACAAACCCGCCCCTACAGGCTGAAAGCCACCTAAGGAAGGTCTGAATAAGACCCCTCTCCCCTGGTGGGAG
>VXOH01000087.1:5799-9311 GCA_009840135.1 Chloroflexota bacterium | reverse complement strand
ATGGGCACGAATAGACGCGAATGAGGAATCACCCCCATCCTGACCTTCCCCCATCGAGGGGGAAGGGACTGCTGGTTGAGGGGCAGAGCGGCGTGTTCGCCCTCACCCTAACCCTCTTCCAGAGGGAGAGGGGACTCTTCAGTTCCTTTGGAGGGCTTTGGAATACGGAAGATTCTCGGGGCGCTGTGTTGCGGGTAGGTTAGAGATTTGCAGAAAAATTTTACCCCCTGCATTTTCGGACATTTCCGGACATTTGCACACGTTTCCCGTTGCCTGGTCTGGGCAGCGAGGATGGGCGGGTTTTAAACCCGCCCCTACGGGGGACAGTCTGTTGCGAGGTCAGCGGCGATGGGCCCAATGCCGGCAGGCTCTGTGGGACGGTTTTGAGTTGTGCCATGGAAATATGCTAGAGGGCGGTCATGCGGAGTGGCAAGGGGGAGGTGTCAGGAAGTGGCGGTGCGGTCAAAAAAGTTTGCAGGTAGAGCGACGGATTCATTAGCGAGCATTGCCATGGCCTTGCATAGGCCACTAAAGGGAATGAAAATCAGGGACGTTAGTCAAAACACCTGTCGGCGGCCGTCGGAAACGTTGAGTCCTGGCTGGATTCTCCTGTTTTCATAGTAAGGACGAACTTTTCGGCGGGAGAACCCAGCAGTTCTGAATAGTTGCCCATCCTTGACAGGACAAACCAAACAATCCGATAATTCCGTTTGGTCGAAGCCCTCCGGGCGGTCGGCCTGAATGTGTGCGGAAAACCGCAAACATAATTGGCACAACATTGGAGCAACCGCATTCCAGAAATGCGGTCTGCTGTACGGAGGTATGGTAGAGGTGGCTAACCAGGAAATAGAGTTGATGGCACATCTGATGCGCCGGGCGGGGTTCGGCGCCACCCGCGATGAACTGGAAGCGCGGGTAGCCAAGGGCTACGAGGCCACGGTGGAAGAACTCTTGAATCCCGATACGGTGGGTGGTTCGGACCGCTTGGACTTTCTACGCTACCAGCCCGGCTACTGGAAGCCCCCCACGTCCGCTGGCATGGGCGGCGCCGTGTGGCTGAACGACATGGTCAACACCGAGCGGGTTTTGCAGGAAAAAATGGTGCTCTTCTGGCACCAGGTCTTTGCCACCGGCTACTCCAAGATTGACCACTACCACGAGGTTTTCAAACAGATTGATATGTTCCGGGAACAGGGAATGGGCAACTACCGGGATCTGCTGGTGTTGCTGGCCAAGGACCCGGCCATGATCTACTGGCTGGACAACTGCGACAATCACGTTTATGCCGTCAACGAAAACTGGGGCCGGGAGTTGCTGGAGCTCTTCAGCATGGGCGTCGGGAACTACACGGAAGTGGACGTGCGCGAATGCTCCCGCGCCTTCACCGGCTGGACGATTTCCCCGATGATTCCCCGCCAGGCCTACGGCCGCTTTGACTGGGAGTTTGAGTACCAGGAAGAGGACCACGATGACGAGGAGAAGGAATTCCTCGGTCATTCCGGTAACTTCAACGGCGAGGACATCATAGACATCGTCTGCGCCCACCCCGCCACCGCCCGCTTCATCGCCCGCCACCTCTATAATTTCTTTGTGGCCGATGAGGCCCAGGTGCCGGCCTGGTCGGTGACACCTCCCAACGACCCGGAAGCCATTGAGCTGCTGGCCCAGACTTTCGTGGATTCGGGCTACAACATGACCCCGGTTCTTCGGGTCCTGTTCAATTCGGACTTCTTCAAGAACGCCCGTTTTTCCAAGATCAAAAGCCCGGTGGAGGTGGTAGTTGGAACCCTCCGCATGGTAGGCGATTACGAGTTTCCGGCCCCCGGCATTGGCATCCTCACCAAGGAATCGGGCTACATGGGCCAGGAACTGATGAATCCTCCCAGCGTGGAGGGGTGGCACACCGGGGCGGAGTGGATTAACAGCGGGTCGCTGATGAAGCGCATCAACTTCTCCGCCGACATGGTCTCCCAGACCGAGCGCCCCGGCATCCGCGGCATGCTTAACCGCCTCCAGGCCCGGGGCGACCTTACCCCCGAGCAGTTGGTGGATGGCTGCCTGGACCTGATGGGGCCCCTGACGGTGCAGGCGGAGAACCGGCAGGAGATGGTCAATCACGCCCGGGATGCCGGCGACGTGCGCTGGGGCGATGCCGACGCTGAGGATCGCGTGGCAGAGATGCTGCAATTGGTGGTTTCCCTCAGGGAGTACCAGTACGCTTAGCGTGCAGGCTAAGCTGCTGAATTCAACCCAATCCTTACCTTGCCGCGCCGGGCGGACGTGCCGCCCCATCATAAGGCAAGAAAATTCTGCAAGGTCGGCGACGCTTCCTGTGAAGGGCGCCGGGAGGACTTTAGAATGGTTACCCAGTTAGTGGCCGGCAGGGTCTTTGACTACAGCCGGGTTATCGGCCGGGGCGCGGTAAGCGGCGCCGGATTCAACACCCCCATAGCCCTCTGCCTGGCTGCAGAGGATAAGGTCTTCGTGGTGAATCGCGGGGCTGAATACGTCCCCGGAGCTCCCTGGAACAAGATGGCCCACGGCTCCCGAATAGGCGTTTTCTTCATCGGCGGCGAAAACGAGGACGAGGAATGGCTCACCGAATTCGGTGACTACGGCGATGGTACCGGGGAATTCATCTGGCCGGCGGGGATAGCCCTGGATTCCCGGGGTAACGCCTACGTTACCGACGAGTGGCTGAACCGGGTGAATGTCTACGACCCGGACGGGAGGTTCGTGTCGCAGTGGGGAACCGAGGGCAGCGGGCCGGGGCAGTTCCTTGGCCCCAACCGCATACTGATTGACGGCGAAGATACCGTCTATGTGGTGGACGGCCGCAACCACCGGGTTCAGAAGCTTGGCCTGGACGGCACGTTCAAGGCGGAGTTCGGCAGCCTGGGCGATGGCGATGGGCAGTTCAACAATCCCTGGGGCCTTACCATTGCCCCCGACGGCCACATTTACATAACCGACACCAAGAACAACCGGGTCCAGAAACTAACCACCGACGGAGAGTTTGTAGCCGAGTTTGGCGCTTACGGCGATGGCCGGGGCCAGCTCAACCGCCCCTCCGACGTGGCGGTGGACGATGAGGGCGACGTTTATATTTGTGACTGGGGCAACAGCCGGGTGCAGGTATTCGCTGCCGACGGCAGGTTCCTGACCAGCTTTATCGGTGACGCCCAGGAGTTTTCCAAGTGGGCCAGGCCGGCGGTCAACGCCAGCCCCCAGGCCCTGTTGCGCCGCCGGGAGGTCAAGGACCTGTCGGTGGAGTGGCGGCTGGCCATGCCCCAGGCGGTGGAGTTCGACGTTGCCCGGCAGCGGCTGCTCATCGCCGACACCCAGCGCAACCGCATCCAGATATACAACAAGCTGGACAGCTACGTTTCGGCCCAGAAGAACCTTTAGAGGTTTTCCGGAAATTTAGGAAAAATTTGGGGCCGGGGCAACCCGGCCTCTTTTGTTATACACTTCAGTCCCAACATTCAATCTGCCCAACATTCAATCTGCCC
>VXOH01000087.1:0-5699 GCA_009840135.1 Chloroflexota bacterium | reverse complement strand
CCCAACATTCAATCTGCCCAACATTCAATCTGCCCTACACTCAGACTGCCAGGACCGTTGCCCGTGGAAATTCCCAACATACTCCCCGAAGACGAACCCGTATATATAAAGCTGGCCTCGGAGAACCCGAATATCCTCTGTTCGGAAGTCCCGCCCGAGATTCTGCGGGCTTCTTCCTTTGCGGGGGATGAGCCCACGTCTTTCCTCTTCGATTTCTTTGCCACCGGATACAACCAGTGGCACCAGAAAGCCCACGGCTTCCGGATTGACTTTGACCCGGAGCGGGTAGCCCGCGGCGTCCTGCTGCTTTGGTTCCGGGCCTGTGAATTGTATACGAGCCTGGAATACGACCGGCCCCACACGGACTGGGAGAAGGAATTTTTTTCGGATGAGGGGTTGACTGAGTAGCCCGTACCCGCCCGCTGGGCCCAGCCATCAAGAGGGAGATATTGAGATGAAATATGGATTCGCGCTATCCGGCCGGGGTCCTTCGGCCGAACCCGATGCCCTGTCCACCATTGCCAGGAAAGGCGATGAGCTGGGGTTTGAATGGCTGCTTACCGGCGATCATATAGTGGTGCCCGACAGTATAGATTCCACCTATCCCTACACCGAGGGAGGCGAATTTCCCGGGTCTGCATCGGGAATGGCCATGGAACAGTTGGCGGTGCTGTCCTTCCTGGCCGGGCAGACCCGGCGCATCAGGCTGGTTACCAGCGTGATGATCGTTCCCCACCGGAACCCGCTGGTGGCGGCCAAGGCCCTGGCCACGCTGGACGTGTTGTCCAAGGGACGGTTGGTGGTGGGTATTGGGGCCGGCTGGATGCGCGAGGAATTCGAGGCCCTGGGGCTGCCGCCCTTTGAGGAAAGGGGAGCGGTTACCGACGAGTATATCCGGGCCTTCCAGGAGCTTTGGAGCAGCGACACGCCAACCTTTGACGGCAAATACCTGAGCTTTTCGGACATAACCTTTCTGCCCAAGCCGGTACAGAAGCCCCACCTGCCCATCTGGGTTGGCGGAGAAAGCCGGGCTGCCATAAGGCGGGCCGGGCAGGTGGGCGATGCCTGGTATCCCATTGGTTCCAACCCCCAGTTTCCCATGGGCGACCCGGAGGCGCTGGCGGCCGGCATACGCCGCCTGGCCGCACAAACGGAGCGGGCGGGCCGTGACCCGTCGGAGGTTGAAACGGTTTTTCGCACTCACGATTACCGGCTGGAGGCTGCGGGAATCTCTCATGACCGCCCCTACTTCGCGGGCAGCGTGGAACAGATTGCCGCGGACATTCGTACCTACGAGGAATTGGGTGTCTCCGGGCTGGTGTTCGACCTGGGCCGCATCAGTCGCGACGTGGACGACGTGCTGAGGCATTTGGAAGACCTGGCGACGAGGGTGATGCCGGCGGTTTAAGGGTGGAAATTCAAGGGTTGCGGTAGTTACGTGCCGGTCAGGAGGAACAATATGTGGACAGGGCGACCACAAGGGTCGCCCCTACGGAGACCTTCAGGGGGTCACGGCGGACCGGCCACTGACGGATTCCCTATGGCAAATAACCCAGCCAGCCATTATCATACGGCCATACATAGGGACGTATCCCATTTCCTTAAAGAGGAGGGAAGAAAATGGCCGGAAACTATACCATCACCATTGGCACCGTGGGCGGCGGCCTGTCCTGCAGCCCCGACGGCGGCGAGAGCTGGAACCGCATCCGCAACCCCATACCCTCGGAGTGCAACGTCCGCGCGCTGACCGTCTATCCCAACGACCCGCACCGCCTAATCGCTGGCACCGACGTGGGCATTTACCGCAGCGACGACAACGGGGCAACCTGGTTTGACCTGGAAGCGCCCGTTGGCGACCTGCAGGTCTGGTCAGTGACGGTGGACCCGGAAGACTCGGATATTATCTTTGCCGGCACCCGCCCCGACGCCTTCCGCTCCCGGGACGGCGGCAAGACCTGGGACCAACTGGCCCTGGGCGTCACCCTGCCCTGTCCGGTGGGCATCCCCCGCACTACCAACATGATTGTTGACCCGCGACACCACCGCACAGTGTGGGCCGGTATTGAAGTGGATGGCATCTACAAGAGCCTGGACGGCGGCGACAACTGGATTCACCTGCCCGACTTGGGGCCCGACCCCTTCCACGGCGACATTCACGGCATGACTCTCCGCATCAGTGACAGCGGCACGTCGGTCCATGCCACCACGCCCTTCGGGATATCCACCAGCACCGACGAGGGGGAAAGCTGGGAACTGCACGAGTTTCCGCGCTTCCACGAGGCCGACATGCGTTCCTACTGCCGCGGCATGGCCATCAAGCCCGACGACCCCCAGGTAATGTTCGTAGGCAACGGCGATTCCATCCCTGGGGTCACCGGCGCCATCCAGCGCACCACCGACGGCGGCAACAGCTGGCAGGCGGCCAGCCTGCCCCAGGAACCCAACTCGGTGGTTTACTGGTTCGGCGTTCACCCGGACGTGCGGGACGTGGTGGTAGGGGCCAGCCTCTACGGCTACGTCTACGTCAGCGAGGACGGCGGCCAGAACTGGCAGAAGCTGCAGAAGGAGTTTGGGGAGATTAGGTCGGTGGCGTTGACGCCGAATTAAACCTTCGTTCCTGAGGATTAACGGGATAGACAGGATTGCCCTCGCTTACCCCAACTTGGGGATTGCGGGGGCAATCCATTATACTGGGGGCGGCGACCCAAGCACGGACAGCCAGGATTTACAGGATTACAGCGGGTTGTGATGACGCCAACAGAATTTATTGCCAAGTGGCACAACACGGGCTTGGGAGAGAGGCAAGGGGCGCAGTCGTTCTTCAATGACATTTGCTCTCTGGTGGGTCACCAGACGCCGGCAGAGCGCAATGACCGAGAGTGCTTTACCTTTGAGAAATGGGTGCCGGGCGGGTTTGCCGACGCCTACCTTGAAGAGCGCTTTGGCTGGGAGTTCAAGGGCGAGGATAGCCAGTTGGAGGGAGCCTTCAATCAGTTGCTTCGCTACCAGGTATATCTCAAAACTCCGCCACTGCTTATCGTTTCTTCCTTTCAGACCATTCTCATCCGCACCAACTTTCCGGGGATGGAGACTATCCTCTACGAGATTCCGGTGGCGGGCCTGGAGAATCCGGAACACCTGACCAGGCTGCGCTGGGCATTTCACTCACCGGCCGAGTTTCGCCCCGACCGCTCGGTTGAGGACGTTACGAAGGAGACTGCCGACTTGTTCGTGGAAATCGTTGCGGACATGGAAAGGCGCAATGAAGATCCCGAGAAGTTGGCTCGCTACCTCAACCAAATTGTCTTTTGCCTCTATGCACAAGATGCAGGTCTGCTACCCGAAGGTTTGTTCACTCGTGTGCTGCGCCAGCACTTCCACCAGCCGGCAACATTCAGTCGCGCGGTCACCGGCCTGTTCAAGGAAATGGCCGAAGGCGGGTTATACGGGGCGGACGAAATAGCCTATTTCAATGGAGACTTGTTCAATTCTGTTGAAGCGGTTGAGTTGAGCGAAGTTTCTCTGTTCCTGCTGGAGCAGGCCTCAAAGAAAGACTGGAGCAATATCGAGCCTTCCATCTTCGGTACCCTGTTCGAGCGGGCTCTGGACGCTTCCAAGCGTGCCCAATTGGGCGCCCACTATACCAGCGCCGACGATATTATGCTGGTAATTCAGCCCGTGGTACTGGACCCGCTGGTGCGGGAGTGGGAAACAGCTCGACAGGAGACGGGCAACTTAATCAGCGAAGAAAATGATGGTGCAGCCCGGGCTCGGTTGCGGCAGTTCCAGCAACGCCTGTTCGACGTTACCGTGCTGGACCCCGCCTGCGGCAGCGGAAACTTTCTCTACCTGGCCCTGCGGTCGCTGCTGGACCTGGAAAAGAAAGTCCTCAACTTTGCCGCCGAACAGAGTTGGGAGGAATTTACTCCCATCGTTAAGCCCGACCAGATGCTGGGCCTGGACATAAATCACTACGCGGTAGGCCTGGCTCGCACTGCCCTGTGGATTGGCTATATCCAGTGGCATCGGAACAACGGCTTTCCCTACACCCAACGTCCGATTCTCACGCCGCTGGTTTCCATCCGGCAAATGGATGCCATTCTGGACCTGTCAGACCCGGAAAACCCAAGAGAACCGGAATGGCCGGCGGCGGAGTTCATAGTTGGGAACCCGCCGTTTTTGGGGGGGAAGCTGTTGCGAACCAACCTGGGGGATTCGTACGTTGATGAATTATTTGCGAAGTACAAGCAAAGGGTGCCTGCCGAGGCCGATATTGTCAGCTACTGGTTTGAAAAGGGTCGAGAGATGGTAGAAGGGAGGAGGGCCAGCAGAGTAGGGCTGTTGGCAACCCAGGGAATCCGGGGCGGGGCCAATCGAAGAGTGCTTCAACGAATTAAGGAGACGGGCGAGATTTTCGTGGGGCGGTCGGACCAAGAGTGGATTCTGGAAGGCGCGGCGGTCCACATCTCCATTGTCGGGTTTGACGATGGTTCGGAAACGGAACGGATGTTGGACGGTGAGGCAGTCGAGTCAATAAATTCGAACTTGACTGCAGGCGTTGACTTGACCGGTGCAGTACGGCTTGATGCCAACCTGGGAATTGCGTTCATGGGCGACACCAAGGGTGGTCCGTTCGACATTTCGAACTCGTTAGCTCAACAGATGATTGATAGTCCCAACCCGCATGGCAGGAGCAATGCCGAGGTTGTTAAACCCTGGATAAACGGGAAAGACGTTACGTCTCGACCTAGTGGAAAATGGATTATCGACTTTGGTCTTGGTATGCCGCAAGAAGCAGCAGCCTTGTATGAATCCCCGTTTGAGTACGTGAATGAGATTGTCAGGCCAAGACGAGAAAGGTCAAGGACAACCATTTCTGACTGGTGGATACATGAACGTCCCAGACCGGAAATGCGGGCAGCGCTTTTCGGACTGGGAATGTATATCGTAACGCCACGAGTGTCCAAGCACAGAGTCTTTACATGGGTAGATGAGCGGGTAGTAACGGACAGTGCTTGCATAAGTATGGCTCGGAATGACGACTATTTCTTTGGCGTCCTGCACTCCCGTTTCCACGAATTGTGGGCATTGGCAATGGGAACGCAATTGGAGAGCAGGCCACGCTACACGCCCACCACCTGCTTTGAGACCTTCCCCTTTCCTGAACCCACGGACGAGCAACGGGAAGCAATAGCGCAAGCGGCGCGCGAGTTGAACGAACTGCGGGAGAACTGGTTGAATCCCCCCGACATTTCCCCATCAGACTTGAAGAAGCGGACGCTGACGAATCTCTACAACGCCCGCCCCACGTGGCTGGATAACCTACACAAGAAGCTGGATGCGGCGGTGGCGGCGGCTTATGGGTGGCCGGCGGATTTGGGGGAACAGGAGATTCTGGAAAGGTTGCTGGAGTTAAATCTGGATCGGGCGTGGGATGAACTGTTGGCCAGCCCGGAATCGCAGGAGTGGGTGGAAGAGATGGCTGAAGAAACGCTGTCCGATGTACGTGCCGGGCGAACGGAGTTGCTGGACTTGGAGAAACTGTAGGGGAATTCTGTAAGGCAGCCTTCCGGCATTCTCCGAAATCATTAACTGGGCGAAACGCAGGCTCCATTCCCAGGGAGTGTCGTCAAATCGCTCCATCATCACGGTGCAAGCATGAATCTTGACTTCAGCCAGCGAGGTTCCCGCCTGCGCGG
>VXOH01000033.1 GCA_009840135.1 Chloroflexota bacterium | reverse complement strand
GTCTATGGCATAATGGCCCCACCTTTTCACAGTTACGAATTGAGAATTACCTGTGACGAGTGACCTGCTTCAGACGGGCTCGCCAATTCCTAACTCCTAATTCTTAACTCGTAATTCACCAGGGAGGCTTTCCGCTTATGGTTGACCTTAAGCATGGCGCGGCCATTGTGGGCATTCACGAGCACGTTACCCGCTACGCGCCGGACAAGAGCGAGTTGCAGATCCAGGGGGAGAGCGTCATCAAGGCCCTGGACGACGCCGGCCTGACCAAGAAGGACGTTGACGGCCTCTTCACCGCCTCCAGCAGCATCCGCAACAGCGGCATGAACCTGGCCGACTATCTGAACATGTACCCCAAATACGTGGACAACACCACCGTGGGCGGCGGATCCTTCGAGTTCCACCTGTCCCACGCCCTCACTGCCATCGCGGCGGGGCGCATCAACGCGGCGGTCATCACCTACAGCAGTCTGGCCCGCTCTGGCGGCGTCTCCGTGGGTACCGGCGGCGTGGGCCGCTACGGGCACCCCCGTCTCGACCCGTCGCCGGACAGTTTCGAGGAGCTTTACGGCCTGACCACCGTGGGCCTCTACGCCATGATCGCCCAGCGGCACATGCACCTGTACGGCACCACCTCCGAGCAGCTGGCCGAGGTGGCGGTGGCCATGCGCAAGCATGCCTCCATGAATCCGGAGGCCCTGTTCCGCGACCCCATCACCGTGGAGGACATCGTCAACTCCCGCATGATTTCCTCGCCCCTGCACCTGCCCGACTGTTGCGTCATCACCGACGGCGGCGGCGCCGTGGTGGTGGCGTCGCCCGAGGTGGCCCGCAACTGCAAACACACCCCCGTCTGGGTGCTGGGCGTGGGCGAGGCCATTGCCCACCAGGGGGCCGGCCAGCGCGACCTGATGTACATTGCCGCCAAGCAGAGCCACGAGCCCGCCTTCGCCATGGCCGGGGTCACCCAAAAGGACATTGACATGGCCATGATCTACGACTCCTTCACCATCACGGTGGTGGAGACGCTGGAGGACCTGGGTTTCTGCGAGAAGGGCGAGGGCGGCCAGTTCGTCTCCGGCGGCCGCCTCCAGGTGGACTCGGACAGGGCAGACAAGTTCCCTATCAACACCGACGGCGGAGGACTATCCTCCAACCACCCGGGAATGCGGGGCATCTTCCTGCTGCTGGAAGCCACCCGCCAGCTTCGCCACCAGTTCGAGGGCACCCCGCGCCAGGTCGAGAACTGCCAGTTGGCCCTTTGCCACGGCACCGGCGGTTCCCTGGGCGCGCGACACAGCGGCGGCACCGCAATTTTGGGGAGGGACTAACAATGACTACCACCAGGTCTGAATGGAATAAGCCGCTGCCCACAGTGGTCGGCGAGACCAGGCCCTACTGGGAATCCTGCCGCCGGGGCGAACTGCTGATTCAGAAGTGCGGGAAGTGCGGCGAGTACCAGTTCTATCCCCGGGGCATCTGCGCCAACTGCTGGTTTGCCGGGGTCCGGTGGGTCCAGGCCAGCGGCAAGGGGACGGTGTGGACCTACACCGTAACCTACCAGAACCGCACCCCCGGCTTTGCCGAGGACGTCCCCTACGTGCTGGCGTTGGTGGAACTGGAGGAGGGGGTCAAGATGTTCACCAACATCGTTGACTGCGACCCCCGGGAGGTAACCATAGGCATGCCGGTGGAGGTTACGTTCGTAAGGGCCAATGAGCAGATAACGGTGCCTTATTTTAAGCCGGTGGGGTAAATACGTTTTGAGGGTGGAAGGAGTAATTATCTACGACGCTCGGCCCCACCACTGCCGTGGTAAGCGTCGCCCCGGTTATTGACGTCGTAAAAATATATTTCAGGGTCTTGATCAAAGACTTCGTACTTAATTCTGTAACTGCCTTCGTCCCAGCGATAGCTGCAAAATAACTGACCCTTGAGGTGGCCGATGTGGCGGCCGACGGGGCGGCCGGTTCGGGGGTTCTGCTGAATCTGGTCAACTATGCTCTCCCATCGACTCTGCAGGTCAGGGTGGCTCCGCAGGAATCGCTGGACTGCCCGGTGAACTGTAACTACATAGTCCGGCATTAGCTGGCTTCCTGCTCCTGGCCAGACATCGGCCCCCTGCGCCGGGCGACGACGCGATTCAGGTTTCGTCCGGCCGCAACAGTCTCCTCCGCTGTTGCCAACCAGCTATTTATCAGAATTGCAAACTCCAATTGACTGGAGTTCCCCCTGACGTGCTCAATCCCGGCGATCATGATATCCGCCGCCATTTGCATCAGTTCTGACACCCTCAATTTAGAGAGAAGATACTCTATGTCTTCGGCGGTAAGGAACCGTTCGAGGTGATCGCGCAACTGGTCTTCCGGCCCGTACTCGGATTCGCCTGCCGGGATTTCTTGAACCGTTTCCTTGTAGGTTGCCATATTACCTGCACCTCTTCAGAAAAATGCCCACAGGCTCATTAGTGAACATTCGTGCCCATTCGTGGATTAACCACCCCGGTTCCGTATCTCATCGCACAAATCCTGGTCCGCCTCCGCCTCTTCCAGGCGGTCGCTGAAGAGGTAGGCCAGGGAGCGGCGGCCGTAGAAGTTGTCGTCCTGCGGGTCAATTTCAATGGCCCGGGTCAGGTCTTCGATGGACGCGTCGTACATGCCCAGTTCGTAGTAGGAACAGCCCCGGTTGAACCAGGCGTCGGCCAGGTTCGCGTCCAGTTCCAGGGCCTGGGTGTAGTCGGCGATGGCCTGCTCGTAGGCGCCGTTGCGGCTGTACTGGTTGCCCCGCCGGTTGTAGCCCTCGGCGTCGGCGGGTTCCTCAGGCGGGGTCAGGTTGGGTCTCATGGGCGGCCCCGTGCTTGCATCTCCGCCTTGAACCGGGCCCTGTTCTCCTTGGCTAATTGTTCCTGGCGCTCCCTCTCGCGGTCCAACTCCTGCTGGGCCGCCTGCCGGATTTCATCGAAATTGTCGGGGCGCTGGGCGGCGAAAATGTAGCCGCGCCGGGCGGTGATGTCCAGGATATCCACATCATGGACTTCCACCATGCCGTTTTCGGTGCCGCAATATTCCCACACTTCTTCCAGGTAGCGGTGGGTGGGCTTGACTACTTCGACACGGAGATGCCGCTCAAAGGGATTCCAACCATCTTCATAAGGTTTAGTCAGTTCCCATAGATATTTCCAAGCCATCCTTTCGTCTTCCCAAATCCACGGGGCCGCAACGAAAAGATGCCAACTGTGGCCGACTGGGAAATTGTCATGCTCGTTCCAGTCTTCTCTTTCCAACAGGGCGAAGAGAGAAAACGGACCCCGTTCGGCTGAAACTTCGCCCTCTACTCTTGCCATGCCCGCTACCAATCGCCGAAGAACGCCGATCCTCATATGACCTCCAAGAGTATCTCAACGGCATCAAGCATCTCAAGGCACGTATGTTCATCAGCGCTGTCTACGGGAAGGTAACGCCAGTTTGGGCCCCAGTCCTTCAGGTATTTCCAGGTCTCGGCGTATACCGCGTTGACCCTGCCCTGGATGCCGGTAAAGTCCAGCAACACATCCAGATTGTGTGTCTGCAAAGACTGATAGTTGCGAAACTCCCCACTTTTCTCTGGAAACTCTCCCCAGTTTAGAGTTTCGCAGATTCGCGCCTTTAACGCTAATTCCACCGCGTACCCGCACAAGTACATGGAGGCATCGTAGCGTTCAGCGTTACGCAGAGCCCTGGCATCTTCGAGCCGGGCGTTGGCCATCTGCCGCAATTCGGTAACTGCAATCATTACCGCCCATTCTCAACTCCTGAACCGGGCGGTGGCAATACCTAGCGAGGCAAGAAGCCTCCCCCTAAATCACCGACCTTACCAACCCCCCGTCCACCAAAATCGTGGTGCCGGTGATGTAGGTAGACTTGCCCGAGGCCAGGAAGGCCGCCAGGTAGGCCAGTTCCCGTGGCTCGCCGATGCGGCCCACCGCTGTTTCCTTGGCGCGCTCGGCCAGGCCCTCTTCCACCGAAATGCCCAGTTCGTTGGCCCGGTTGGTCACGTTGGACAACATACGCTCGCTGAGAATGGAGCCGGGGGCAATGTTGTTAATCAGGATGCCGTCCCGCCCCACCTCGTCGGCCAGGCTCTTCATGTAGGCCACCACGCCCATGCGGGTGGCGCCGGACAGGGCCAGGTTGGGTATGGGCTGGTACACGGTGCTGGCCAGGATGTTGACGATGCGCCCGCCGCCCTGGGCCTTCAGGTGGGGTATGGCCTCCCGGGACATGCGGGAGAAGAAGTAGAGGGAGCGCTGCACCGCCGTCTCCCATTGCTCCTCGGTGGCCGTCTCCGAACGAGCCAGGGGCGGCCCGCCGGAATTGTTGACCATGATGTCCAGTTGGCCGTAGTGGCTGACAGTCTGGGCCACCAGGTCCTTGATGTTGTCGTAGCTCTCCAGGTCGGCGGCGATGGGCAGCACCTCGGCGCCGGTGGTGTCCCGTATTTCCGCCGCGGCCCGCTCCAGGTTTTCGGCGGTGCGGCTGCAGATGGTTATCCTGGCGCCCTCCTCGGCCAGAACGTCGGCACATGCCCGCCCCAGGCCCGCGCTGGCGCCACCGATAATCGCAACTTTATCCTTGAGTTCCAAATCCATGCAGGATTCCCCCTTATTTAGTCCGGCACTCCGACCGCTGCAGAGGGCCGGCCAGATATGACACGCTGGCCCCGCATTATAGCAGACGGCCTATTGCGGAAGTGGTGCTTAACTCCGCTCCTTCGGCGGGGTGGCGGTCAGCACCATCAGGCCGGCGATGAATACGGCGGTGGAAAAGATGCGGAAGGGCCACAGGTAGCTTCCCGTAAAATCGTAGAGGAAACCGGCGATTATGGGACCCAGGGCCTGGCCGCCCACCTGCACCGGCAGGGTTATGCCGGTAATGCTGCCCAGGTGTTCCCGCCCGTAGTATTCGGCCCAGGCCAGTCGCAGCAACAGGTGCAGGCCGCCCACGCCGGCGCCCAGTACGGACGCCGCCGGCAGGCCCCAGGCCAGGGTCGAGCTGGCCTGCACCCATAACGCGCCGCCGGATACGCAGAAGGCCGACAGGGCCAGCAGGAGCCTTATGGGCACCTGTCTCGACGCCAGGCTGGACCAGATGAAGCCTCCGATCATCTGGCAGAAGGCAAAGGAAGCGGCGGTCAGGGCCGCCAGGGACGGTTCCAGTCCCTGGTTGATGAAATGGGAAACCTGGTGGAGGCTCACCCCCGCCTGGACCATGAAGCCGGCCCCGGAGAAGACGGCCATTACGTAGAAGGCCCGGGTGCGCAGGGCGCGGGAAACGGTGTAGTTGTTTTCCTGCAGTTGGGACGTTGGCCGGGGCTGGGCTACAGCCGCCGAATCTTCTGTTCCTGATTCCGCAGTTTCTGTTGTTCCCGCAGTTCCCGTAGCTCCCGCCGTTCCTGTCTGGTCCGTGGGTTGTCCCTGGGCTGCGGACTGCTCCGATACCAAGGGTTGTACTTGCAGCACCCGGCTTTCGCCCCGGCGCGGGTCGGCGGTAAGCCCCATATCCTCGGGGCGACGGGCCATCAGGAACAGGGCCGGTAGAATTCCCACGACCAGCGTGTATATTCCCAGCCACGCCCAGGCATTGCGCCAGCCCCAGCCGCCAAATCCTTCCCAGCCCCCAATGAGGAACTGGGCCACCAGGGGCATGGCCGCCAGACCGGTACTCTGGCTTACGGTCAGCAGGAACAGGGCAAAGGCCCGCCGCCGGATAAACCAGTTGTTCACCGCCGTGGTGGTGCCCAGTTCCAACGGACTGGCAAAGGCCATGCGGCCCGGCACGTACAGGGCATAGAAGGCCCAGGCCGGGCTCACCAGCGAAAGCCCGAAGGCGCAGCTGCCGACGATGGCCGAGGAAACGGCCAGGATTACCCCTGAGCCGTAGCGGTCAATCAGGCGCCCCACGAAGGGCGATACCCCGATGGCGCACAGCCCGCCCAGGCTCACCACACCGGAAAAGAGGCCGTAGGACCACCCGAACTCCCGGGTCATGGGCACGGCGAATACGGACAGGGTAGCCACCGCCATGAGGGGACGGGACGAGTAGCTGGCCAGGGCGGCAATGGAGAAAATCACCCACCCGTAGTAGAAGGGAAGGGAGTGGGCCAACCGGTAACGCGCGGAACTGGTTGCCTTCAATGTCTCACACGAATGGTGTCTCCGGGGAAGGCCGGTATCAGGGGAGTGCGGGGGGCACCCCCATCCTAACCTTCCCCCATCAAGGGGGAAAGGACTCTCGGGGCTGGTTCTTATTCCGGGTGTATTACCAGCACTGGCAGGTTGGTGGACCGGATCACCTTGTCGGTAACGCTGCCCACCAGGAAACGGCGGACTCCGCCACGACCGTGAGTGCTCATTATGATCAGGTCAACGCCCGCAGCCTCGGCGTAGTCCACTATCTTGTCGGCTGCCTGACCGTCCTCGATGGCCTTGACCACATCCAGTCCGGCCGACGCCAGGTCATCGCCCACTTCATTGAGGTAGCGTTGTATGCGGTCGCGCTGGGCGGTCAGGACCTCGTCCAGCACCTGCTGGGAGTAGTCGGAGCCCAAGGTACCGAACTCGGCGCCCCGCATTACGGAGAACTCCTCGGTCTGGGAGGAAACCTGCAGCAGGTGAATCCGGGAGCCCAGCGTTTCCGCCATCTGGCGGGCGGTGGGCAGGGAACTCGCCGATACTTCGGAGCCGTCCAGGGGCACCAGAATTTCCTTGTACATTTCGTCTCTCCTTGCCTGCCGCATTCCGGGGCTCCAAGGCCGCCGGAAAGATAGCCGTCGTCCGCCGATAACTTACCTGAAATAACACCCGGCAGACCGCTATGCAAGTATGATAGAGCCTTCCGGGGGTGTCAATGCGGCGGGGACGGGAGGCCGGGGCATGGGCTCCTACTTGTCACCCCGTAGAGAGAGGCGTGGTGGGGGGCGGCAGGGCCGCTCGCTCCCGACGTGACTCCGGCCCCGTACGGTTCTTCTCCACCCAGGGCTACTCTCCCATGGGCCACTGACCTGCGGCAAGGCCCTATCGTTGCAGGGTTAACAAAAGACAGACGCCCCAGTCGGTAATCGCAGCTGGAATTTTGGCAGTTTCACAATTTCGTCGTTCCTGCGAAGGCAGGGACCTCTGACAATTAGGTGCGAGATTCCTGCCTTCGCAGGAATGACGGTTAAACCCCAACCCATCAAAACAGACAATTCATGCCACTGGTCGCCGCAAGCCAGATCCCGACTTCACCCTACTGAAGCGACTCTGTGCCGTCTCGGTATAAGTCAGGACGGAATGAGCCCTTCCTGCGGCTGAGCCCAGGGAAGGGAATAGAAGGGAGCGAACTGGGGGGCGCGGGGTATTGGCATCTCCCCGAAGGGCACGTCAATCAGGACCGGCGACTTCATTTCCAGGGCTTGCGGGACCAGGGTTTCCAGGTCCAAGGGGTCATTGGCCCTCATGCCCACCGCTCCGAAGCTCTCGGCCAATTTGACGAAATCGGGATTATGCAGCCCGGATTCGTAAGCGCCTCCGAAGAAGTCGGTCAAATCCTTCTCCACGGTACCGTATGCGTCGTTCCTGAATATGACGGTTACCACGTTGATGCCATACTTCACCGCCGTGGATAGTTCCGAGCAATTGAACATGAAGCCACCGTCGCCGGCGATGCAGACTACAGGCCGGTCGGGTCGGGCCACCTTGGCTCCCAGGGCCGTGGGAAAGCCGTAGCCAAGGTTGAAGGAATAGCCCGAATCTATATAGGTCTTGGGATGATTCACCTGGTAGTGGGTGCGGGCATAATAGCCGAACTGGGTCACATCCCAGACGATGAACGCCTCTTCCGGAATGCCCTTCTGCATCGCTTCAATTACCGGATATTGGGGTTCCCTTTGCCGTATGTCGTAATAGGCAATCAATCGCCGGGCCGCTGCCACCGCTTCGTGGGAGGTTTCGCGGGTCCCCGCTCCGGCCTGGACCAGGTATGGCAGCAGCGCCTCGATGGTGGCTTTCGCATCGCCATGCAGGGGAATGGTGTTGGCCTGAATCCGGGTAAGCTCGGTGTCATCTATGTTGATGTTTATCAGCGTAGATGCTTCCCCGGCCGGGTTCCCAAGGGAGAACCTGGCGCCGATTCCGATGACTACGTCGGCGGACTGCATCACCTCGAAAAGCTGGTTCATCTCCTGTCGCTCTCCCCGGGAGCTGAAACAGGAACCGTAGCACAGGGGATGGCGGTCCGGGATGCTTCCCTTGCCGCCGCTGGAAGTGATGACGGGAATATTAGTCGTTTCCACCAGCTCGACCAGGGCCTCCTCCGCGTCGGACCTGGCCACACCTCCGCCGGCGAATATAAGCGGCAAGCGGGACTGGGCAATCACCCGGGCAGCCTCTCTCAGCTGATCAGGACTGGGAACTATCGGTGATACTGGCGAGGACTTTCTTAACTGGACCTCCTCCTGTTCCACCCCGGCTTCCGGCGGTATTTCGATAAGGACGGGACGGGGCCGGCCGCTCCGCATTTGCCGGAAGGCCTCGGCCACGTTGTAGGGAATCTCCCTGGGGCGAAGGGCGCGCCCTCGCCACTTGGTCAGGTTGCGAACCGTGTCCTGCTGGTCCAGGACTTCATGCACCGCCCCCAGGTTCCGGCCAATCATTGCCCTGGGAACCTGGCCGGCTATGACCAGTACCGGCGAGGAACGGGCATAGGCGGTGGACAATCCGGCCGTGGCGTTCAACAGTCCACAGCCGGGGACAACCAGGGCCACGCCGGGTTTTCCCGATGCGCGGGCGTAACCGTCCGCCATGTAGGCAACAGCCTGTTCGTGCCTGGGAGTGATCATGCGAATACCGGACTCGTCTCGCAGCGCGGCCATAATCCCGTACAGCTGAATGCCCGGAATGCCAAATATTACCTCGACACCCTCGTTCGCGAGGGACTTTGCCATGGCCTGACCGCCGCTCATTTTGGTCATTTCGCTTTTGCTCCGCAGAGTTAACTAGAACCGGACAACCAGGTGTTTCAAATCGGTACGGCCCATGCAACGGCGTCGTGGTAACAGGACTCGCACGCAGGAACCAGATTGCATTGGGTATCAGTTTGGTCCAGGCGAAGATATCATACACCAACGCCAAAGGATGCTGTTCATGTGCGGGGGTAGCTGTTCAAAGTTAAGGGGTATGACCAAAATGAAAGGATGGTGAACTCCTAAATCGAGGTTCTGGCCGGAGCGGGAACGACGGGCTTCTCGGCATGAGAACCTACCAATTCTGAACAGATGCGGCGCACGGCCATGCGCCCCTACCAAGGCAGACACACAGGTCTGCCCCTACGGGTGTGCCTCATCCCCGGCCCCTGGGAGCTTCGCGAAGCGCCCCTACGGGGGGCGGGCCCTACGGTGGAAGGACCCTGCCTCGTCCCTTTACCGAAGGGGGAGGGTGGGGGCGGGGGCGGGGGGCCCCCGCGGCGGGGAGCCCCCCCCGCCCCGCCGCCCCGGGGCGCCCCGACCCCCCCGTGACGCAATCAACAAGGAGCAAAC
>VXOH01000006.1:1257-9596 GCA_009840135.1 Chloroflexota bacterium | reverse complement strand
GGTTCGAGGTTCCCGCCTGCGCGGGAACGACGGATTTTCCAGTCTGGTAACACACCAAGTCTGAACAGTTACCCCTGCGCCTTCGCCTTGACTGTAGATATTCGTCAGCCTAAAATCGGTATTCGTAAACTGTCCGATCTTTCCTCCGCCACCGTCCAGGCGAAATCGCAAATTCAGCAACGCAGGAGCGTGTTTCCCGTATGGCAACTAAGGTGGGCCGAATTCCCTACATGATTTGTGAACCCTTCTATTTCGACACCGAGCGGCGGGGCCTCGAACTGGTTGACACCATGCCCCAGCGGGCGGTGGATGATATTGAACAGGGAATTCTTGACGCGGCCCTGGTTCCGGTGGTGGACATCTTTGGTAAGGAGGATGTTTTGCAGCCGGTGGGAGGGTTTTGTATCGCCAGCACCGACCGGGCGGGCAGCGTTTTCCTCTATTCCAAGGTGCCCGTCGAAGAGCTTTCCGGCGCTCGGGTGGGCCTGATTGAAGAGTCCAGGACCTCCGTGAAACTCCTCCAGGTGCTTCTCAAGCTCAAGTACCAGGTGGAGGTCGGCGAGTTTGTGGGGCTGCGGGATGAGCACGACGCTTTTATGGTGATGGGAGACCGGGGTCTGAGACAGCGGCGCGGCGCCCGTGGCTTCCCTCATCGCTATGATTTGGGCGAGGAATGGTACCAGTGGACCAAGCTGCCCTTCGTCTATGCCCGCTGGATGGCCCGCAATGACCTGGACCCGACGGCGCTGGCGGTGCTGGAAGACACCCTCTACGTGGGGCTGGAGGACGGTGTGGATACCCTCTACCACATTGCCGAGCCCCGGGAGAACCTGCTCATGCTGCCCCGGGACGTGGTGGACTACGTTCAGGGCATTCGCTATTACCTGGGAATGTCAGAGCAAAAGTCCATGAGGGTCTTCCGGGAATACATCGAACAGCTGGACGCCTGATAGCCATTTCAAGATTCCTTCCCCCTTAATGGGGGAAGGTCAGGATGGGGGTGACTGCCCGAAGATTCATGCCCCTGCCGCAAGGAAGTACTTCCCCCCGGTTTTTTTGAAACTGGTTGTAGTGGCGTAGCCCCTCTGGACTGGTGGGTTGGGGCAAAACCGTCGTTCCCGCGCAGGCGGGAACCTAGCAGGCGGGAACCTCGCAGGCACTTAAGAACTCTGGTTCTCGCAAGGATTTTGGTAATCTGCCGCCATCCATCATTCAAAAGCAGTGGGTCTACCAGGGCGGCCCCCCTGGAATCCTTTGAAGTAATTCCTACCTATTGCGCGGTGGTGTCATTGCATGGTCAAGGTTACCGACCGGGTTCAAGCCTCCACCGGCCTTCCCGTTATCATCTGCGACTACTCGCCTCCCAGGTCGGGACTGCTCTCCGACGTATCCCCTCCTCCCACCGGCGCCGATTTTCTCCTGGTTAACGCCAATCCGGGCCGGTCTGTGCGCGCCGATTCTGCCATGCTGGCTGCCGTTCTGAAGCAGCAAACCGGCCAGGAGGTTATATTTGCCCTTCTGACCAGGGACATGAACCGGTTGGCATTGCAATCCCACCTGCTGGGCGCGCAGTTGCTGGGGCTGGAGAACGTGGTCGTAGCCGGGGGGGACCGGTTCCACCAAAATGAGCCCTCGGCCGTCAGCGCCGTTGCCGATTTCAGGCCCACCGAGTTGATTGCCTCCGTCACCGGCATGAACCAGGGCAGGGATTTCAGGGGAAGAAACCTGGCATCTCCCACGAACTTCTGCGTGGGAGCTACCGTGGACCTGGCACGAGACTCTGCCACGGAGTGCAAATTGGCAGCGCGCAAGGTTGCTTCGGGAGCCGAGTTTTTCATAACCCAGCCCCTGTTCTCCGTTCATAGCAAGGAGAGATTCGAGGGGTCTTACCTCAAAACTACGGGGGATGGTTGCCCTGTGCCCATTTTCTGGGGCCTGCAACTGTTGGAGAAGGGCAGCGTATCCTTTGCGCCGGTGCCTGCCCGGTTTCAAAGTGAACTGGAGTCGGGGCGGTCCGGGGTTGATATTGCGCTGGAAGTGTTCCACAAATTGCACGGCTCCGGCGTGAGCCATGTTTACCTGCTGCCCCCCATCAGGCCCGGAGGCCAGCGCAATTACGAGGTCGCCCAGGAGTTCGTCGAAGCTATAGGCAAGTAACGAAACACCCGGGTCAGCACAACTGCCCTGGCAAAGTTTGAGGGTCAGGTTCTTGCCCGACCCTCTGCATTTGAGGAATTTGTTGATCTGCCTACTAGCCCAACAACTTTGAGATGATGGGTTATATTTCGCTCTTCCTGAGCTTGTCGAAGGGCCGTCCGCTTATGGTTCGACAAGCTCACCACGAACGGACTCATGGGTTATCCATCAATCCAATAGCGTTGTCCTACTAGTTCCCTACGGCCGGGAATCAAACACTTCCTTGGCCACCCGGACGGCGTTGGCGGCCGTAGGCCAGCCGGCGTAGAAAGCCATGTGGGTGATGATTTCCCCGATCTCCTCCCTGGTAACGCCGTTGTCCAGGGCGCGGTTGATGTGGCCCCGCAGCTGGTCGGTCCGGTAGAGGGCTACCAGGGTAGCCACGGTGATCATGCTTCGGTCCCTCTTGGATAGCTCGGGCCGTTCCCAGACGTCACCAAACAGCACGTTGGCGCTGAGTTCTGCCATTTTGGGTGCGATTTCGCTGGCCGGGTTGGGAGTGGTCATGTGGTTCCCTCCTTTTCTGATAGATTGCCGGCATGGACAAAGCCGGGTCTGAGTTGTCTCTCTGAATTGGGCCAATGGTTAGAGGCTGTCGTCCAAATGGATGTCAGATTTTTTTGGCGTCCATTTTCGTCGTTCCTGCGAAGGCGTCCGCCTCAGGCGGATCGCAAGTTGGAGACAAACCTCCTGCGGCACCGGCATGGTGGTGGGTTCGACGACACACCTTGGTGAGAAGGAGAGGGCTTACCCCAAAACGCCTTCACCCCAGGTTACTCCAAAGTCAGCCCTCTCGATCACCTGGCCGGTAAAGGTCTCTGCCGACTGGCCGGCCAGCCAAACCGCTGCCGGTATTACGGCGTCCGGCTGCACCATGGGTATGTGGGCCGTGCCGGGCCA
Organism: Chloroflexota bacterium; assembly: GCA_009840135.1. Classification (GTDB taxonomy): domain Bacteria; phylum Chloroflexota; class Dehalococcoidia; order Lucifugimonadales; family UBA3495; genus Bin22. The sequence goes on along the minus strand of VXOH01000006.1, from coordinate 6,500 downwards.
GTCGCCCCGGCGATTCATCCACGTATCAACCCTTCCCGGGCTGAACAGGTTGACGGCAACGTTCCTGGGCCGGACTTCTTCGGCCAGGCTCTGAAACATTCTTTCCAGCGCTGCCTTGCTCATCGAATATCCTACGCGGCCCTCGCGATAGCCCCGGGCCGAACCGGAAGTAACCCCAATTATGGAACCGGAGCCCCGTTCCAGCATATTTGGCAGGGCGTACTTGCATAGCAGCAACGGGCCTCGCACGTTTACGGCGAGGCATCGGTCCAGCAGTTCGGTGTCCAGGTCAACCACCGGGGATTCGCAATCAATGCCGGCGTTGGAAAAGAGGATGTCCAGCCTGCCGTAGTGGGAAAGGGTGGTATCCACCAGGCGACGAATGTCGGCCTCCTGGCTGACGTCGCACTTGACGGCGATGGCGTCGCCGCCCTCGGCCTGGATCTGTTCGGTGGTGGAGTGGATGTTGCCGGAAGCGTATCTCTCAAACTCGCTGCCGGCCGGAACTTCCTGCTCGGTCCGGGATGCCACCACAACCCGAACTCCGGCCCGGGCCAGGCCCTGGCTGACGGAGCGACCAATGCCGCGGCTGCCTCCTGTGACTATGGCAACCTTGCCCTGCAATTCCATCGGCGGCCTGTCTAACCGACCGGGCGGAACTTGGGCAGGCTTATGGTATCGGTAAGTTCTTCAAAGGTGACTTCGACGTCCATGCCGCACTTTACCACCGCCGGGTCGGGCTCGATGTCAATAAGGTGCGTAATGATGCGGGCGCCTCCTTCCAGCTCAACGATGGCCGGTATGTAGGGCACCATGTCGCGGAATGCCGGTGTAGGAGCCCGGTGGACGATGCAGAAGGTATGTAATTTTCCCCGCCCGCTGCTCTGGATCCAGCCAGTGTTGCGGGAAAAACACACCGGGCAAATGTCCCTGGGGTAAAAATAAGTGTTGCCGCAGTCCATGCAACGCCGGAGCCACAACTCACGTTCCTTGCACTTCTCCCAGTAAAAGTCCGACTCGGGCTGGGGAACCGGCGGCGTAATGGGCGGCGCGGGCTGGTTCTGCTGGTTCATCCCTTGCTCCTTGGGCCTACTGCCCGTTACGTTGGTTATCCGTTTCGCGGTGGTATGCAACAGTTGCGCTTCAGGTTGAAGGCAAACCCAGCATAAGAAGAAAACATTTGGCAGTCAAGCATCAGGACTCCGACGGTAGCGTTCTCCGTCAGGTGGCTGGGGATCGCAATGGTAGGGGCAGCCCTTGTGGCTGCCCTGTTCCGCTCCGACACCAGGACCCCGTTGGTAAGACTTGGTTGGTAAAGTCCCGTTCAGGCGGGTTGATTTCTTGAAGGAGCAGGAGCGACCACTAAAGTTGCCCTGGCATCACGCCAGGCCACTGAATCTGAACCGCAACCTCACCCAACAAACGGGCGAAGTTTAGCTGGCGGTAGCAGTATCCGGTTGTCATCCGGCTCCGTTGGGTTTATCTTTCACCATAGAAACAAGAAAGTGAATTTATCGGGGAGAGACACACATGCGGATCGCGGTTATGGGGGCCGGCAGCATAGGCAGCTACTTTGGCGGTACGCTGGCGCTCGCCGGCAACCACGTAACCCTCATCGCCAGGGGCGAGCACCTGGACGCCATTCGCGGACAGGGACTGCGCATTCAGACGGATGACCAACTCCTGGTGGTTCCCTGCGGCGAAAACCTGGCAGCCACCGACGACCCGGCCGAGGTTGGCCCGGTGGACCTGGCCTTGCTGACCGTGAAGACCTACCAGAACGAAGCCGCCATTCCCGCCATGAGCCCTATGGTGGCCCCCGATACCACCGTTCTCTGCCTGCAAAATGGCATAGACAGTTACCAGGCCGCCGCGTCGGCCCTTGGCCCGGAGAAGGTATTGCCGGGGGCTGCCTACATTGAAGCGGCCAGGCTGGGCCCCGGCCTGGTCCGTCAAAGCGGCAGCGTGGTCCGTATTGCCTTTGGCGAACCCGACGGCGGCGAGTCCCCGCGAGGCAGGGACATTGAACAGACCCTGATTGATGCGGGCATAAGGGCCCAGTTCGGCCTCGACATCCGCCAGACCTTGTGGACCAAGTTTCTATTTATTGCCACCATGGCCGGAGTGACCAGCCTCTCCCGGGAAACCATGGCGCAAGTAATGCCCCGTCCCGAATGGCGCAAGGTGATAGTCCAGTGCATGACGGAGATTGAGGGTGTCGCCCGAGCCGATAACGTTGCGCTGGAGCATGACATAGTCGAAAAAACGGTCGCATACATCGAAGGCGACCTCGAGGATATGCACGCCTCCATGCACGCCGACATAATGGCGGGGCGCCCCCTTGAGCTGGAGGCGCTCAACGGGGCCGTAGTCAGGGCCGGGCAGCGGGTTGGAGTGCCCACCCCGATTAACGACCTGATTTATGCCTCGCTCAAGCCCTTCGCCCTGGGCAAGTGAGGATGCGGACCTTCGGCCTGCCGGCTGCTGCTGCTCTTGCTGCCCTTCTCCTGGCGTCCCTGGCGGCTCTTGCCGGTTGCACTCCGGGCACGCCCCCGGCGGCAGACTACAATTCCGGCGGGGCAGGCGGAAACTCTGTTCCCACATCCACTCCGTCTCCCGCCGTGCTAACAGACCTTGACGCGGCCCTAACCGAACAGAATCCAACTTCAACCCCCTTGCCAGCCCGGCCGGAGGAGTCGGCAATGGAATTCCAGGCAAACAACGATATGCCGGATATGCTCGAACGCCGCCCTGCCTACGATACTTCCAAAGACTTTTCCGATCTGGTCAGGCCCCATTTTTATGCCATTAACGCCGATGGAGATTCAACGGATTTAACCGGCGAGCCCGACTCCATCGTGTTGCTCGACGGCAGGGCCAAGGTGCGATTGTCCGGTGAGGGTGAAGTTCTCTTCTTGGACCCGCTGGCCCTGGAATCAGAGTTGGTCGGCGAGCATCCGGTTCACAAACTCTACCGGTTGTTGGAAATGGGAATTCCCGCCAGCGAGGAGCTGGACAGCAGACTTGATTCAGATGATGTGAACACCCTCTTCGCCACCCTGGAGTTTGAATTCCAGCGGAGAAGGTGGGCCTCCGGGGTTCTGACCGACGTATTTGTGGACGGCACCTTCCTGGTAATTCCTGACCAGCTACCGTCGGAATGGAAGAGCGACAAGGAGCAGATCGCCTCGCCCACCCATCTGCACCTCAATTCCCGGGCCATGAGCGGCGGATCGTCCCCGGGGGCGCGGGAGTATGAACTGGAGATACTGTCATTGCCCTTTGAGGACCAGCGGTATCCCCCCGCGCCGCTGGCGCGTAAGCAATGTGACGTTTACCGGGAAAGTCTCGCCGCGTCCGATTACCTGGCGTTGATGGAGTCCGTCGGTTACCGTTTCACCCCCGGCCACGTTACCGGCTCCCTGGAAAATGCGGCGCCCTTTGCGGAGAGAGCCCAGGCCCTGCTGTGGGACGGCTCCGGTCCCGGGGTCCAGTACTTTGGTTTCGAGGGGTACTGGATTGCTGACGCCTTCCGTAGCGAAGAAGTTCCCTGGCTGGAGGAATGTGACACCGCCGGTGGATTAAGGGACTACCCCGGGGCCAGCCAGGGGGAAACACGCCATTACCTGACCATTCGCCGTTCCCTGGAACCTGACAAAAAGCAACGCTACCGTATCCTGGAAGTGGACGAATCCGGTGTGGCCACGGAGCTCTACACCGCCCCGGGCATCATTCTCATGGCCCAGCCGCTGCCCTTCAACGACCGGGCGTGGCTGTTCAGCACCGAGGGATGGACTCCCTCCGAGGACGGCGAGCCGGCTGACCCTCGATGGCAGGCGGTTTACCTGGTGGACCTGGACAACCCGGACGAGTACGTCAAGGTCCCCTATCCCATTGGCGGGTTTCCCCGCGCACCGGAGGCGGGTCTCTACGGCTCCTCTCCCCGCATGGTCGGAGACGGCAGTTTCCTCTTCAATACCCTTTACGGGTTCAAGGACGAGGGCGGCGGAATCTGGGTGGTGGATGTGTCCGCCGAGAACTTCTACGTATTGGAGGAGAATTTCTCCCGAATCGTTTCCTGGGACCACACCCTTAGTTGGATGCCCCTGGGCCGTCTGGACAACGATCCAACCGCCCTCTACCTGTTTATGACCGGCAAGGAGGTGGCCGACGATTTCGCCATGACGGCCAATGTCCTCCGAATCCGGGAGGATGGCCTTGGTTCCGCCGTTGAGGAGTCCCGGAGGCTGCTGCAGATGGTGGGCTGGAACCCGGTTCCCTTCGGTTGGCAGAAGCTGTCGGACACCCGCTACCGGATGCTGGTCGAGACCCACTATAACTACGAAAGCTCACTCATGCCCCGCGCCAAGGGAGTTTACATCGTGCCCGTCAATCTGGAGGGAGAACAGGAGGCGCCTTGAACGATAAGCCTATCGAAAACTGCTACTGGGTCGTCCCCGGCCTGTTGCTGGCCGGCGAATATCCCCGGAATTACGACGAAGAGTCGTCCCAAATCAAGGTAAAGGCTTTGACTGATGCCGGAATCCAGGCTTTTATTGACCTCACGGTGGAAGGCGAATTGGCCCCCTACTCCCAGTGGCTCGATCCCGAAAGGCACGTTCACCAGCGATTTCCCATCCGCGATGGGCATACTCCCACCGGTCCCGAGTTGACCTCTTCCGTTCTTGATGCCATAGACGCCCATATTGAGGGTGGCCGCCCCGTTTACATTCACTGCCACGGCGGCATCGGGCGCACCGGCACCATGGTCGGCTGCTGGCTGGGGCGGCACGGAGAGGAAGGAGCGGCGGCGCTGTCCCGCCTGGCTGAGCTTTGGGAGCAGTGTCCCAAGTCCCACTGGACCCGCTCACCCGAGACCATCCCCCAATGCCTGTACGTCATCAACTGGAAGGAAGGGGAGGGCCAGTAGCCCCGGCAGTTTCCCGGCCCGCGTCTTCGAATTTCCCCTTCCGTCTTTCCGCAGAAGGCCGTAGTCAGGTGCCATCATCGGACCCACCGGGCTCGATCCCGTTTGCGAGACTATTCCAGGAATCTCGGTATCGGTCCACATTAGGAAAGGTCTGAACGGGTCCCTTCCATCTTCGGGGGGCAGGTTAGAATTGGGTAGGAGTTGCCCACCGTAGGGGGGGGGGGGGGGGCGGGCCAGGCCCCCCCCCACCACCCCCAACACAACCACGGCACAAGCAAAGCAAGAATAGAAAAAAAACACCCAAACAGCACAA
>VXOH01000006.1:0-1247 GCA_009840135.1 Chloroflexota bacterium | reverse complement strand
CCCTCCCCATACCCCCCCTCCCTCTCCGTCGCGTGGGCTCTTTTTTTTTAATATGACACAGCCGTCGGGGCCATTCGCCAACCGCCCCTGCCCCAACGCAAAGAGTTCCTGCCAAGGCCGGGACAACGGTAAATAATTCAGAAGTTCCTTAGGTGGTTTGGGGGCCGAAACGGTAGGGGCAGCCCTTGTGGCTGCCCTTTCTTGCCCACAAGCCCACCTGAATTGGACCCCTGCCAAAGGTCCCCTCTCCCAGCGGGAGAGGGTCAGGGTGAGGGCAAAACAGTAGAATGTAGAGCCCGCGGGAACAACCAACACCGACTTAGAGACTATCTCAAAAGTCCCCTCTCCCTCTGGGAGAGGGTTAGGATGAGGGCGAAAATTTAGGACGGCAAGTCCGTTGGGACAGCCGGCTCCCGTTTTGAGATAGTTTCTTAGAGGTAGATTCCAACCGGCTGTTTCCTCTTCCTACAGTGCGTCCGGCTCCCGGTTAAGGGTCTCCGGTATCCATTCGGTCAACAGGGTGGCCAACTCCTGCTTGCATTCCTCCAGTCGGTGCTCCGCCCCGTCATACAGCACCAGCTTTTTCGGTTCGTTGGCCCATTCGTACACCTGCATTCCGCAGGAGTAGGGAAGCCGGGTGTCCTCCTTGCCGTGGACTATCAGCACCGGGCGCGGGGAGATTAGTCCGGCCATGTTGGCCCCGTAAGTCTGTGGTGACAGGGAAACTACGCCACTGACGTGCCGGCTGACGGCGGCGGCGGCAATGACCACGGCGCCGCCAAAGGAATGACCCACCACCACCACGGGGTCGTGCCCCGTATCCTCCAGGTAAGTGACTCCCGCCATCAGGTCCACGGCGCACTCCGGCAGGTCGTTGGGGACACGGTAGTCTAGGCGCAGGGAAGTTATTCCCTGGGCCGTGAATTGCTGCGCCAGTTGTTCGTAGAGTCCCGAACCGGGCCCCCCGAACCCGCCCCTGGCTCCGCACACCCAGATGACGGCCTTGCTGGACTCATCAACGGAATGCAGTATGCCGGGAATTACCCCTCGATCGGTCACCAGGCCCAGTCCTTCCCCCGAATCGCCTCCTGGCAGCGGGATGGACCGGACCTCTTTCACCTCGATTTTGACGTAGCCATTGGGCCGGTTTTCCGAGTTCGCGGGTGGGCTCTCCGCCATGCGTCACCTCAAGAAGTTCATACCCTGCATTAAAACCTTGCAAATATCCTAGTATAAGGAGGTATTAC
>VXOH01000188.1 GCA_009840135.1 Chloroflexota bacterium | reverse complement strand
GTTACTGGGGGTATGTCGCGCCGCTGGGACCGGAGATTACCGGGCTTGGGTCGTATCCATCCAGCGCCGATGGGTCACCCCCCAGGTTTTCGGTGATTATCCTGGCATCTTCGAGGATTAAACCCATGTAGGTGTGGTTGGAATCCCCGTATTCACCGGGCAGGTCATCGTCCCGCAGCCGGTCCACGAAGGTGACACCGCCTTCGCGGGCAATCTGCTCCATTACGGGGCTTGGAAACACCTCGGAGCCGAAAATGGCCGGAACGCGGGTCTCGCGGACCTGGTCAATCAGACGGGCCACCTCGCGGGTTGAAGGCTCGCTGAAGTCCGAGGGTTGTACTGCCCCGATGATTTCGAAACCGTATCTGGGCCCGAAATATGGGAAGGAATCGTGGTAGGTGAGCAGCTTCCGGTTCTCGGGAGGGATGGTCTGAACGGCCGCTGCAATCCTCTCGTCCAGATCTTCTATGCTTGCCCGCAGTTTGCCGAAGTTCTCCTCGTAGTAGGGGCCGTTGGCCGAGTCCATCTCGATGAGTTCCAGCTTTATCAGTTCCGCATACTTTATGGCCAGGTGAGGAGCGGTCCATAGGTGAGGGTTAGGATGCCCGTCGGATTCTGGAAAGGAGAAATCGAAAACCCACTCATCCCTGGTAATGGTCTTTTCCGCCAACAGGAGAGTTCTGGCCCCTTCCGGCAGATTGGATTTGGCCAACTGAATGGTTGGCTCTTCCAAAAACAGGCCGTTAGCCACGAACAGGTCGGCCCTTCCCAGAATCGTGGCCACGGAGGGAGAAGGCTCGAAGGTGTGAGAATTGGTCCCCTCGGGCACTATGCCCTCCAGAACTATTCGGTCGCCGCCGATGTTCTCCACGAGACTGGTGATAGGGGAGACGGTAGTGGCCACTCTGAGCTTTTCTCCGGAAACCGAGCCGGTATCCGGAGCCTGTTCTGAACTGGACGGCTGGCTGGGCGAGCAGCCCACCAGAAGCAATATAGACAAGGTGGCGACCAGTGCGGTCACCGTCAATCTGGGAAGGATTGAGTTCTTCATCATTTTCTGAGTCTATCCTTTGTCTAAGTCGAAGGCTCTGAGCCTTCGGAACGGCAATTAACGCAAACGCCCCCGATGGTGAAATGGTCCAGGTCCGGCGCGAAGCCGAACTCTCCGATCAGGGTCTGGTTGAACTCTTCCAGGTAATGGGGGCTGAGATTAAAGGCTCCGAAGCAAACCCGGCAGACCATGTGATGGTGCTTCTGGCCCGGGTCGGTAAGCTCGTAATGAAGCCGGTCTCCAATGGCAACTTCCGTTACCAGCCCAATCTGCTTGAACAGCCTTAAGGTGCGATAAACCGTAGCCAGGTCCATGTAGGGATACTCGGCCTGGGCCCGCTGGAAAACTTCATCCACGCCCATATGACGGGCGCCGTCGGCCACCACCCGCAGAATTATCAGTCTCTGCGGGGTCAACCGGTGCCCCTGTCCTCGAAGTTCCTGCAGCAGTTGTTCGTAACTGGTCATGACAACAACAGTTATTGCGAATGTTTGCGATAACATTCTAATGCAAAAGATAAGGAAAATCAATGGAATGTATGCCGTGATGATTTCTTTGAAGGGAATCCAGGCATATCGGAGGAATTTGGCGCTGCCAATGTTGGGGATATTGCTACACCGGTTTCGCGGGCGTCTGCACTGTCCGCGCATTCCTGATAAAATGACCTGCGGCGCAGATTAGTCGCCGACAAATCGGCAAATATAACCCAGCGCGCAATGGATTTGCGCAAGAGTATTTTGTAAATCACGCGCTGCGTACAAATTTTTTACGGACTTCGTAAGAGTCCTCAGGACTTGAGAACGGCATGGACATCGGTTTTAACCCAAGTATTCGAAATCTGGCAATCATTGCCCACGTTGACCACGGCAAGACAACGCTTGTGGATGCCCTGTTGAAGCAGGGCAGAGTGTTTCGGGAACACCAGGAAGTGGGCGAACTGATCATGGACACCGACCCGCTGGAGCGGGAAAGAGGCATTACCATACTGGCAAAGAACACGGCGGTGGAATACCGGGGCGTGAAGATCAACATTATTGACACGCCGGGCCACGCGGACTTCAGTGGCGAAGTGGAACGGGTGATGAACATGGCCGACGGGTGCCTGCTGCTGGTGGACGCCGTGGACGGGCCCATGCCCCAGACGCGGTACGTGCTGCAACAGGCCCTGGGCCGCAACGTTACGCCCATGGTGGTTATCAACAAAATAGACCGGTCGGAAGCGCGAGTTGCCGAAGTAGAGGAAATGGTACAGGACCTGTTCCTGGAGCTGGCGACCCGTCCCGAACAGCTGGATTATCCGGTGCTGTATTCCTCGGCCAAGCAGGGTTTCGCATCTACTGAACCCGGGGCTACCGGCGGCGACATGCAGCCTTTGTTTGACGCCATCCTGGAGGTTATCCCCCCTCCCCAGGTGGACCTCGACGGGCCGCTTCAAATGCTGGTGGCGGCGCTGGACTACGACAACTACCTGGGCCAGATCGCCATTGGCCGCGTTTTTCGTGGGACGATGGGCTTCCGGGACCCGGTGGCAGTAATTGGAGGTGAGTCCGGTCCCAGACAGGAGAGCCTGGAGAACGTCTTCGTATTTCGGGGGCTGGAGAGGCTTTCCGTGGAGGAGGCCAATGCCGGAGACATTGTGGCGGTCTCAGGAATAGCCAATGTGTCCATTGGAGACACCATCGCTTCTCCGGAACAGCCCGATGCTCTTCCATCAATCGAAATTGACGAGCCTACGGTGATGATGACCTTCGGGGTAAACACTTCCCCGTTCATGGGCAAGGAAGGTTCGCGTTGCACCTCTCGAATGCTGCGGGAACGGTTGTTCCGTGAACTTCGGACCAACGTAAGCCTGCGGGTCGAGGAGACCGCCAGCGCCGACGAATTCCAGGTTTCGGGAAGAGGCGAATTGCACCTGGCCATACTGGTAGAGAACATGCGGCGCGAGGGCTATGAATTCCAGGTTTCGCGACCCGTTCCCGTTAACAAGCTGCTGGACGGCAGAGTATGCGAACCCTATGAACATCTGACGGTCCACACCAGGGAAGAATACATCGGCTCCTTGTCGGAAAGCCTGGCTGGCCGGCTGGCGCAAATGACCGACATGGACAACGACGGCATCGGAAACATCCGCATGGAGTACCTTGTTCCCACCAGGGGGCTCATCGGATTCCGGTCCTTCTTTCTGCGCACCACCCGGGGCAACGGCGTAACCAGCAGCAGGTTCGTGGAATATCGTCCGCTGACCGGCGAGGTCAAGTCCGCCTACAGCCAGTCGTTAATCGCTTCCGAGCCCGGAGTGGCCGTTACCTACGGGCTGCTGAACGCCCAGGGCCGGGGCTCCACCTTTGTAGAACCGGGCACCCCGGTTTACGAGGGGATGATAGTGGGCATGCACCCAAAAGAAGATGACATCGTCATAAACGTATGCAGGGAAGAGAAGCTTACCAACATGCGGTCTTCCACCGCCGACGTGGCCAAGAGGCTAAGCCCTCCCGTCAGGATGAGCCTGGAGGAAGCCCTGGAGTTCATCGCAAATGATGAACTGGTGGAGGTTACGCCGCTGAATTTCCGGCTGCGCAAGAAGGTCCTGCCATCGGGAGAACGTCAGAAGCGGAGAAATCGGGATAGAGACCGGCAGCGAGAATCGGTGGAGTTTGCGAAAAGTTAACTGGGCTGGCCGTAAGGGTATTTCCTGCGAGGGCTCCGCTACCTTTGGCGGAGCCCTTCTCTTTTTGCAGGCGGTTAAGTTCGCTCATTGGCTGTGCGCCAACTTTTTCTGCAAAGCCATAAGTTCAATAAAGTTGGCAGATAGCGGTTTATCAGTGGGAGGGAACCCACGGACGCCGATGTATTGACAGTTGCGACAAGCGTCGACAGAATCAATTTGGGACGAGGAACCAGCGAGGCGGAAAAAAGGGTTTTGAGCCGGGAAACCAATACAGCGGACTTAATAACGCGGTACCTGATTGTTGCCGCCGGCTTGCTCGGCATATTAATGGTGGTGGCGGCCTCCTACGAAATTGCAATTAACGTAGGAGATTCCAGGGCAGATACCGGTCTTGAAATTGTAAAGTGGACTGGGCCGGCTTTGGGGACGACGACTATAGTCCTTATCTACTGGGAGGTGCTTAACATGATCCTGAAAAAGCTCTACCAGGACCAGGCTCGTAAGGAAGCCAGACAGGAGGTAAACCTGGAATGGGAAGAGTGGAACCGCCGGCGCGAACGCGCCCAGATTGAAGGCAAAGATTTCGACGAACCTAACCCTGCCGAAAAGCGGAGGCAAGGCATTAGCAGAGGGTAGTCCTGCAATTATCCTTGAAAATTGAAGCTCGAATATCCTGAGGGCCGGCAAACATGCCGGCCCTCAAGCGTTAGTCGGTAAGAAGAAAACTATGTTACGGGCTGAACGTGGCCAGAGCGACCAGTCCTGTTCAGCAGTAACTCCTCTCTCTTCAAAGGCGGGACGCTAGAACCTGTTTCAAAAATACAGGTGGGAAGTATTTCCCTGCGGCAGGGGCATGAATCTTCGGGCAGTCACCCCCATCCTGACCTTCCCCCATCAAGGGGGAAGGAATTTTGAAATGGATTCTAGTCTCCCATGGTCCTGACCGTGCCCCGGTGGTAACGGTCCACGGTGGTGTCGGGGTCCCAGTCCGCCGGTACTTCGGTGGCCCAGGGTGGGACCGGGTCTTCGAAGGTGAATACGAAATCGCGATCGCCGCGGCCCCGCTTGAACAACTCCTTGGAAGTGGGAAACTCGAAATAGATTTCCAGGCGGTTGCCTTCGGAGTCGGCGAAATACATGCTGCGCTGGTTGGCGTGCTCCACCAGGCGGTCCACCGTAACGCCGTTGCTGAGCAGGTGATCGTAGGCGTCTTTCATGTCGTCGTGGGTGTCCACCTTGATGGCGATATGGGCCACGCCCACCTGGTTCCGCTCGGGAGCGTCCAGGGCGTTATCCGGGTCTTCCACCGGCGACAGGTCAAATACGTGACCCTCGTGGGTGTCGTCACGGCCCAGGCTCATGAACACGCCGCCGTGTTCCGGGTCCTCTTCCTCAATGACGAAACCCAGGACTTCTGTATAAAACTTCTTGGCCCGCTCGATGTCGCGAACGCGCACCGCCGCATGACCAATGCGGGAAAGGTTGATCGGCATATGTTAACCCTCCAACTAGCTTGTCAGCTTGAATGTCGGCAATCACTTTATATCAGTGGGATAATAGTAGTCAAACTTGTTTGTCATTTAGAGGTGGCCATTTCCAAAAGCAGGTGATTGCATACGCCCCCGTTTACCTAACTGCCCCCGATTGTGGTAAATTACGCGCAGATTCAGTCTGGCTCTTGGCCAGGCAACAGGGGAGGAAGAGATGCTTGATTACAAGCCCAACATTGTGCTCTCCAACCAGGAGTACGATGTAGTTGGCACCAGGCCCATCCGTCACGACGGGCCGGACAAGGTAATGGGGCGGGCCCGCTATGCCGCCGATATTCACCTGACGGGAATGTTGCACGGCAAGATTCTGCGCAGTCCCCACCCGCATGCCCGCATTCGCGGCATTGATGCCAGCCGCGCCCTGGCCCTGCCCGGGGTAGAAGCGGTGGTTACCTCTGCGGACTTCCCCGAAGTTTCCGCCGAGGCGTCGGATTTGTCTGAAGGCGCCAACGTCAACTATGGATTTTACAGCCGTAACGTAATGGCCCGGGAGAAGGCCCTGTATCGCGGCCACGCCGTCGCCGCCGTTGCCGCCACCAGCCCGCACCTGGCCGAGGAAGCCCTGTCCCTCATTGACGTGGACTGGGAGGTCCTGGAGCCGGTGCTGAACGCCGACGAAGCCCTGGTCGACGGCGCTCCCCTGGTCCACGAACGCCTGGTGACCTTTGACAGTCCCAACTGGCGGCCGGGAGCGTGGGGCGACCAGCCGGACAAGGTGACCAACCTGGCCAACAAGTTTGAATACACGCTGGGGGACCCCGAAAAGGCCTTCGGCGAGGCCGACGTGGTGGTGGAAAGGGAGTTCCATACCAGGCCCGTACACCAGGGTTACATCGAGCCCCACTCGGCCACAGCCCAGTGGAACACCGACGACACGGTGACCATCTGGGCCAGCAGCCAGGGCCACTTTGCCCTGCGCGACCATACTTCCACCATCATGGGCCTGCCTGTCTCCAAGGTTAAGATCATCCCAATGGAGATAGGCGGCGGCTTTGGCGGGAAGGGCATGGGCGGCTGCTACATCGAGCCGGTGGTGGCGGCCCTGTCCCGCAAGACCGGCAAGCCGGTGAAAATCGCCATGTCGCGTACCGAGGTGTTCCTGGGCACGGGTCCCGCTCCGGCCACTCACATGAAGGTAAAGGTGGGGGCCACCAACGACGGCAAGATTACAGCCGCCGAAGCAATTCTGACTTACGAAGCGGGCGCCTTCCCCGGGTCGCCGGTGGCATCGGCCTGCCGCACCATGTTTGCCCCATACAACATTCCCAATGGTTACATTGAGGGTCTGGACGTGGTGGTAAATACCCAGAAATCGGCGGCGTACCGCGCCCCCGGGTCTCCCACGGCGGCCTTTGCGGCAGAGACGGTGCTGGACGAGGTGTGTGAAAAGATCGGCATGGACCCGGTGGAATTCCGCCTGATAAATGCCGCGAAGGAGGGCGACCGACAGATAACCGGTCCCACTTTCCGGCGCATAGGCATGGTGGAGCTTTGCCAGGCTGCCCAGCAGCACCCACACTTGGCCCAGCCCATAGAGGGCAAGTACCGGGGCCGGGGTGTCGCCGCCGGCTGCTGGATGAACGGTACCGGTCCCGCCAGCGCGGTGGCCAGCGTCAATCCCGACGGCACCGTGAGCCTGGTGGAAGGTTCGCCGGATATTGGTGGCAGCCGAGCCGCCATGGCCATGCAGATCGCCGAGGTCCTGGGCATCGCCGCCGAGGACATCAAGCCCTCCATAGCCGATACCGACTCCATCGGTTACAGTTCCGGCGCGGGCGGCAGCGGCGTCACCTTCAAGATGGGCACCGCCGTGTACAACGCGGGAGAGGACATCAAACGCCAGTTAATTGAACGCGCAGCCACGATATGGGACGTGAGCGTAGAGGATGTGGAATACAAGAAGGGTGTCCTCAGCCACAAGTCGGACTCGGAACTGAGCATGACCTTTGCCCAGATTGCGCGCCGTCTGAACGGCAGCGGCGGGCCGGTGGTGGGCCGCGCCACGGCCAACCCCGCGGGTGTCGGGAATGCGTTCGGCATTCACGTGGTGGACGTGGAGGTTGACCCGGATACGGGCAAGGTGGAAATCCTGCGTTACACCGCGCTGCAGGACGCCGGCAAGGCCATTCATCCCAGCTATGTTGAGGGTCAGATACAGGGCGGCGCCGTCCAGGGAATAGGTTGGGCGCTGAACGAAGAGTATTACCTGGACCGGGAAGGATTGATGGTCAACTCCAGCTTCCTGGACTACCGTATGCCCACCAGCCTGGACCTGCCCATGATTGACACGGTAATCGTGGAAGTTTCCAACCCCGGCCACCCCCTCGGCGTGCGCGGTGTGGGCGAAGTATCGCTGGTGCCTCCCATGGGAGCCATCGCCAACGCCATATACCACGCCGTCGGTTTGCGCCTCACCGACCTGCCGATGAATTCGGCCACATACCTGGAAGCCAAGTGGAGGGAAGAGAACGGGGCCAGGTAGCCTCGTCGGTTTCCGCCAAGAGTAAAGGAAGAACGGGGACGGCAGAAATGCCGCCCCGGCTGGTTTTGTGGTCGACATGAGTGCTAGTAGCTATTTCAAAAGACCTGGAGGGAAGTGTTTTCTTATGGAAAGGCCCCGAATATTCGGGGCGTCACCCCCATCCTAACCTTCCCCCATCAAGGGGGAAGGGATTTTGAAATGGCCTCTAGACCAGCCTTCTGTCCGGCTCCAGTCCCGCCCTTACCCTGCCGTACTGTTCTGCCAGCAAATCCCAGGACAGGCCGACGTGGTGCGACGCCGCGTGGGCATCCCGGTGGAATCTCTGCATGGGGTTGGAGTCGTACAGGCCGTGTCCGCCGCTGGCCTCAAACAAACGATCAATGGCGCGCAGGCTGAGGCGGGCCACATAGGCATGGTCCCGGCGGTAACGGGCGCGGTCGTCAATGGAGGGCAGCCGGTCGCGGTGGGCGCGCTCCATTATTTCCCGGCAATCGCGCTGCATGATGCTCATGGCGGCCCAGACTTCGGCCGACGATTCGGCCAGCCGCAGCTGGTAGCTGGTCACCTCGGACAGTGGATTGCCGTCTCTTGCTGACGTGCCGGTCCGGATGCGTTCCTCGAAGCAGTCAATGACGCCCCGGGCCATCCCAACTATGGGAGACGCCAGGGTGAAGGGGAGGATGCACTGCTGAGGGATGCGCTGGTTGGCCGTGCCGTGTACTGTCCGGCCTGGAGCGTTGCCCTCCCGCAGCTGGGGCATGGGGACCGTGCGATACTCGGGAACGAATACGTCATCAACCAGGATATCCTTGCTGCCCGTACCTTTGAGGCCGGACACGAACCAGGTGTCCTTGATACGGTAGTCACGACGGGGCAACAACATCATCATCGGTGTCTCCGGGCCGTTGGCGATCAACAGAACCCAATGGGCGGGGTCGCAACCGCTGGAGAAGTCCCATTGGCCGCTGAGCTTGTAGCCGCCCGAGGTGGCGGTGACCTTGCCCCGGGCGGGGTTGAAGGAAGTGGAGGAAAGAGTGTTAGGGTCGTCGGCCCAGTACTCCTCCTGTGCGCTTTCAGGAAACAGGGCCATGAGCCAGTTGTGGCTGGCCCATATGCCGTAGCACCAGGCGGAGGAGCCGCAACCCCGCCCCAGTTCTGCGGCGATTTCGAAGACTACGTCGAAATCAAGGCCCAGTCCACCGAACCGTTCGGGCTGGGACGCCACAATTAACTCCGCCGCCTTCAGGTCTTCGATGGTTTCCGGCAATGCCTGCCGCCGCTTCTCAGTTTCCGCGGCCCGCTCGCGGAGGACGGGGACCAGGGACGCGGCGCGCCGGACCAGTTCTTCTCGTGTGGTCATGTGAACCCGATTCCTTGCCGAAGAAGGGAGACTGAATCAGCCCGGGCTGGGCGTGGCTTCGGGCAGCAAGTCTTCGACAGGGATTCCAAGGAAGTTGTGCCATGACTCGGCCAACTCAGGCGAAATGGTGATTTCGCCCGCAAGGATGCCCGACGCAACTTCCATGCTGCCGACATGGGTGGCCAGGTCGTCCTCGTACAAACCCAGCGCGTCCAATCGCCCCTGAACGACCCCGGCGGGCGTCGGTTCGGGTATGGGGTAATGGATGGCTTCGTAAGCCTCTACCAAGTCCGACAGAGCGAGCAATTCCGCTTCTTCGGGGCTGTTCTCCCGACACCCCAGCAGTTCTCCGATACGTTCCAGCGCGGCATCCAAGTCGGCATCGTTGTTAATCATTCTGATGCTCGCCATTCCTGAATTTCCTGCGCGTTTATCCGGTCATATTCGGCGTGAGTGCCAATGAAGGGCACGTAAACTCTACCTTGATTATAGAGGATATGTACTACCAAGCGATAATTGTTGCCTTTGATGTTAAAGACGACTCGATTTTCGCCCACTATGCTGGCGCCGGGATAATCGGCCTTGACATGCATAGGGGATTGCCACTGGGCGGCCCTCACCTGTTTACTCTATTCCTTCAAGGCCTCCTCGGCATCAGGATGACGCAGCCAAAGATTCCTCAAAGTCTTCGACGTTAATATCCGCATGTTG
>VXOH01000126.1 GCA_009840135.1 Chloroflexota bacterium | reverse complement strand
CTCTCCCTCTGGGAGAGGGTTAGGGTGAGGGCGTTAGGGTAAGGGCCCACAAGCAAAATGTCCGAAAATGACCGGAAATGCAGGGGGTAAATTTTTTTCAGGTTGCCACCCGCCACCCCCCAATGCTAAACTCGCACCAAATCCCCTTCGTGAACCTTCGTGTCCCTTCGTGGATGATTCACTTTGAGGTGCATTTATGCTTATTGGCCACTTTACCGAGCAGCCCTGGCAGGACGACAATTCCGGCTTGATGGGCACCCAGTCCACCGACCTTTCCATTAGCAACGAGCACTACAATCCCAATGTGGGGGCCAGCCTTTATAACCGCTATCTCGACGAGAAGGTGTACGCCGAGGAGATGGGCTTCGATGCCCTGATGCTCAACGAGCACCACAGCACGCCCTTCTGCATGCAGGGCGTCACCAACGTCGGCGCCTCCATCCTGGCCCGCATTACCAACAAGGCCAAGATAATCATCCTGGGCAACGTCCTCCCTATCTGGGACGACCCCCTGTGGCTGGCCGAGCAGTTGGCCATGATTGACATGATCTCCCACGGCCGCCTGGTGTCCGGCTTCGTCCGCGGCGGCGGTCGCGAGAGCTACTCCCACAATGCGCCGCCCCACTTCAACCGGGAGCGGTTTGAAGAGGCCCACGATTTCCTCATCAAGGCCTGGACTACCCCCGGTCCCTGGCGCTGGGAGGGCAAGCACTACCATTACCGCTACGTGAACCCCTGGATGCGGCCCCTGCAGAAGCCCCATCCGCCCATCTGGATTCCCTCCACCGTCAGCGTGGAGACGGTGAAGTGGACGGCGGAGCGCGCCTATCCCCTGGTGCTGCTGGCCACCAAGCTGGAACCCACCAAGGAGGCCTTCCAGCTTTACCACGAGACCGCCGCCGAGTTTGGACACAACTCCGGCACCCAGAACGTGGCCTACCTGTGGAAGGTCCACGTTGACGAGTCCGAGGAGAAGGCGGAAGAGGTCGGGCGCAAGTACCTGTCGGGCGTCAGCAACCCCTTCCTCGCCGGCAACGAGGGCCAGGTCAACCCGGCCATCATGAACCTGCCGGGCCATACCTCCCGCACTTCCCGCCGCCTGTCGGCCACCGCTTTCGGGCCGGCGGGACGCTTCGGCACCAACCGCCGCCCCTATGAGGACCAGGCCGCCGATTACAGCATCATCTCCGGCACCCCCAAGACGGTCATCCCCAAGATTCGCCACGTCCTGGAGTACCTGCGCCCCGGCAGCGTCTTCTTCTGGGACGGCGACGGCGCCATGTCCCACGAGGACCAGATGCGCAGCCTCCGCCTCATGGGCCAGGAGGTCATCCCCGCCGTCCGCGAAATGGCCAAGGAACTGGAGCTCTACAGCCCCTTCGAGAAGGACCCCAAGACCGGCGAGTTCATCAACGACGCCGTCGAGGAAGAAGCGGCCACCCCGGTCCCCGCCGACGACTAGGCAACCTCAAGGACAGGGCAGCCCTCTCCCCAAAGGAGGGAGGTTGCCCTGTCGAAAAAGCCCAGGTTGGTTTGACCGAAAGGACCACTCTCTCTGGCCGGCCCTGGACACTCCTTTGAGTGTGGCCGGCTAGTGTGCTTGTTCCCCGGTTTCCTCCCCAAGGACGACGGACTCCCGCTCAGGCCCTTCCTTGCGGCCCGGCAATCCCTGAGACAAGACTTGCATCCGATTTGACATACATTGAAATTTGTTGATATGCTATATCACTTTCGTGCCTGAATTCCCAAAATTTTATGTACGCTTGCAATGAGCGAAAGTATCAGCATGGCATCTGAAGCGCCTTCCCCGAGCCTGTTGGAGGTCCTGGAAAGCGGTGGACACCGGTCCACGGCTCCCAGGAGGGCCATAGCCAGCCTTCTGGAAAAGAAGCAGGAGGGCTTTTCAGCGGATGCCCTTAGTGACGAGTTGCCTTCGGTTGGCAGAGCAACCGTCTATCGCACGATCAACCTCTTTCTTGAGGCTGGCGCGATCTGCAAACTTGCCACTATGAACGGTTCCCACATTTACAGCATCTGCGGCGTTGGTCACCATCACCACCACACGGTGTGCGTCGAGTGCGGCGCGGTGGATGAATTCAGGGCGGATGCGGTGGAGCGATTAATCAGCGAGCTCAGCGCCGAAATTCCGGGCGAGATTGTGTCGCATCGCCTTGAACTGTTCGTGAACTGCCACTCCTGCCCGGAAATTGCGGGCGGGTAGATGACTCTTTTCAAAAGACTGACACCAGGTGTCACTTAACCCATAATGAGATGACCTATCATTGCTTGTCCGGTCCCTGTTATGAGTACCTTGTCACCTGATCAGAAAAATGTAACTCAGGAGGCAAATCCCGGATGGTAACAATACCTTCACCCAATATCTTTGGACGATTGGCCCTGCCCATGGTGGTAGGGATCATCGTGTTGTCAGCCCTTTTCCTGGCCGCCTGCACCAATAGCCAGGACGGGCAAACAACCGGTGCGTCGCAGCCCGCGGCAGCACCTTCAGCTGCGGTCTCCGGCAGCCAGCCTGCCCAGCAGACCGAGCCAGCGCAATCGTCCCAGCCTGCCCAACCGTCTCAGCCATCGCAATCAACCCAATCAACCCAGTCAACGCAGCAGACCCAGGAACCTCAGGCCGCCGTCGTTACGCCATCAGTGGCGGCCCCTGCCCCTGTTGCGCCCGCCACCGGTAGCGCCGGCGGGGCGGCTGCCATCCCTTCCGGCCCACCTATCCAGGTTGTTGCTACGGCCAACTTTGTAGGTGACTGGGCAAAGGTAGTAGGTGGAGATCGCGCCGATGTATTCGCGCTGCTGCCGGCCGGTGGAGATCCCCACTCCTTCGTGCCCGGGGGCAGCGACGTGGCCAAGGTCGCCGATGCCGACCTTGTGTTCACAGTCGGGCTGGGGCTGGAAGCCGAGTGGCTGCACGACCTGGTACACAATGCCCAGGCTGATGAGTCCAGGGTGATTGAGCTCGGCGAGGTTGTGGACCCGCTGGAGTTTTCGGGAGCTGACCCTCATGGCCACGGAGAAGAGGGCCATGATGAGCACGGTCACATGGAAGCAGGCCACGAAGAGGGACATGACGAGCATGGCCATGACGAACACGGCCACGAAGAAATGACCACGCTGTTGGGCAAGCTCCTGATTGGCGACGGCGAGACCGGGGCAATGTCCATCATCGAACTGGACCACGACCACGTGGAACAGAACGCCTTCGATATGGGCAGCCGGGCCGGGCGCATTTATGCCACCCATAGCGGCCGGTTTGCCATTGCGGTAGCCAGCGACGCCAACATGGTTCACGTCATTGACGGCGGCACCTACATGGAACCCCATGGGGACCACTTTGACCTGGTAAATCGGGAAGCTGAACTCATAGGCCTGGACCTGTCGGGCGACAGGCCCGTCCACCTGCATGTGGGAGATGAGTGGGCCGCCGTCTACTATGACGGTTCCGGGGACGTGGTGTTGCTTAACGAGCACGAACTGGAGGAAGAAGGAGCGTCCTACCAGCCGGTGCGGCTGAACGTCGGGCCCCAGCATGGCGCGGCGGTGGCCTTGGAACACGACCTGTTTGCGATAACACCGCAGCATCCGGACTACGCGTCGAACCCGGAAGAGTACCGGCTGCCAATCACGGTTGACATACGGGACGTATCGGGGAACATCCTCTATTCCGCCGGAGACTGCCCTGACCTGCACGGCGACGCCGCCAACGGCCACATAGCGGTATTCGGCTGCACCGGCGGCGTGCTGGCGGTGGAAGCCGACCATGGTCATTTCCACCACGACTTCATACCCGCGCCCGAAGGGGAACCGGAAGACTTCCGGCTTACTACGGTCTGGGGCGCTTCGGGGGTGGACCACTTCCTTGCCCTGGGTTCCGCGGTGGGATTGTACCTGGTGGAGCCTGAAGCGGGTGAAATGGTACAGTTGGTAGCTGCCGAAGAGGGCAACAGGCCCATCCAGGCGGCCTTTACCCCGGACGGGGAACATGCGGTGGTAGTAATGAGCACCGGAGAAATCCGGCTTTACGACCTGCACGACGGGGATGTGATTGCGGCCAACGACCACGCGCTGACCACTCCGGTGGAAACCGGCTTCTGGGGTCGCCCGCATGTCGCCATGGCGCCAGGCGCCATTTTCGTCACCGACTCGGTGGGCGGGCATGTGCTGCAGCTTGACGACCACGACCTGGAAGAGGTAGAACATTGGGACGTGGACGGCACCCCGACCAAGATAGCCTTCGTGGGTATCAACGGTGAGGCGGAAGGCCACGACGAACACGGCCATGACGAACACGGTCATGAGGAAGAAGGGCACGATGAACACGGCCACGACGAACATGGTCACGAAGGCCACGACCACGGTCCGCTGGACCCCCACTTCTGGTTTGACCCCATTCGGGTCAAGCTGGCAGTCAACCAGATAGCGTACCAACTGGCTATCCAGGACCCGGCTAACGCCGGCGTTTACGACGCCAACGCAGCCAGCTACGGGGCGCAACTGGACGAACTGCACGCCTGGATCCAGGAGCATGTTGCCATGGTGCCGCAGGAGCGCCGGCTGCTGATCACCTCTCACGACAGCTTCGCCTACCTGGCAGAGGCATACGGATTCAAGGTCGTGGGACTGGTCATTCCATCCCTGGCTCCCGACGTCGAACCCTCGGCGGAGCACATTGCCGGGATAATCGATGTGGTCCGCGAGCACAACGTGCCGGCCGTCTTCGGCGAAACCACCGTCAGCGACAGGCTGGGCCAGACCATAGCAAGGGAGACCGGCGCGAACCTGGTCCAGCTCTACTCGGGCTCCATGGGCGAGCCGGGAAGCGGCGCCGACACCTACCTGGGCATGGTGCGAGCTAACGTAGAGCGCATAGTGGAGGCGCTGAAGTGATCCCTGCTCCCAGCTACAGTGACGCCAGCATGTCCCTCCAGGACGTGACGGTGGAGCTGGACGGGTACATGGCCCTGAGCAACGTCACCTTCGACGTGGGCGCGGGCACCCTGATGGGCGTAGTCGGCCCTAACGGCGCCGGCAAGAGTACCCTGTTCAACACCATTGCGGGGTTGCTTCCTGTCCGAAATGGGAGCGTAACTCTTGAACGGGTGGATCTGCGCCGGGGGGCGTTGGCCTACGTCCCCCAGCGCGACAGCGTCAACTGGCGGTTCCCGGTAAACGTAATGGACGTGGTACTGATGGGCCGGTGCTGCCGGCTGGGCTGGTTCCGCCGGCCCGGTAGAAAGGACCGTGAACTGGTCCGGGAGTGCCTGTGCCGCGTGGGCCTGTGGGACCGTCGCGGCGCCCTTATGACGGAGCTTTCCGGCGGGCAGCGGCAGCGGGTCTTCGTCGCCCGGGCCCTGGCCCAGGAAGCCAGTGTACTGCTGCTGGACGAGGCCTTCAGCGGCGTTGACGTGGGCGCCCAGGAAGCCCTGGTAGAGGTCTTGCAGGCTCTGCGGGACGAAGGCCGCATCGTCCTGCTGGCCACCCACGACCTGAACAACCTGGCCCGCCGCTTCGACCAGGTATTGTGCCTGAACCGCCACGTGTGCGCTTGCGGCGCGCCCAACCAGGTGTTTACGCCGGAGGTAATGGAGGAACTCTACGGTGTCCAGTTCTCAATGGATGGCGAGGGGTAGGGGCGCCTTAACCCGTCATACCGGCGAAAGCCGGTATCCAGTGCTCCCTATTGATAGACCGAATCGGTGGACTCCGGCTTCCGCCGGAGCGACGGTCCTTTTGCGGGAACTCCCAACAACTCTGAACAGCTAAACATGATTGACTTCCTTCTGGCTCCCCTGGAGTACCACTTCATGCTTAGGGCCCTGGTGGGCGCCGTCCTGGTGGGGGTAATGTGCCCGCTGGTGGGCGCTTACGTGGTCACCAGGAACCTGGCCTTCATTGGCGATGCCCTGGCCCATGCCGTGCTGCCTGGCATGGTCCTGGGATTCATGGTGGGCATCAGCCCCACCATCGCGGCCGTCCCCACCGGGATCACCGTTGCCATGTTGGTGCGGGTCATAAGCCGGCGCGCCGGCCTCAGCGCCGACACCACCATCGGCATCCTGTTTGCCGCCACCTTCGCCCTGGGCCTGATGATGCTGTCCATGTCCTCCACCATCACCATTGACGTAGAGGACCTGCTGATGGGGCAGATACTGGGCATTTCCCCCGCCAGCATCTACGTGTCCCTGGCCATCACCGGGGTGGTCATCCTGGGGCTGTTCGTCTTTCATCACTGGCTGTTGTTCACCAGTTTCGACCCGGTGGGGTCCCAGGTCATCGGCAGGCGCACCCACGTCGTGGACTACGTCCTCCTGATCTTGCTGGCCCTGGTCATCGTAGTAGGGATTCAGGCGGCGGGGGTCATCCTGGTCATGGCGATGCTGGTGATACCCGCCGCCACGGCCTACCTGCTGGTCGGGCGGTTTGCCTCCATCATGATGACCGCAGCGGCGCTGGGCACCGCGGCCTCCGTCACCGGCCTGTACCTTTCCTTCCACTTCAACCTCCCCGCCGGCCCGGCCATGACCCTGGTTGCCACAGGAATATTCCTGCTGGTGGCCGCCTTCCGGCGGAAAGTGTTTAACTGAGGCCCCTTTCCCTGCCACAACAGCCATAATTTCGCCTTTATGGCGACGGGAACACTCCAGTTGACCCGTCTCACATTTAGTAGTAGTATCCAACGTTCTTGATATGGCATATCAAATTTAGGGCGTTTTCAGCGCCGGGTTGGGGCAGCAACATGGGCAGGCTTCGGCGAATGCCAGGGGTCCTGAGTTGCCGCGAGGTTACCATGAGGTTACCGCCAGGTTGCTGCCGGCACGGGAACGACGGAAAGGGGCGACAGGAGACTTCTGCATTATTTTGACCACAGCCCCTGCTCTGAAAAACCATCTCAAGACCGGTGACGGCTGCCCCAACGGTCCCTTCATCCTGCCGGTTCGCCCTCACTTTAACCCTCTCCCAAAGGAAGAGGGGACTTTTGAGATTGTTTCTAAATGCGCCTGAACCCGATTGGAGAGATGTTTTGCGCCCTGGAATGTTACAGCCTACCTCGGTTGATGTCCCGATTGCCTTGTCCGTTGCCACGGGACTGCCGGTGGCCGGCGGGTTCGTCTGACGTAATGAGCGCTTCCGGCCTACGAAGCGGATGTGAGCGATAACCGGCTTGGGAGCCTACCTGGCACGACGTCTGGCCACGTTGCCGCTGCTGCTCCTGGGAATTTCCTGCGTCAGCTTCGCGCTGCTGAACCTGGCGCCGGGAGATCCGGCTGAGATAGTGCTGCGCCAACGCAACCCGGGCCAGACACCCAGCCCAGCAGAGGTGGTCGCCATGCGCGAGGAGCTGGGCCTTAACTCAAGCCTGCCGGTGCAATACGTTCGCTGGGTGTCCCAGGCGTTGACCGGGGACCTGGGCCAGTCATACGTTACCGAACTACCGGTGGCAGCCCAGTTGACGCGCCGGAGCGTCCCCACACTGCTGCTCACGGTATCCGCCCTCACCCTCGCATTCCTGGTCGCCGTTCCGGCGGGGATCCTGTCCGCCCAACGGCGGGGCAGCGCGCTGGACGCCGTTGCGCGGCTGGCGGCGCTGGTGGGCGCGGCGGCCCCATCCTATGCCCTGGCCTACGGACTGATCATCCTGTTCGCGGTGCAACTGTCGTTGCTGCCGGCCCTGGGCTACGGTTCCCCCGCCCAGGTGGTTTTGCCGGCCATCGCCCTCTCACTGGGTCCAATGGCCCAACTGATGCGACTGATACGCGCCAGTATGTTGGAAACCCTGGGGGAGGACTACATCCGGACGGCGCGGGCCAAGGGGTTGCCCGAACAAACGGTAGCTCTGAGACACACCCTCCGCAACGCGTTGCTGCCGGCCATCGGGGCCACGGGCGTCAACCTGGGTTACCTGCTCAGCGGCGCGGTAATAGTGGAGACCATCTTCACCTGGCCCGGACTGGGTCAGCTGATGGTCGGGGCAGTATTGACCCGGGACTACCCGGTGGTGCAGGGATTCGTAACCTACATAGCCGTAGTGGTGCTGCTGGTCAACCTGGCTGCCGACTTTGCCCTGCGCGTCGCTGACCCTCGCCTTCGATTCGAGCGCGTCGAGGTGTAGCCGTATATGACCGTTGATACCATGCAATTCGGGCGGGTGGAGGTGTAGCCGCCGTTGGCCGTTGAAATTAAACGAGGCAATGACCTCAGCGAGATTAAGACAGCGAAGGCCGTAATATCCGGCGGGCGCAAGCGGCGACGCTGGGCTGCGCTGCTGCGAGAGCCGGGGACCGCCCTAGGGCTGTTCCTGGTGGTTTCTCTGCTACTGGCTGGGCTGCTGGCGCCCTGGCTCCCCCTGGATAATCCCACCAAGATTAACCTGCCGGAACGACTGCTCCCGCCCTCGACGGAACATTTTCTGGGCACCGACCACCTGGGCAGGGACACTTTCAGCCGGGTGGTCCATGGGGCGCGCATGACCCTGCTGGCCGCGGCGGCCACCCTGGCCCTCAGCATGACCATCGCGTTGACCGTGGGGATAATGTCGGGATACCACGGCGGCTGGCCGGATACGGCGCTGATGGCGCTGGTGGACCTGCTCCTAGCCTTTCCCTCGCTGATACTGGCGCTGGCCGTAGCGGGTGCGCTGGGGCCGGGCCTGTTCAACGTGCTGCTGGCGGCGGGAGCGGTCTGGTGGGTGGGCCATGCCCGCATTATCCGCGGGGTAACCCTGGGAGCGCGGCAGATGGAGTACGTAACGGCGGCCCGGGCAGCGGGAGCCGGCCACATGCGCATCATCCTCCGCCACATCACGCCCAACATTCTCGGCCCCATCATTGTCATCGCGTCCCTGGACGTGGGCTGGATCATCCTGGGCATAGCGGGCCTGAACTTCCTGGGGCTGGGAGCGCAGCCGCCCACTCCGGAATGGGGCGCCATGCTCAATGACGCCCGCCAGCACCTGCAAACGGCTCCCCGCCTGATACTGATACCCGGGGTGGCGATCTTCCTGGCGGTGCTCGGATTCAATCTGCTGGGCGACGGGCTGCGAGACCTGCTGGACCCCCGGACCGGACGGTCCGGCAGCTGACCGGCGCGCCCGGCCATTTGGCCTGTCCGTTGAAGCGTACCCGCATTCGGGGGCTGTAGCGTAAAGAGGTTACGGCGAGGGTAATCAATTGGTCTGTTCCTGCCCGTACTCTTGATAACTGCTTCATCCCGGATGGACATTAAAGAAAATTCCGCTGGTTATATTGGCTTCACCTCACCGCCGATTGACCTGAAGCTTGATATACAGTTGAGGGCCCCGACTTCCGGCTTTCACCGGAATAACGGCCAATCCTCAACCGTTCGTTTCAAATCAGATGCGCCCCCAGGATGGTCGTGACATGGGCCAGCCCACAGTCCGCAAGCCACACCGGCCGCCGGGATGCCCGGCGGCCGGTTTGTTGCTAGTTGTTGCTTTCGGAGAAGGCCCAAGTTCCGGACAGGGAACCCTCTACAGAGCCAACGCCAGCACCGACATGGGCCTTGCGCCGACGTCGTAGACCGGGCCAGCGGTGAGGGCGCCGCTTTGTCCGTCAATGCTGTAGGAGGCCAGGCGGTTGGTGGCCGAGCCGGCGGCGAACACGAACCGGCCGGCCGGGTCCAGCCCGAAGGCGCTGGGCACCGCCTCGGTAGCGGCATGTCCCGCCGGGGAAAGCATGCCTTCGCCGTCCACGGCAAAGCCGGCGATGCTGTTGTGGCCCCGGTTGGGCACGTACAGCAGGGCGGCGTCGGCAGAGAACTGGATCTGCGAACAGGTGTTGCGGATACCGACATTCTCCGGCAGGGTGGACACGGTTTGCAGATGGCCCAGGGTACCCGTGTCCTGGTCAACGCGGTAGGAGGAGACACTACAGCCCTGCTCGTTGGAAAAGTACACGATGTCCAGGTTGGGGTGCATGGCCAGGTGGCGGGGGCCCACCTGGGGGTCCATGGGCTGATACAAGGGGTCATTGGGAGACAGGACGCCGGTGGCTTCGTCAACCCTGAGCGGGTAGATGACTAT
>VXOH01000040.1 GCA_009840135.1 Chloroflexota bacterium | reverse complement strand
CGAGCCGTCCGGAACATGCTCCATCCCACTATACCCGGATGTTGAGTATCAGCCTGTCAATTGCTGCCGCGCCAGGCGCTCGCTGCCGGCCTCTTCCCTCTCCTAAGCCACGAAAGGCTTTTATCCGGCCCGGGGCTCCCTGGCCAGGACATGGGCCGTCTCCTCTACGTGTCAACCAGCAGGCTCAAATCTCGCTCTTAGCTTCCAGTTTTCCGGCAATCCGGGCGTGGAGAAGTTCGTCAAAAAAAGTAGGGCTATTCTGCGATAATCGTTATCAATTTGACGTTTGTGGCGGTGTAGCTGGATTGGCACGATATATACTGAAATATTCTTGACTTTAACAGACAACTATTATATAAATGCACGAATTATCCAAGGACAACCGATTTTGAGCAACCTGCTGCAGGAGGTGACGAAACCGGAATCCATATTGCAGTCAGTTTCATTTACGAAAGTCGCGAAAAAACCATCGGAGGAGGAAAGGTATGAGAAGAGAGGAATCGGCAATTAGTCACAGGCTCAGCCGCGCACTTATTCCAATTGTAGTGCTGCTGGCCCTGCTTGCCGTTGCCTGCGGCGCCTCCACCTCTGAGGAAGCGCAGCAGGAATCAGCCGCTCCGACAGCGGCCCCGGAGACGGCCAGGCCCGAGGCTCTGGCAATTCCCGCCACACCTGAGCCGCAGGCCCAGACAAGCCAGCCGGAAACCCAGGCTGCCGCTCCCACGGCAGCTCCCGAACCCACGGCCATGCCGGCCGAACAGCCGGCGGTATCGTCCAGGGATACCATGACATTCCTGACAGCTGAGGAACCCACCACAATCGGCGCCGCCAGCGCCAACTGTGGCGGAAACATTCAGAACACTATCTGCGATGACCTGGCCAGCGATCCGTTTACCTGGATTGACGACCATAACAACTACGAAGTTGTCGGGTTGACCGGCGTAGAGGGCTGGGAGCAGCTTGGTCCCGACCGCTGGCAGTTCAAACTGCGCCAGGGAGTTACCTTCCATAACGGAGCCGAATGGAACGCAGACCAGGCCAAGTTCTGGATTGACTTCTTCGGCGACGAAGCAACCAGCGGTCACTACAATTCCAACGACTTCAGCTTCCACGGCGTTATTGGCGGCGAAGTTGTGGACGAATACACGCTGGACGTGGTTTGTGGCAAGGCCTGCCCAATTCTGCCTCGCACGACCATTTTTACCAAGTTCCAGGACACCGGTTGGTTCCTGGATGTCGTAGGAGCATCCTCCTACGCAGAATTGCCGGAAGAAATGCCCGCGGAGGTTGAGCGGTTGACCGTCGGCCTGGGCCCCTACAGGATTGTGGAGTGGGACACGGGTCTGGAGATTAAGCTGGAAGCTTACGAGGGCTACAATCCCAACCCTGCCACCGTTTATTCGCGTAAGCCCTCCATCCCCAACCTGGTACAGCAGTGGCGCAACGAGCCCCTGGTGCGGGCCGCCGCCCTGCAGGCGGGTGAAGCGGACTGGGCGGAGATAGCCTTCGAGAACCGGGACCTGGCGCCCAAGTGGGTCTCCGCTACCAATAACGAGGCCTATGTTTACGCCATTGACACGGTCCATCACCCCTGGCTGAGCAAGCGGGAAATACGGGAAGCCCTTAACCTTGCCATTGACTGTGAGACCGTGATGGCGGAGGTGTTTAGTGGTGTACTCGAATGCTACGGAAATATCGCCCAGACCGGCACCGTGGGAATTACACCGGAGAACTCGGCCGGTTATCCGTATGACCCCGAACGTGCCGTGGAACTGATGGCGCAGGTCGGGTATGACAAGGACCTGGAAGACAGCGAGATTAAGCTGCACATCCGTTCACAGCGAGTGCCCCTGGACGTTGAATACGCTGAGGCCGTGATCACCTTCTGGCACGACGTAGGTTTCAATGCCAGCCTCCACGTGGTGGAATCCTCCATCCACGCCGGTACCGGCCGCTCCAACTGCGGACACGGGCGGACACGCGAGGAATTTGAACTGGCAGCGGGATCTGACCTGCACGAAAAGTGCCGGAGCCTGGGCCCCGGTATGCCCAACTACTCGTCCATGCACATTACCGCCCCGGCCACTTCGACGGAGTCCCTGGACTTCTCCAGGCAGGCAATCCTCCGGAACAGCTGCTACAGCCGCTCCAGCGGGGTCTGCTACGGGGATCTGGAGATGATGATCGAAGAGGCTAACGCCACCCCCTCCGGCGACCTGCGCCGCCAGCGCATGGAAGCCATAGCCAACCGGGTACATAACGACTTCCACTTTGTGCCCAACTTCCTGGTGGTGCAGATTTATGGTCTGTCCGCGGACCTGGAGTGGGAACCCCACTACGCTCCTCGCATCCGCGCCAACATAATGGACTTCGCAGCCAACTAAGCCTTCGGGCAAAGGTAGCTGCGGAGTAGTTCCGCCAAACAGAGCGCCCCGGACAAGTGTCCGGGGCGCTTTTCTGCGCCCACAATTCCGACCGCACCGGCCACCCACTATTATTATGTGAACCGCCCTTTCCGCGCCCACAATAGCTCACGGAGAGGGCATTTGACAGCAGTTATTCTCTGTGTTAGTAATTACGGAACCCTTCCCAAATATTCCATTCTTTATTGTTAGGAGGTGATAATTCAGTAAAACTCTACGTAATACATGGATAAATATCGTAAGTATATAAGACTATCGGCAAGGAGGAGTTAAATGACCAGGATCTTACTGGCAAACACAGCCCCGTTACGCCGGAGTCTATTGCCCTTGTTGGCTTTGCTGGCGCTGGCTGCCGTCGCCTGCGGAGCCGCCGAGGAAGCGGCGCCCGTGGCTGAACCGGCCGCGGCGCCTGAGCTGGCGGCCCCGGCGGCACTGGAGATTCCGCCCACGGCGGCGCCTGCTCCCGAAGCTTCCATGGAAAAGAGTACCGAAGCCAAGGAGGCCAAACCGGCGGAGAGTGCGGCAAAACCTGCCGAATCGGCGCAGAGCCAGGCGGCCGCCGCCCCCACTGCTGCCCCTCTGCCCACTGCCGCGCCGCCACCGCAGGTAGAAAGTGTGCGCGACACGCTGATCTTCGTAACCAACGAAGAGCCAACTACCATAGGCGCTGCCAGTTCCAACTGCGGCGGCAACATCCAGAACACCATCTGTGACGATATGGCCAGCGACCCTCTTACCTGGATTGATGACCACAACAACTTCCAGGTAGTGGGACTTACCGGAATTGAGGGATGGGAACAACTCGGCCCCGACCGGTGGCAGTTTAAGCTGCGTGACGGAGTGACTTTCCACAACGGCGCACCCTGGAACGCGGAGCAGGCCAAGTTCTGGGTTGATTTCTTCGGCGACGAGGAAACCAGCGGCCACCACAATTCCAATGACTTCAGCTTCCATGGCGTCATCGGGGGCGAAGTCGTGGACGAGTACACGCTGGACGTCGTATGCGGCAAGGCGTGCCCCATCCTGCCCCGCACCACCATTTTCACCAAGTTCCAGGACGTGGAATGGTTCCTGAACGCGGTGGGAGCTACCTCGGCTAACGATTTGCCCATTGAGTTTCCTGCTGAAATCGAGCGGAACAGCGTGGGGCTGGGACCATACAAGATAGTTGAGTGGCGCTCCGGCATTGAGATAGAACTCGAAGCCTACGAGGGCTATAACCCCAATCCATCCACCAGTTTCTCCCAGGCGCCGTCAATCAATACGGTAATCCAGCAGTGGCGCAACGAACCCGCCGTAAGGGCCTCGATGATCCAGGCCGGTGAGGCAGACTGGACGGAAATCGCCATTGACGACCGCGACAGGGTCCCCAAGTGGGTTTCCGCCACCAACAATGAGGTCTTCCGGTTCACCATTGACACCATCTTCGACCCCGAACTTTCCAAGAAGGAGGTAAGGGCAGCCTTGAATCACGCCGTAGATTGCCAGACCATACTGGAGCAGATTTACGGCGGCCTGGTGTCCTGCTACGGCAACATCGCCCAGGTTGGCACGGTGGGCATAACCGACTACAACTCGGCCCCCCATGCCTACGACCCGGACCTGGCCAAGCAACTGCTGCAGCAAGCCAACTATGACCCGGAACATGAGGTTGTCCTGACCATGCGGTCCAACCGCATACCGAAGGACGTGGAAGTAGGTGAGGCCTACGTGACGGCCTGGAACGACGCGGGCATCAAGGCCACCCTGAACGTGGTCGAGTCCAGCGTTTACAGCCAGATCCACCGGTCAACCTGCGGCCACCAGCGGACGAGAGAGGATATAGCCAACGCCGCCGGCGCTGACCTGCACGAAAAGTGCGTCACCCTCGGCCCAGGGCCGCCGCGGCACGTTTCCCTGTCCATCGCGGCGGGGCCAACATCCACCGAGTCTCTCGATTACTCCCGGCAGGCTGTGCTTCGGAACAGCTGCTACAGCCGTTCCAGCGGCGTCTGCTACCAGGACCTCCAGGATATGATGGAGATTGCGAACGCTACTCCCACCGGCGAGTTGCGCCGCCAGTTAATGGAAGAAATCGCCGACTACGTGCATGACAATTTCCATTTCGTGCATGGCTTCCAGGTGGTCTCGGTCTACGCTCTTTCCGAGGGACTGGAGTGGACGCCTCACTACGCTCCGAGAGTACGGGCCAATACCATGTATTTCAGCAAATAGACATACCCTTCCAGCAGGGACTTGCCTTGCAGGCCCCGCCAGGTTGTCCCAATGAAAACGCCCCGGCCTGGACCGGGGCGTTCCTCTTAAGTTGCAATTCAATAAATGACTGAAGGGCGCTTAGGGCGGCGCACCCGGCATTCAGCCAAAGCCCAGTTCATCAATGTCCCTTTCGTACTCCTGCTCCGAGATGCTTACCCCTGCTTTGCCCGCAGAGCCCAACGACGCCCGCAAAGCCTGGCGAACCGTCCTTACGAATACGGGCTCCATTTCGGAAGTGCGTGTTACGTCGTCTTGGGCGTTTTCCGGCAGAATACACTTTGACAGACCCAGGCGAGCCGCCTCGGTTATCCTGCGCTCCATCTGGGGTACGGTACGGAGTTCGCCGCTCAGTCCAACCTCACCTACGGCAACCAGTTGCGGGTCCAGGGGTCGGTTATAAAGACTGGAAGCCAG
Source organism: Chloroflexota bacterium (assembly GCA_009840135.1). Taxonomy (GTDB): domain Bacteria; phylum Chloroflexota; class Dehalococcoidia; order Lucifugimonadales; family UBA3495; genus Bin22. The sequence goes on along the minus strand of VXOH01000040.1, from coordinate 4,990 downwards.
GGCCAGGATTATGCCCAGGTCGGCGGCGGGCTCGTTAACGCGAAAACCGCCGGCCACGTTCACAATGATGTCCTGCCCTCCCAGTTCCAGGCCGCAGCGGCGGGACGCCACCGCCGCCAGCATCAGGAGCCGATTGTAGTCCACGCCGTTGGCCACGCGGCGGGGCACGGGAGCAAAGGCCGGCGAGGTGAGAGCCTGGATTTCCAGCATCAAGGGGCGGGTGCCTTCAAGAGCGGGAACCAGCGATGCTCCCACCGCTCTCTCGTACCGTTGGGCCAGCAGCGCTTGCGAGGGGTCGGGAACCTCCACCAGGCCCTGGCCGGTCATTTCAAACACCCCGATTTCAGTGGTTGAGCCGAACCTGTTCTTGCCGCTGCGCAGGATCCGGTATGAGCTGACGTCCTGCGCCTCCAGGTACATAACCAGGTCCACCATGTGCTCCAGCACCCTGGGACCGGCCAGGCTGCCGTCCTTGGTCATGTGGCCGGCCAGGAAAACCGGCACGTTTCGCTGCTTGGCCCATTGCAACAGTTTCAGTCCACATTCCCGTACCTGAGCCACACTGCCGGGGCCGGCCGGCGCGTCCTGGGTGAAGAGGGTCTGGATTGAGTCCACAATTACGAGGAGGGGTTGGCATTCGTCCAGATTGGATAGAGCCAGGTCAACGTCGGTATCGCTTACCAGGAAAACGCCATCCCCGGCAAAGCCCAATCGTTCCGAGCGCAGCTTTATCTGGTGGGGCGATTCTTCTCCGCTGACATAGGCCACCTGGCGGCCGCTCTCTGACAGATAGCGGGCCAACTGCAGCAGCAGTGTGGACTTGCCGACGCCTGGCTCGCCGGCCAGCAGGGCCACGGACCCGGGAACAATTCCTCCGCCCAGGACGCGGTTGAATTCTTCAGACGGCAGGGCAAATCGGCTGCGGTCTTCTGAAGCCAACTGGGAGAGCTCCCTGGGTCGTTCCCCACTTCCCGTCAGCCAGGAAGAGCGATTCCCGACGCGGGCGACGACGTCAACCTCCTGCAGTGGCAGGGAGGAACCACAACCGGGCGCCGGACAAAAGCCGAGCCAGCGGGCGCTCTCGTGGCCGCACTCCCGGCACACGAACTGGGTACGCTGCGGGGTCCTGGACCGGTTCACCATGGGTTGCCTCCTGATGCCGCCGGCCCATTATAGCAACAACTTATAACAACAACAGGCCCCGTTAAACGGGGCCTGTTGTCAGTCTAGCTATCAGGGATGTGCCGGTCGAAGCCGCTGTAACTTCGCTTGCCTGAACCCTTACACGGGATCCATGGCTGGATCCATCGCGGGGTCCGTCGCTTTTTCGACGACCGCCGAAACCTTGGCGCGAATGACAATATTTTCGTCTTCCACGTCCACAACCGCGGTGTCTCCATCGTTCAACCGGCCACTCAGCAACTCGTCGGAGAGGGTGTCCTCAACCTCGTTCTGAATCACGCGGCGCAGCGGGCGGGCGCCCAGCACCGGGTCGAATCCCTTCTCGCCCAGGTACTCGCGAGCGGCGTCGGTAATCTCGAGCTGGATGTTCTTGTCTTCCAGTTCCTGCTGGACCATGCCGATCATCAGGTCAACGATGGCATGAATCTGTTCGCGGTCCAACTGGTGGAAGACCACCGTGGCATCAATACGGTTGAGGAACTCGGGCCGGAAGAAGCGCTTGACTTCATCCATAACCTTGTCCTTCATCCGCTCGTAGGACTGCTGGGAAGACTGGGCTTCATCGGACTTGACACCGAAGCCCAGGGTGGTGTCCCGCTTGATCAGGTCGGAACCCAGGTTGCTGGTCATCACGATGATGGAATTGCGGAAGTCCACCCGCCGGCCCCGGGCGTCGGTCAACTGACCGGCGTCAAAGATCTGCAGCAGGATATTGAACACTTCCGGATGGGCCTTTTCAATTTCATCCAGCAGGATGGCGCAATAGTTCTTCCGCCGGACGCCTTCCGTCAGCTGGCCGCCTTCGTCGTAGCCTACATAGCCCGGAGGGGCGCCGATCAGGCGGGCCACCGTATGGCGTTCCTGGAACTCGGACATGTCCAGGCGGATCATGTTGTCCTCGTGGCCGAACATTACCTCGGCCATGGCCCTTACCAACTCAGTCTTGCCCACACCGGTGGGGCCCAGGAACATGAACACGCCGATGGGATGGCGGGGGTCCTTCAGTCCGGCCCTGGCCCGGCGGACCGCCTTTGAGATGTTAACGATGGCCTCGTCCTGCCCAATTATGCGCTTGTGCAGGTCGTCTTCCATGTGAATCAGCCGCTCTGTCTCTTCCGCGGCCAGGCGGGTTACCGGAATGCCGGTCCACATGCTGACAACTTCGGCGATGTCCTCTTCGGTGACGGTCGACCGGCCCTTGGCCCGGTCTTCCTGCCACTCCTCTTTCAGGGTGTCCAGGTCCTGATTCAGGTTCAATTCGCGGTCGCGCAACTCCGCAGCAACCTCGTACTGCTGGGAGGCAATGGCTTCGTCCTTTTCCTGCCGTACCTTGTCCAGCACCTCCATGGCATCCTTGACGGAGGTGGGGGTTACGCTGCCCCGGAGACGGACGCGGGAACCGGCCTCGTCCAGCAGGTCAATGGCCTTGTCGGGCAGGAAGCGGTCGGGAATAAAGCGGGTTGCCAGGGTGGCAGCGGCGCGAATAGCCGCGTCGGTGAAATCAACGTTGTGGTGGTCTTCGTAGTTGCCCTTGACACCCATCAAAATGTCGATGGTCTCGTCGCCATTGGGCTCTTCAACCCGCACGGGCTGGAGGCGGCGCTCCAGGGCGGGGTCACGTTCAACGTACTTGCGGTAGTCGTCCAGGGTAGTAGCGCCAATGCATTGAATTTCACCCCTGGCCAGGGATGGCTTCAATATATTGGATGCGTCCACCGCGCCCTCGGCGGCGCCGGCGCCCACGAGCGTGTGAACCTCGTCAATGAACAAGACACAGTTGCCTGCCGTCTTGATCTCTTCAATTACCTTTTTGAGCCGTTCCTCGAATTCGCCCCGGTACTTGGTACCGGCCACCAGGGCGCCCATGTCCAGGGTCACCAGGCGTTTGCCCTGCAGGGTTTCGGGGACCTCTCCGCCGTAAATCTGCTGGGCCAGGGCTTCCACGATAGCCGTCTTTCCCACGCCAGGCTCGCCCACCAGCACCGGATTGTTCTTGGTGCGGCGGCTGAGAATCTGGACTACCCGCTGGATTTCCGAATCGCGTCCCACCACCGGGTCGAGCTTGCTGTCCCGGGCGGCGTTGGTGAGGTCAATACCGAGCTGGTCCAGGGTAGGAGTGCGGGTGCCGGTGCGGCTGCTCTGGGAGCCGCTGCCAGTGGAGCTGTTGCTGAGGATGCGATGGGTTTCGGTCCGTACTTTCTCCAGGGTAACCCCCAGGCTTTCCAGGACGCCGGCGGCGACGCCTTCGCCCTCGCGCAGCAGACCGATGAGCAAATGCTCGGTGCCGATATAGGTGTGGTTCATGCGGCGGGCTTCATCCACCGCCAGTTCTACAACCTTCTTAGCCCTGGGGGTAAGGCCGATTTCGCCCTGGGCGGGCTTTTCACCCCTGCCGATAATGAACTCTACGGCGGACCTTACCTTGCTGAGATCAACCCCCAGGCCGGAAAGGACCCTGGCGGCTACGCCTTCCGTTTCTCGAACAAGGCCAAGCAGGATGTGTTCAGTACCTATGTAGTTGTGGTTAAATCGCTGGGCCTCCTCCTGAGCCAGCGAAAGAACTCTCCGCGCCCGTTCCGAGAACTTTTCGAATCTGCTTCCCATAATACCGCTCCTGTCGGGTAAAAGGGGCTCGATGAACTGCTTCCGAGTTCGTACCGATTCCGAGTTCGTACCTGGGCCAATTAAGGGATTCTAAACGAAGCAGCGCCCCCAGAATTTAGGTTGGCTTTACCCAACATCAAACTCGACTGAATTATATTGCACACGAATTGTTAATGTAAAGCTATTGTATCTGCCCGGAGCCGCACAAGTTTAGCCATTCTTAGACACGGGTCTGAGCAGAACTGGAAGGGAGGTAACTAAAACCGGTTGATCCCGCGAAGTTGGCCCCGCAAAGAGGCCGTAACTAACGGTACCGGGGGTTCTCAGAAATACTTCCCGGCGGTGACCTATTTTCCCACTTCGTCACCAAAGCAGTATCGTCGGCGCTGGGGCGTTTCACTACCGTGTTCGGGATGGGAACGGGTGGGGCCACCCCGCTAGAACCACCAGGAAGTAAATCTAACGGGGAAAAGTATGCACCATTTTTCACGATCTGGCAAGAGGTGGTTACAGGAGATTCATGCCCGCCCGTACAGGCAGGTCAAGAATTTACAAAGTTGTAACTTCGCCGGTCCCAGCTTGCCGGACCGGCAGGCCCGGATTCAACCAATAATGCGGGTATGCTAGAATACTTGCTACCTCTTTTGACAGCCTTCCGTGGGCCGTTAGCTCAGCTGGCAGAGCACCGGACTTTTAATCCGGGTGTCGTGGGTTCGATCCCCACACGGCCCACCACCGTATTTGATACTGCGAACACCGCCATTCAGGGCGATTTCGGCGGCGTCCGCTCCCCCTATGGGGCTGTCCTCCGGTGTGGGGATGGAGTAGGTAATCGTCGCCCCGCCGGGCCGCACCAGCACCTCCTTGACGAATGACCGCACGAAGGCTTTGGTCTCGGTTAATTCGCTGGTCCTGAGAAACTGGCTCATGTCCTGGGCGAAGGCGGCGATGGTGTCGGCGCTGTCCAGCAGTTCCCGACGTTGGGACAGCACTGCCCTGGCATCCTCGGCGGCGGCTTCCAGTTGCTCCCGGCGGTGGCGGTGTTCCAGGATGCGCTCCGAGGCGTCAGCCATGTCCAGGTCGGTGCTCTCCACAAAGTGCCAGATGCGGTCCAGCTTCCGCTTCACCTCTTCCAGTTCTGCCTCGATAGTTTCCAGGTTCTGCCGCTGCTCCCGGGCCACGCCGTCCATCTCCTCGTCCAGCA
>VXOH01000183.1 GCA_009840135.1 Chloroflexota bacterium | reverse complement strand
CACCCAGGCTGAGGCAGAACTGGGTCGAACCACCGGGGAATACTATTGGGGAGCGATCTGGACCCGTCCGGGTCTGGACGTTACCAGCCGCTGCCTCTGCACCATGACCTGCCTGGCAACCCTGGGCCGCCATAGCCCGCTGCGGGGCCACATTCGCGGCGCGCTGAATATCGGGTTGACGAAGGACCAGGTCATCGAGGTGTTCGGCCACATGACCCTCTACGCTGGAATACCCTTCGCCCGGGAGGCGATGGACATCGCCAACGAGATATTCACCAGCGCGTGATGGGGCCCGGACTACACCGGTTGCGCGGCGCTTCAAGCATTCCCTCCCCCATCAAGGGCTCAAAGGGGTATGTATTTGCCATAGACCTTGCCCAGTTAGTACGTCATTCTGGACGGAGTGAAGAATCTAAAATGGTTCCCCTATGACGACTTTCAGAAAGGCAATACCTCTATTCCCTTGGATTCCAGATCCTTCGCGCAGTTTATCCTGAGCTATGCCGAAGGGCCCAGGACTACATTTCATCGGGCAGTTCTCCTTTATAATGGCCGAATAAATACTCTTGTCAGCTCATCAAAGGGGGAAGGGATCTGTTATTTCAACCCTTCCATCTAGAAGGGCCATCTCACCGAAAAGTCAGCACCGGAGCAACTCCGTCAGGCCGCTGATGGGCTCCGCAGCCTCCAGATGGTCCAGGCGGGACAGGACTTCAGCGGTCGTTGCATCCGGTAGGCACAGCGACGCGCAGTCGCGGAACTTTTCCCTGATGTCCTGCATGCTCACCCCTCGCAGGGCCCCGCTGTTGGCGCGTTGGGCCTGCCTGCGTAGCACCGTGCCGTCTGCCAGATAAACGTCAACCTCGTTGTAGCCCTCGGTCCAGCTTGGCTTGCCCTCGTTCCCGGGTATCCGGCGCATGTCAATGCGGGGAATAAGTGACTGGGCGCTGGGTCGCATCACCTGTTCGTCTGAGAAGGAATTCAGCCCCACCCGGAGGTCCAGCAGCGCGGCGGCCAGGCAGTATTGCATGCTGAATTTACCCTCCAGCGATGACTCCGGGCGCGAGTGAATCAATGAACGGGGCGGGTCAAAGTCCACCATGACCTCGATCTTCTCCACCGTCTCCGGATCAATTGTTCCCTCTGCCAGGAGGTCAAAGGTGGCGTCCAGGGCCAGGTGGGCGCTCCCGCAACATGGGTACTTCTTTACTTCAATACCCGACTCCACCAGGTAACAGCGGCTTGCCAGGTTTTCCACGATGCCGGCGGGGTTGAAGCCCTGGCCGCCCGAAAAGGCTCGCAGGAATCCAAACCGGCCCTCCAGGGCGTCCTGGCTGGCCGTAAATCCCTCTCGCACCAGCCGGGAAGCCGCCACCCCGGCCCGGGCCGCGTCGCCGGCGTGGAAGGGCTTGGTCATGGTGCCAAAGTTCTGCCGCAGCCCCGATGCCTGGGAGGCCGCCAGGGATATGGCCATGGCCGTCCGGTCCGGTTCCAGTCCCATTATCTTGCTGGCCGCCGCCGCGGCTCCCAGGGCGCCCAGGGGGCCGGTGGGGTGCCAGCCCAGGTCATCGTAGTAGGCTTCACTCAACGCCTCGCCCACCGCGCAGGCCACCTCGAACCCGGTCATATAGCCCAGCAGCATATCGTGGCCGGTGGCCCCGGTTTCCTCCGCCACTGCCAGGGCAGCCGGCAATAGAACGGCCGTGGGGTGGGTCTTTGTAATCTGGGTAATGTCATCGTAATCCAGGGCGTGAGCCATGGCCCCGTTCACCAGGGCCGCGTTGGCTGCTGAAGTCCTGAATCCCCGACCCACAACGCTGGCAGCGGGATTGGAGCATTCACCGGCCACATACCCGCAAAGTATGTCCGCCAGTTCTTCCCTGCTACCGGCCACCATGCAGGCCAGGCAGTCCATAATCGCCCCCTTGGCAGCTTCCACCGCCTCAGGTGGGAAGTTTTCGATGTTGCTGGAGGTCACATATTTGCCGATTCCCCTTGTAATATCCACTGATTACCTCCTGGTTCTACACCCAATGCAGGCAGAACTCTGCCGGTTACCAGAATAACAGTCCAAACCTGAATACCCGTTAGGCGCTTTTGCCCCGTCGCCAGGTTAGCTTCTCCTGGGCAGTTTGTTATTCTTGCCCCACCATTCTATATGAAACTCAGACCGAAACCCTCCCAATTTGACACCCCATGCCGTTACAGGGATAATCGCCAAAATTTCCTGGTGGAGGGCAAATAATTGGCCGACGTTGCCGACATCATAGTAATCGGCGGCGGGGTAGTTGGGTGTTCGGTAGCCTATTATCTCGCCCGGGAAGGCGCAAGCGTCATTCTCCTGGAGCGGGAAGCCATGGGCAGCGGGGCCTCGGCCCATGCCACCGGGTCCCTCAGTCTCCTGGGGGCTGAGTTCTCTCCTGGCGCGTCCTTCCAAATGGCGCAAGCCGCTTACACCGAGTTTGTGGAACTGGTCCCTGAGCTGGAATCACTAACCGGCATGGACCTGCTTTACCAGCGTCGTCCTTCGCTCCGGCTTGCTCTTGACGACGAGGAAGCTGGCCTGATCAAGGGAATGATGGAATGGCAGCAGTCCCTTGTGAATATGCGCTGGATTGATGCCAGGGAAGTCCACGACATCGAACCGCGCCTTTCCCCGCGCATTGTCGGCGCGGCGTACGAGGACGAGTCTGCTCAACTGGATAGCTACCGCCTGAACCTGGCCTTGGGTCGTGGCGCCGAACTCAGGGGCGCCCGGATACTCCAGCGGGTAGTTACCGGTTTGGTAACCGGTGATACCAACAGCGGGGCCTCCGTGACCGGTGTCAGGACCGCCCAGGGAGACTTGAGCTGCGGCGCCGTGGTAATTGCCGCCGGTTCTTGGAGCACGGATTTTACGTCCTGGCTCGAATTTCCCGTTCCGGTGCGGCCCATGAAGGGGGAGCGTCTTCTGCTGAATTATCCCGGTGAGCCCCTGCCGGTGCTGATCAGTTCACCCAGGCGCGGCCACATGATCAGCCGCCTGGATGGCCTGACCAGTGTGGGCAGCACGGGTGGCCGGGACTACGACCAGCGAGAACTCTTCGGGGGCGTGGAATTTGACCGCCAGCCGACTGAAAGCGCCCGGCTGGAACTTCTGCAGCGCGCTATTGACGTCCTGCCTGACCTGGAACGGGCTGAATTGGTCCAGCAGCTTGCCGGGTCTCGTCCTTTGAGCCCCGACAGTAAACCCATCATAGGTCCGGTGCCAGGCTGCGATGGCGTATTCCTGGCCACCGGGCATACCACCAAGGGCATCCATCTGGGACCCATTACCGGCCGAATCATCCGCGACTATATTCTTGGCGGTTCAACAAACATCGTTGCCGGCATGGGCGAGTTTTTGCCGGATCGCTTTGCCAACTTCTCCGACTCCGATTATCTCCCCGCCGCCCGCGCAGCGGAGGAGTAGCCAACGGCCCGGGACCTCTTGTAACCTGTGCGGCCCGTGTCCGCCAATAAAATGGGAAATGCCGGGTCGCGAAACCAGGGGAACCCCGCGACTTAAACGGCACTGTCGCGCGCTGTTCGAGGACGGGAAGTAACCCTCAGTAAATGCCCGGGAGTATCCGGTACTTCACCCGTTCCCGGTACTCCGCCCATTTTTCCGCGCCGTATTTCTCGGCGCAGTTGGCCTCGTCAACTCTTTGCCTCCAGGTAAAGAGGGACACGATGAAAACGAAATAGGTCCAGGCCCAGGGGTTGGCAAAATACCCGAAGACAAGCCCTATGGAAAAGGAGGCAAAGCCTTCGCCCAGATAGTTGAAATGGCGGGCCGCGCCCCACAGTCCACTGCAAAGAATCTTCCGCTCACCGGCCTCTATGTACTTTGGATCCATAAACCCCAGGAACTTCCGCTCTGGCCACCGCTTGAAGGTATATTTCTGCATGTTCGCGCCCCGGGAAATTCCCCATCCGATGAGGAATAACGCCGCCGTCCCGATGAGCCAGACATACGTCCATGCAGTTGAGAATCCCGGATTCGGGTAAGCTGCCATCCCCCACAGTGGGAGGATGTAGAGCCACCCGTAAATCACAAGCCCGCCCCAGATCAGCTTGAACCCCAGGTGTTCGTGGATAAGGTCGTAGGTGTAGAGTTGCACCCGCTCGAAGATGAAGTAGTCGAAAACGTAAAAGGTCAGGAAGCCGGCGTAGAGAAAAACGCCCGGGTTGAAATCCGCCCCGAATCGCTCGTAGTGGTAGGCGGCTCCGGAAAGGGCGTTCAGCGAAAGCATCGTCCCGCCGACGACATAAAGGTACATCTTCAAGTCGAAGCGCCCGTTGAAGTAGGGCAGTTCCAGGGCCCGACCCTCCCAGAAGGCGATGAAGGGGTTCTGAATCCTCCCTTTGGGCTGGCTGAACACAGCGTAAAGGGAAAAGAAGACGCAGAATACAGTGCCCCCGGCTATCGCATAAATCGTTGAGCGGTAAAACCAGTCCCTCGGCATACCCGTAACTTCGAAGTACCACACAACCACCGCAATAACGAACACCAGGATTCCGTTCAGCTTGTAGCTTCGGGGTTCACCGGTGTCCGGATTTATGACATAGCCGGTAACCCGCCGGCCCGGAAGTATCAGCTGGACCAGGAAGAAAGCGGCAAAGATTGCCAGCGGAGTAAAGAACCCCGCAATCGCTTCCGTCATGGAGAGTTCGAATAGGTGGTTGATGCCAAGCCAATCAAACATGGGCTGATACCCCCTGTCGCTTTAGGGTATCAATTATGGATTTTGTCGAGTAGCCGGTCAATATTGTTCTTTTTTGGATAGGCCAGGTGCTGTTTGTGGAAGTTTCCAGAAATTTTTGGAAAGCTGGTGAACATTCTTAAGTGCTTGGCCCCTGGAAGTGACCCTGTTTGCAGCTCGGGAACTTGCAATGCGAAGCGAGACGGTACAAAGTGATGCCGATTTCCGCCGGCAGTTTGCCCGGCTTGGAATCGGTTTCCGTTTTGACTCCAGTGAGTTGTTTGACCGTCCTGCAACGGAATCCCGTTCTGGTATGCCGATCTATTGAAAGGAACACGGTCCATATTGCGAGTTAAGAGATTTACCTTTCCACAAATTGCAGGAACAATGTACTCGCGGGCGGCAAGCCACTTACGCCCGTTGCCGGCTTCTCTAATCACCGGCCCTGGCAGCTTACGATGGCTTCCTGGCCATTCGATCGGACAGGGTGGTAGGGACAGCCCTTATGGCTGCCCTTTTTCCTGGTTGAATCTCCAGGGCCGAATCGCCACCAATTGAACAGCCATCACAATGGCGTCCGGCGCCTTTAACTCCCCGTATTCAATGCCCATCACTCTCGCACTCTCTCTCCGAAGATGTGGGAGGCCCTGCCTCGGGGCAGGGCTCCCCAAAACCATGCCGCCGCTCGACCCCGTTGCATTACTCTTAACACGCCTGTTATTGGTTAGTTACATCTTCGTCATACCGCCGAAATAATCGGCCCATAGGCTGATTCCAGCAAGACTAAGACAGGAAGTTGGAATCGGCGATGTCCTCCCCTCCGGCCAATTGCGAAACCGCTACCCACTGCCCCTATTGCGCCTTCCAGTGTGGAATGCGTCTCTCGGGGACCAGGGAAACCGCCGTCGTGGCAGGCGACCCCGATTTTCCCGTGAACAAGGGCGCCCTTTGCATCAAGGGCTGGACCTCCTCGGCGGCCCTGTCCCACCCCGACAGGTTGCTCACTCCCCTCATCCGAAACGCTGAAGGCCAACTCGTCCCCGCTTCCTGGGATGATGCCCTGGGTCGGGTGGCAGAAGCCTTTCAGGTTACCCGTAACAACTACGGCGCCGATGCCGTGGGGATATTCGGCGGCGGTTCCCTTACCAACGAAAAGGCCTACCTGCTGGGCAAGTTTGCCCGGGTCGCCCTGGGAACCTCCAACATTGATTACAACGGCCGCTTCTGCATGTCTTCGGCCGCCGCTGCTGGAATTCGGGCCCTGGGCATGGACCGGGGCTTGCCCTTCCCACTGGAAGATATCGCCCACGCCGAGGTGGTGCTTCTGGCCGGCGGCAACATCGCCGAGACCATGCCTCCCATCATGCAGTACTTTGAGGCGCAGAAGGCCAACGGGGGGTTGCTGATAGTCGCGGACCCCAGGCTCACCGCCACCGCCGGTTCAGCTGACCTCCACCTGCGCCTTACACCGGGTACCGATGCAGCGCTGGCCATAGGCCTTCTTCACCTGCTCATCCGTGACGGCCTCATTGATGAAGGCTACATTCAGCAACGCACCGAGGGCTTCGAACGAGTTCGGGGTGTGGCTGCCACCTACTGGCCGGAGAGGGTCGAGAGAATTACCGGCGTCCCCGAGGCCGAACTGCTGCAGGCCGCCAGGCTTCTTGGCAGGGCCGGTACCGCCATGATCCTGACCGGCCGGGGCGCCGAACAGCAGGCCCAGAGCGTCTCCAACGTCCTTTCCTTCATCAACCTGGCCCTGGCCCTGGGCACAGTGGGCCGGCCCTATTCCGGCTACGGCTGCCTGACCGGTCAGGGCAACGGCCAGGGCGGCAGAGAGCACGGCCAAAAGGCCGACCAGTTGCCCGGCTATCGCCTGATTGCCGACCCTGCCGCGCGGCGGCACATCTCCAGGGTCTGGGACTTCCCCGAAGAAGACCTGCCGGGACCGGGCAAGTCGGCTTACGAACTGCTGGACTCCCTGGGTCCCGAAGGCGGCATCCGTTCCCTGCTGGTCCTGGGCTCCAACGTCGTCGTGTCCGCCCCCAACGGCAACCACATTCGTGAAAAGCTGCAGTCCCTCGACTTCCTGGTAGTTTCCGACTTCTTCCTGTCGGAGACAGCGCTGCTGGCCGACGTGGTCTTGCCTTCCGCCCAGTGGGCCGAGGAAGAGGGGACCATGACCAACCTGGAGGGGCGGGTAATTCGCCGCCGCCGCGCCTTCGACCCACCGGACGGGGTGCTTACCGACCTGGAATTGCTGGAAGCATTGGCGGCGCGGTTGGGCAGGGAGCGCTGGTTCAGCTACGCCGATACCGAGGCCGTATTTGAGGAATTCCGGGCTGCCAGCGCCGGTGGAGTGGCCGACTACTCCGGCATTACCTACGAGAAAATTGAGGCCGCCCAGGGCATCTTCTGGCCCTGCCCTTCCGTGGACCACCCAGGCACTCCCAGGATGTTTACCGAGTCTTTTCCCACACCCACCGGCAGGGCCCGCTTCCATCCGGTACTCCACCGCCCGCCGGCTGAAGAACCGGACGAAGAGTTTCCCCTTTATCTCACCACCGGCCGGGTCCTGGCCCAGTACCAGTCCGGCACCCAGACCCGGAGAATCGAAGAGCTGGAATCCATTGCCCCCGAACCGATGGCGGAAATTCACCCCACTACGGCAGCCACCTACGGCCTGGCAGACGGCGAAATATTCACCCTGGAAACCAGGCGGGGAGCGGCCCGGTTCAGGGTGCGGTATTCCCCGGGCATCCGCAGGGACACCGTATTTGCTCCCTTTCACTGGCCCGATGAGCAGTCCGTAAACCTGCTGACCAATCCGGCGCTGGACCCTACCAGCCGTATGCCCGAGTTCAAGGTTTGCGCCGTGAGAATCGTCAAGGAATTAAGCCTGGATAGAGACCAGGGGGTGTCGTCAAATTGAAGGTGGAAGGCTCCCTGCCTCTCTTTTCGTCGTTCCCGCGCAGGCGTCCGCCTCAGGCGGATCGCTGGCTGAAGTCAAGATTCATGATTGCACCGGATTAATGGAGCAATTTGACGACACTCCTTGGAGAGTTCCTATCTTATTGGGAAAGTTAAAGGCAAACAGCGTTACCAGCCGCCGCGAGGATTCTGAATGTTAAAGAAGGAAAGGCTCGTCATCATCGGCAACGGCATGGCCGGAGCCAGGTTTGCCGAGGAACTGGTGGCCCGAGACGGCTCCGGCATTTACGACATCGTCATGTTCGGCGAGGAGCCTCGCGGCAATTACAACCGCATCCTGTTGTCCAGCGTGCTGGCCGGTTGCCACCGTCCCGAGGACACCTTCATCAATGGCCTGGACTGGTACGAAGACCAGGGAATAAAGCTCTACAGCGGAGTCAAAGCCGGCTGGATTGACCGCATGGGACAGTCGGTTTACGCCGCTGGAGGCATCGCCGAGCCCTATGACAAGCTGGTCATCGCCACGGGCAGCACTCCCTTCATTCCGCCCATAGACAACATGTACGACGAAGATGGAATCATGCGCCCCGGCGTTTTCTCCTTCCGCACCCTGGAAGACTGCGAGGCCATGATCGAACACTCGACCCAAGCCCGCCGGGCAGTGGTCATCGGCGGTGGGCTGCTCGGCCTTGAAGCGGCCAGGGGGTTGCTGGAGCGGGGCCTGGAGGTCCACATCGCCCACCTGGGCGACTACCTGATGAACAGCCAACTGGATGCCCCGGCCGGCGCCATGCTGAAGCAATCCCTGGAGAACCTGGGCCTCCGGATCCACCTGGACAAGCTGGCCGAGTCCATTACCCCGCCCTTTGCCGGAGCTCCCATTGGCGGAATCACCTTCAAGGACGGCGAGGAATTGGAATGCGAAATGATCGTTGTAGCCGCCGGCGTCAGGCCCAACATTGATCTTGCCAGGCAGGCCGGCCTTCACGTGCAGCACGGCATCGTAATTCAGGACGACCTTTCCTGCCGCAACGACCGCAACATCTACGCCATAGGCGAGTGTGCCCAGCACCGTGGAAAGCTCTTCGGGCTGGTGGCCCCGCTCTGGGAACAGGCCCGAATCCTGGCGGAAAACCTGAGCGGTGAGAATCCCGAGGCCTCCTTCCGCGGAGTCAGGGTGTCCACCAAGCTGAAGGTTCTGGGTGTGGACCTGGCCGTCATGGGCGACAAGGACTTGCAGACCGATGAAGACGAACAAGTCCATTACAGCGAACCGGCCAGGGGCGTCTACAAGAAGCTGATCATCCGTGACGGGCGTCTCGCCGGCGCCATCCTGCTCGGTGACGGACTGACCTCCCCCAATGTCCTGCAGGCCTTTGACCGGGGAGAACTCTTGCTGGAAAACCGGGCCAGCCTCTTGTTCCCCGGTACCGGCGGCGCCCCACGGATAGACGTGGCCGACCTGCCCGATACTGCCAAAATTTGCAACTGCAACGGCGTGAGCAAGGGCCGGATTATCCAGGCCTGCCGGGATGGCAGCTCCTCCCTGGAATCTGTCGCGGCGGCGACACGCGCCGGTACCGGTTGCGGCGCCTGCAAGCCCCAGGTAAAGGCCATCGTCGCTTTTGCGGCAAATCTGGCGGTGTCTCAGGCAGCGGCCCAGGCCGCCGCTGCCGTCTCCGGAATTGGCGAAGAAGGCACGGCATTGGCGGGCATGGCGAATGAAGCGCCATCCAAACCCCTGGAAGCAGTCGCGCCCTGAAACAGGCTGAAATGCCGGCCAATCCGCTCATCCGGCAGTGAGCAATGGCAATGCACGGACAAGGAGAAGCATCGTGAACAAGATAGAGGCCTACAAATCAGAAAAGAACGGGCTGGACGTCAGGGAAGACCTGCACCGCTACGCCGCTGAGGGTTGGGAGACTATCAGCGATGGTGACAAGGAGCGCCTGAAGTGGCTGGGCGTGTTCTTCCGCCGACAGACTCCAGGCCATTTCATGATGCGGCTGCGAATGCCCAACGGCATCAGCAACTCAGCCCAGTTCCGCGCCATAGCCGGTATCAGCAGCGAATTCGGCAAGGACTTTGCCGACCTTACCACCCGCCAGCAGGTGCAGCTCCGGTGGTTTCGTATTGACCAGGTTCAGGAGATCTGGGACCGGCTGGAATCGGTAGGAATCGTGTCGCTGCAGACGGGCATGGACAACGTTCGCGGCATCGTGGGGTGTCCGGTGGCCGGCCTTACCCCCAACGAGCTGTTTGATGCTTCCCGCGTGGTGCGGGAATACAACGACATCTTTGTCGGCAACCGGGAGTTTGCCAACCTGCCCCGCAAGTTCAACGTCACCATCACCGGTTGCCTGGATAACTGCACCCACTCCACCACCCAGGACATCGCTTTGACTCCGTCCATCCGGACCATTGGCGGCAGCGAATACGAGGGCTTCAAC
>VXOH01000090.1 GCA_009840135.1 Chloroflexota bacterium | reverse complement strand
CCCCCCCCCCCCCCCAACCGCCGATCCCCCCCCGCGCCCCCCCGGGGGGCGGCGGGGCGGTGGGCCCCCCCCCGGCCGCCTGTTCGGCAGGACGCTCAGCAGACTGTACCATATACACTGTCCTTATAACTGCTATCGCAGAATTTCCCCAAGTATAGCACAGGCGGTTTTGGCCCGGCAATGTGAGACAGTCTCGGCGGGGCCTTTCGTCCCAGGTCTCTTGACAGAGAAACTTGCGGGGGCGGACCTATGGCTCTACCCTGGTCCGATGGATTTGCCACCTGACTTGGAACCTTCCCCAGCCTCGGCTGAACCCTCTCCCCGGAGTGACCACAAACCTGGAGTTGCAGCGGAGACCGGTCGGCGGGACTGGCCGGACCATCGTGTTCCCGGGTAAAAGAGCGTTAGCGGAATCCGCCTTGACCCTCCTTCCACCATATTGATAGAATGGCGCCTACAGAACGTTTGTGGTTGATTCAGTTGAAAAACTCACGCAGTTTCAGCCAGAATTCGGAATACATCGTGGGGAGGCGACGATATGGTTACTGCAGTCACCGATGACATGTTTACCGACGAGGTAATCAACGACCCCTACTCTTACTACGGCCAACTCAGGGAAGAAGACCCGGTACACTGGAACGAGCTATACCAGGTATGGGTAGTAACCCGCCACGACGACCTGGTGTGGCTGACCCGCCACAACGAGTTGTTCTCTTCGGCGGTGTTCAAGAACGACCCCAGGCCGCCCTATCCCACCATCTACGATTCGGACTTGGGGCTGTACGAGTTCGTTCGCGAGTACCAGGCGCGTCAGTTCATCCAGCACGACCGGCCCGCCCACCTGGATATGCGCAAGGTAGTGCATGGCTACTTTACGCCCCGCTCCATGGAAGAATGGCGGCCCATGGTCAAGGACGTCATCAAGGATCTGTTGGACGAGGCGGAAGAGCGCGGCAGTATGGACGTGATGCGCGACTTCGCCACGCCCCTGCCCCTGCTCATCATCGCCGAAATGATGGGTGTGCCCAAGCAGGACCGCCCTTACATCCGAGAGGTGGCCGAGAAGCTCCTGTACGTCGGTCGGGGCGAGCCCTGGCGAATGCAGAACTTCTCCGAAGGCATACGGGAAATGATCGAGTACGTCACTCCGCTGGTGGAGAAGCGCATAGTTGATCCGGAGGACGATTTCATATCGGTCCTGGCCCAGGGCGAGCGGGAAGGGGTCTTCTCCCGGGACCAGGTAATCTCCAACTCGTCGCTGCTGCTGCTCGCCGGCCACGAGACCACCATCAACCTGCTGTGTAACGGCATCCTGTCCTTCATACACAATCCGGACCAGTACGACCTGCTGCGGAGCGATATCGAGGGTATGCACGTAAAGGCCACCGAGGAATGTCTGCGCCACGACTCCTCCGTCAAGTCCATTACCCGCATCGCCGCCGAGGACGTGGAGTTGCGGGACAGGGAAATCAAGAAGGAGGACCGGATCCGCTGGTTCATTTCCTCGGCCAACCGGGACCCGCGCAAATTTGAGAATCCCGACGATTTCGATATCACACGCTGGCCCAACCCCCACGTGGCCTTCGGCGCCGGCATTCACCACTGCCTGGGGGCCACCCTGGTGCGGGTAGAGGGTCAGGAAGCCTTCCGGGCCTTCGCCGAGCGGTTTGAGTCGCTCCACCTGGAAACCACCGAGGACCAGCTGGAGTACCAGCCCAGCATCACCTTCCGGTCTTTGAAGTCGCTGCCCATTTCGTGGAACCAGGGGAGGTAACCACAGCCATGGCCCAGGAGCGAAAACTGAAAATCACCGTTGACCATGACGTTTGCGTGGGCAATGCCATGTGCGAAACCTTTGCCACCAAGACCTTCGCCCTGAACGAGGAGCGCCAGTCGGAGGCGGTCAACCCCCAGGGGGACCCCCTGGCCCAGGTGTTGGAAGCGGCGGACAATTGCCCGGTCAGCGCCATTACCGTTGAAGACGCTGACACGGGAGAGAGGTTGTTTCCCTGAGCACAGTTCCTCCAATGGTGGCGTTCTGAATACTGAACAATCGGGGCCGGCAAAATTGCCGGCCCCGATTAGTTGCCCGATGGATTGAGGGTCTGGCTTAAACGCATTCGCCGGATTTGCTGAATTCCGTTACTGAGCTTTCCTGCCTACTCGTGGATAGCAAGTTTCAACTTTCCTCAAACCCCTCCGGCCCCAGCAGGGGCACAAACCGGCACTTGCCCATGACGCTAACCGACAGTCCCTCGCCGGTGCGGCTCGCCAGTATCAGGTCCTGTTCATCCCTTGGACCCACCGGCGCTACCAATCGGCCTCCTACGGCCAATTGCTTTACCAGGCTGTCGGGCAGGCGGGGGCAGGCGGCGGTCACGAGTATGACGTCGAAGGGAGCATATTCCGGCGCGCCCAGGGCATCGGTTGCCATTTCGGCGGTGACGTTATGACAACCCTGTTGAGCCAGCCGGGCACGGGCGTTTTCAAACAAACCCAGGTCCCGCTCCACGGTGTACAGGCGCCCTCGGGGCAACAGCAGGGAGAGTATCGCTGCCTGGTAACCGCTGCCGGTACCCACCTCCAGCGCCCTTTCATCACCCCGCAGCCCCAGCGCCTCGGTCATCCAGGCCACCATGTAGGGCTGGGAAATGGTCTGGCCCGAGCCGATGGCCAGCGGGATATTCAGGTACGCCATGCCCCTGGCTTCTGGGGGTACGAATTCCTCCCGGGGCACGCGTTCCATGGCATCCAGCACCTGCTTGCTGGAAATTTCCTTTCGAAGGATTACGAAAAGCGCGTGTCTATCCCGTTCGAGTTTCTTGAATATGTTTATCATTTCCCCTCCATGCAATATAGCACGCGGGGATTAAGGGGACAAACGAGCGTTCAGTCGGGTGAGGGTTTAATCGGGCAACCCAAGCCCTGGTGGTTGATAACGGGGCCAGCAAGAACAGGGAGGAAAGTTGCGGGAGTTGTTTCAAGGAACCCATTGTCCCGTCGGCGAGGCCAGGGCAATCGCGTTCTGGCTGAATTTCATTCTGAGTGAAGGCGCAGAATCCAGGAATTTTATGAGGAAGACCCTTCCTCTTTGATGGGGGAAGGTTAGGCGTCCACGACCGCCTTTGGCGGGATGGAGGAGATTTGGCCCGCTGGAATTTTAGATCCTTCGCTCTGCTCAGGATGACAGGTTGGGACATGGAACGGGATGACGGATTGAGACATGGGGCAGGGTGAAAGCGTTGGGGCCCGGACCAGGATGACAGGTCGGGACATGAGGCAGAAGACGGGTTGGGGCCTTTTCAGGAACCAGGCTGTGGCCCTTTGCCGTACCGAAAAACTGAACCACCAATACCGTCATCCTTAATCTCGGAGACTGTCATCCTGAGTGAAGCGAAGGATCTAAAATCCTTATCAGTTATTCCTATCCCGCGCCAGGTCCCGCCAGTTCGGGTTAACCGATTCAATCAGTTCAACCTTCCGGCGCTTCAACCGACCCTTTAATTGCTTATCCCTGGTGATGGCAGGCTTGGCTCCAGGTAATGCCCATGTAAAGGGGGAGGTGCCGGAGGTTGGTCATAATGTAGTCGCAGAATCGGCGGGATGGAGGGATTCGGCCTGCTGGCATTTTAGATTCTTCGCTCCGCTCAGGATGACAGGTTGGGACATGGAACAGGATGACGGATTGAGACATGGGGCAGGGTGAGGGCATTGGGGCTTGGAAGAGGACTCCTAACCCTCCCCACCAACAATCTCCCCCAGAGTTGCGCTGAACCTCCCCTTGTTCAGCGTCTGCTGCGCTCCCAGGGCCGCCGCCTTTTCCATGGTTGCCGTGTCCTCATGGGGGCCGAACGCAATTATCCTGGGCCCTCCCGATTCGCCTTCGGCGGTCTTTTGCCCCAATGCGGTCAGAACGGAACTCCACGTTGCGGCGTCGCCCTCCAGGTCCACCAGCACCAGCTCCGTTTCGCCGTCGGCGTAGCTGTCCCAGAAATCGGCTTCGGTGTTGGCCTGGCGCACCGAGTATCCCAGGGGCTCCGCAACCATTTCGACCCTGCCCTGGAAGAACAGGTTTTGTCCCAGCAGTATGATCCGGCTGCCCGGACCGCTGGCGGCGGCCATGTCAGCTGCCCCCGGCCTGCTGCAGCCGTTCGCCCAGCAGGTCTATGGCCGCCTGCGCCGCAGCCCGTTTATTGCCATCCCGGTCGCTGTCGAACTGCCGGTGGATTGCCACGTCGTTGCCGTTGGCATCGGCCAGGCCTATGTAGAAGGTGCCAATGGGAAAGGACGACCTTCCCTGCCCCGGGCCGGTCACGCCGGTGGTGGAAACAGCGTAATCGGTGCCCGTAAGCTCCAGCACGCCCCGGGCCATGGCGATGGCCATTTCCTCGCATACGCTTCCCTTGGTGTCATACAATTCATCCGAAACACCAAGGATGCTCTGTTTCAGGCCGCCGGTGTAGGCAATTACCCCACCGGGGAAGAACTGGGAACTGCCCGGAATCGTCCCCAGCAAATACCCGATCAGGCCGGCAGTGTCGGCCTCGGCCACCGACACCCGCTTGCCCTGGGCCATCAGCATTTCACAAACTTCTCTCACTTCCATGGTTCACCTCTCGCAGTTAAAATTACCGGTCCCCCATTTCTTCCATCGGTGTCCTGCCGCTCTTGCAGGAAAAATCACTAACGCTTGTCGCGGCAATCACCCGATTCCCCGAGCGGCCAACGTCTTCCAGAATTCCACCACCATAAGGGCGACAGCGCTTCGGCCAGCCAGAATTCTACCGGGCCGCCAGGGTTCTCAAAGCCTCCTCATCTAGCTCGACGCCCAGTCCCGGGCCGGTTGGCACCGCCATATAGCCGTCCTTTACTTCCAGCGGCTCCTTCAGGACCGAGAGCTCGTCCCGTATGGTGACGGGCTCGATGTTGTATTCCTGGGCATAGGGCACGATGGGGTAGGCGGCGCAAAAGTGCAGGTGGGCCACCGTGCTGATGGTCGGCTGGGTATTGTGTACCGTTATGGGCTTGCCGAAGGTCTCGCACAGGGCGGCAATCTTCTGAAACTCGGTGAACCCGGGGGCCTTCACAATATCCGGCTGAATGATGTCCGCCCTTCCCTTCAGAATGAGGTCACGGTATTCGTACCTGGTGTATATCATCTCACCCGACGCCACCGGAATATCCAGGGCGTCGGCGACCTCGGCCAGGCCTTCCAGGTCATAATGGGGGCGCGGCTCCTCAAAGTGGAATACACCCAGGGATTCCAGGGCTTTGCCGACCTCGATAGCCCGGTGTACCGAGTAGGCGCCGTTGACGTCAACCAGGATATCTATGCCGTCCCCCACCGCGGCGCGCACCTCCGTAACGGTGGCTATGGTGTGGTCGGCGCTGTCGTCCATGGCCCCGGGCACCGCGCTGTGCAGTTTGTAGGCGGTGTATCCCTGCTCAACGAACGAGGCGGCCCGCCGGCCTTCCTCCAGCGGGGTCATGTCCCGGCGCATGGAACTGGCGTACATGCGGATCTTGTCCCGGGTTGCACCGCCCAGCAGCCTGGAGATGGGTTCGCCCACCGCCTTGCCCTTGATGTCCCACAGCGCGATGTCTATGCCGGCAATGGCGCACCAGATGGCGCCCCCCATTTCCAGGGCGCTGCCGGCCCGCTGCATGTCATTGAAGCGCAGGTTAGTGTCGGTGGGGTCCTTGCCCAGCAACGCCGGCTTGAGCAGGTCATCAATGATGGTCTTGACCAGCTCCGGCTGTCTCCGGAAACATTCGCCAATGCCGACAATACCTTCGTCGGTAAAAACGCGCACGAAAGGGAAACTCCGGTCCAGGATGAGACATTCCACGTCGGTAATTTTCATGAACCTATCTCCGAAAATCCTGGCTGTCCTGCATCAGGTTGCCCTCCCCCGCGACCTGGGGCGTATGGCGTCGGGTAGCCCCAGTCTCCGTTTACTGAACACGCAGGTTTACTCGGAGGCTCCGGCATTGGGACGGCGCAAACGGTCCCTGGTGAACCTGGCAATCAGCACACCCGCGATCAACCCGCACAGGTGTCCTTCCCACGAAATGTAAGGAGCAGTGGGAAGAACCCCGAATAGAATACCCGTACCAAACACCAGGATAACCGCTACGGACACAAGGATGGCCAGAAAGCTGCGCTCGTACCAGCCCCGGGCTACCAGGTATCCAAAATACCCGAAGACCAGCCCGCTGGCTCCCACGTGCACCAGGTTTTGCAGGTCGTCCCAGGGCCAGGGACGCCCCACCGTCCAGAGGGCCAGCCCACCTACAAATATGATGAAGGCCGTGACGCCCACAAAGTTGGCCTGCCCCCGTACCGCCACCAGTCCCCCCAGTACCAGGAGGGGTCCCGTGTTCGACAACAGGTGTCCAAGCCCGCCGTGAAGGAAGGGACCGGCGGGAATGCCGCGCAGGCCCATAATCGTGCGGGGCACTATCCCGTACTCGTTGAGCCGGTGCGACATGAATATGTTGACCAGTTCCACCGCCCACATTACGACGACAAGAACCAGCAGCAACACCAGGCTGGCAACCCGGTCCCGCAACATTCCGCTACTCGCCTTTACTCGCCGGGGCTGCAGGCTTTTGCAGAAGCAGGAAGAACTCCCGGTTTCCCTTGTCACCCAGGACAGGTGACGCGCACATGTTCCTTACCCGAAGCCCTTGCTCTGTCGCCCAGACCACCATTTTGCCCAGCGTCGCCGCGTGGACTCTCGGGTCCTTGACCACGCCGCCCCGGCCAACCTGCCCTCTTTCCGCCTCAAACTGGGGCTTCACCAGCGCCGCTACATACCCTCCGTCCTGCAGGTGAGCCGCCGCCTGAGGGACCACCAGGGTCAGGGATATGAAGGACACATCCATGACCACCAGGTCCACCCTTTCCGGCAGGTCAAAGGGATGGCGGGCATTGGATTTCTCCATCACCTTGACCCGTGCATCCGTGCGGATTCGGTGGTGCAGCTGCCCGTGCCCCACGTCCAGGGCATAAACCCGCGCCGCGCCCTGCTGCAACAGGCAGTCGGTGAAACCGCCGGTGGATGCGCCTACATCCAGGACGACCTGGCCCTCAACTTTCAGGCCGAAGGTCTCCAGGGCGTGGGCCAGTTTCAATCCGCCCCGGCTGACGTAGGGTAGCCGTCCGCGCACCTCCAGGGGAGTGTCTACGGCCAGCGGGGAACTGGCCTTGGCAACCCTTCCCGAGGGAGCGAATACCAGCCCCTCCATAATAAGAATCTGGGCCTGCTCCCGGCTTTCTGCCAGGCCTCGCTCAGCCAGCAGTAGATCGGCCCGTTTACGCCGCGCTTTGGTCGTCATAGTATTCCTGCTTTCTACCCGCAGGCTTGAGAATTCCCTGGCGATACTGGTAATTCAGCAAGAATGCAAACTTGGCTGGTTCGTCATTCCTGCGAAGGCAGGAATCTCGCATCCAATTCCCTGAAGTCCCTGCCCTCGCAGAAACTAAGGGTTGGGCAGCGCAAATCATCAATACATACCCGTTGAACCACCAGGTAACATTCTACTTTAGCCGCTGATAAGTCCGGCACCCCTGCCAGTCGCTTCGCGAGGAGTGCCGCTCTCACGAAACGAAGTCCCTACTCCCCCGTAAAATTCGGCGCCCGCTTTTCCAGGAAGGCCCGGTACCCCTCCTGGTAGTCCAGGGTATCGAACTGGGCCAGGGGGATTTCCGCCTCTTCCCTCGTAAGGTTGTCCAGGGCCGGCTTGGCCTGTACCTGGTTCAGCGTCTTTTTGTTGGCGGCGTGGGACAAGGGGGCCAGGGCGGCAATCTCCCTGGCCAGCTGGTAGGTAACCGATTCCAGATCCTCCACCGCAGTCACCTGGTTAACCAGTCCAATCCGCAGGGCTTCGTCGGCTTCGAGAAGCCGGCCGGACAGGAGTATATAGAGGGCGTTGCCTTTGCCCACCAGACTGACAAGACCCCGCATTTCCCGATGGCCGATGCTGATGCCCAGGCGCGCCGCGGGAATCCCCAGCCGGCTGCCCTCGGCGGCTATCCGGAGGTCGGTGGCTACAGCCAGTTCACAGCCCCCACCGGCGGCAAAACCCCGAATCATGGAGATCGTAGGCGTATCCATACTGGCCAGGGTATCCAGCAAGCGGTCCACGGCGGCATTATAGACTCTGCCTTTCCCGGAATCGGCGCGGTACTGGTCGAAGTCGGCAATATCGGCGCCAGCGGAAAAGGCCACCTCGCCAGCGCCCGTAATGACCACCACCCTGACCTGCCGGTCCCTGTCCAGTTCCTCCATGCGGTCCGCCAGGTCTCCCCACATGCCGTAGTTGATGGCGTTGCGCTGCCGTGGCCGGTTGATGGTAACGGTAGCTATGGGCGGTTGACAGTCCACCAGGATAAAGTCCTGGGCAGCGGAAGTCGTTGAGGGCGTGGCGGTCATGGAGCTTCCTCACAGGGGGGCAAGTGTCAGAATATAGGATTTTGCAGGGCACGGATGCCCCGAAGCTAACGGGTAGCCTACAGGCAAGGCGGAAACAGTGTCAACCGGAAAAATAAACGTACAAGGACAACCGCGACTTTCAGAGTCGGGAGCTAACCCTTACCCGGTAGCCTCCCAAGACCGTAGGGGCGATTCGCGAATCGCCCCTACGGTCTGATGCCGGTCTAAAAGCACATCCCTCATTGGCCTTGGTTCAGCTTCCCAGCAGCTCGGTCAGCTCACGTATGCTTGACAGGGAATCCAATCTCTCCGCCGTGGCGATTACCTGCTCCGTCCTGTCCGCACCCAGGCTTTCTGAGGCCAGGTCGCGGAACTTGCCCAGCAGTTCCGTCCTTGGGCGGGGGTTGCGGCTGTCTCCGTAATGAGCGGCGGCGCTGCCTTCCAGGGTGCGGCCATCTTCCAGGGTTATGGCAACCCTGGCAGCGGGGTAGTCGTAGCGGCGCAGGTTCATGTCCGCGTCGTAGAGCAGCTCAACCCGCTGGGCCAACTGACGGATACCCGGATTCTCCACCTGCTCGCTGTAGAAGGCCGGCGCTCCGGTTTCGCCACCCACCAGTCCGGCTGCCAGCGCATACGGAATGGAGAACTTGGCCGCGAGCATGTTCTCTGGCTCCGGGTTAGCCATGATCCTTACAATCGGCGGCGCGGTAACCCGGATGCTCCTCACGGAATCGGCGGAAAACCCGTCCTGCTGTTGCAACTGCAGCGCGGCGTCGAGCACGGGGTGATTGTAAAGGCAGCAGGCATGGTATTTGGTGTAGTTGCGTTCTATGCGCAGGGGCACGACCGGCCCCTTTTCTCCCCAGTCGGCTACCACTGCTTCAGGGTCGAAGCCCTCCCCCAGCAAACCCGAGTACAGGTCCTTGGGCCCGTCGTTAACGGCAGTAAAGCCGCATTGGCCCAGGTAGGCCGCCATAATGCCCTGGAATTCCGACCGGCCCGGATACAGGTTGCGAATTGTGGCCCCCTCCAGGCAGGGGGTCCAGGTGTTGGCGGGACTCATGGACATGGACAGGTTCATTGCCTGGCGCGTAGCGGCAACGTCGAAGCCCAGCAGCCTGGCGGTGGCCGCGGCGGCGCCGATAGTGCCCCAGGTGCCGTGGGAATGCACATCGGCCCTGGCCCGGACGCCGGTACCGATGCGCGAGGTCACCTCATAACCCACGATCACCGCTTCCAGTGCCTCTTTGCCTGAGACATCCAGGTCTTCGGCCACAGCCAGGGCCCCCGGGGTTACGTGTATTGAGGGATGGCCCCCACCCAGCCGGCTGCCCTCGTCCAGCTCCAGGGCCACTCCGGCGGTGGCATTCACCAGGGCAGCGAAAACGGGCTGCACTCGGCCCGTGGAATGGCCGAATATGGTGGCGCGCCCCGCCCCGCCCATGCTTAAAGCCAGCCGGGCAAAACCGGCGTTTTCCGGCAGGCGGCTGCCGCCCAGGATAGCCCCAATGGTATCCAGCACCACGTCCAGCGCGGCGGCAATGGTGGAAGGCGCCAGGTCTTCCAGAGAAGTATCAACTACAAAGCGGGCGAGTTTATCCAGGTAGTCGTCGTTGTGGCTGCTCATAACTGGCCTCACAGTGGGGGGTTTAAGGCAAACGGACCGGAATCCTCGATGGAGGGTAGGATGGGTACAGTCTGGCACAACGGCGAATGCTTCTCAAGCGGTGGGATGTTCTCGTAACTGTTCAGAGTTGGCGAGTTCCCAAGCCGGAAAACCCGTCGTTCCCGCGCAGGCGGGAACCTCGAACCTG
>VXOH01000121.1 GCA_009840135.1 Chloroflexota bacterium | reverse complement strand
AGGAACCGCTTGGACGGCTTCTTCCAGCATTTTATCCATGGCCGAAGTATCCCCGGCCATGGCTTCTTCCATGGCTTGCTGCATTTCCTCGGAGGCCACCGTAAGCACCGCCTCTTCCTTAAGAGCATCGGTTTCCGCAGGCATGGGCATGGGTTCTGCCATGGCGGGCTGGTCCATTTTGGCCATGGTCTCCATGACCATCTCCACTTCCGCCATGGTCATGTCTGCCGGAATCTCGGCGGTGGCTGCGAGGGGAAATTCCTCGTCCACTGTCTTGCTGATGAACAGGGGCGACAGGAGCCACCAGGCAAAGGCCGCTACTGGAACCAGCACCACAATCGCCGCAATTATTATGATGTTTCGCTTGCGCATTTCTGCTCCCCGTTTCGAATCACCTTCAATATTGGTCAGTTTGAATTGTCCCGCATCTGGTAAACCTCGGGATTGGCGCACCGCTCAAGCTCGCGACCCTGGAGCCCCGCCACCAGGTTGCGGGCGGCCAGCATGCACATGGCCCCGCGGGAGTCCAGTGACGCGCTGCCTACGTGGGGGGCTATAACGACGTTTTCCAGGGTCAGCAGAGGATCGTCAATGGGCAAGGGCTCCGGGTCGGTTACATCCAGGCCGGCAGCGTAAATCCAGCCTTCTTTGAGAGCGGTGTACAGGGCCCTGGAATCCACGACCGGCCCCCGTGCCGCGTTGACCAGGATGGCGGTGGGTTTCATCCGGCGCAGTTCCTTTTCCCCAATGTAGTGGCGGGTCTCTTCGGTCAAGGGGACGTGCAGGGAAACGAAGTCGGACTCGGCCAGCAAAGTCGGAAGGTCCACATAGGTCAGTCCGTGCTCGGCTTCCAGTTCGGGACGGCGGGTGCGGGAGTGGTACAGGATTCGCATGTCAAAGCCGCGACCCCGGCGGGCCATCTCCAGTCCTATTTGACCCATGCCAACTATGCCCAGGGTCTTGTCATGCACGTCAATTCCCAGCCAGCGCAGGGGGTGGAATGCCAGGGTCCACTCCCCCCGGCGGACCCACCGCTCGCTTTCCCCGATTCGTCGGGCCGCCGACATCAGCAGGGCAAACGCCACGTCGGCAGTGGCCTTGGCCAACACCCCGGGCGTATTTCCTACCGGAATACCACGCCGGGTGGCCTCTGCCACATCCACGTTGTCCAGACCCACCGCCAACTGGCTGATTACCTTCAGGCGGGGCGAAGCGTCAAGAAGGGCAACGTCCACCCGGTCCATGATGTTGGTCAATATTCCGTCGGTTCCGGACGACCTCTCTCTCAAGATTTCGGGCGCAGGGGGTTCCTCATCCGGCCAAACTTCCATCTCCGCGACCGTGCCAACCAGGTCGAGGGCTTCCTGCATAATCTGGCGGGTTACAAATACCCGGGGCCTGTCATTCACTTCCGGCACCTTCCCAGTTCGGTTAAACGTATGTTCAGCGTCGGACTTTGATTTACTGTCTTTAATAAATCTTATCAAAGGGATTTCCCCTTTGCCACAACCCGAGCCCCTTTACCCCGCTGCCCGCAAGACATTGGCCGTCTTCACCGCTTTGCTGGTGCTATACTTACCCCCACTTCTTTGGCAAAGGATGCCAAACAATGTAACCGGAGGATTCATGGCCCTGTTTCTTAACGAGCAAGAGGTAGTGCAACTTCTGCCCATGTCGGAATGCGTGGACGTGCTGGATGAGGCTTTCGCCCATGCCGGAGCCGGCAAGGTGGACATCAAACCCAGGTCCCGCATACGCATGCCCGGGGGATTCTTCCATTTCATGGCTGCTGCCGACGCCGACCACCAGGTGTTTGGCTACAAGGCATACCCCTCCTTTTCGGGCGGGGCCAAAATGATCGTGATGCTGTATGACTACGGCACAGGCGAACTACTGTCCTGCATGGAAGGGGGAAGGCTCGGTCAGATACGTACCGGCGCAGCTTCAGGCCTAGCCAGCAAGTACATGGCGCGGGAAGACGCCGATAGCGTAGGTGTCATTGGTTCAGGATTCCAGGCCCGCACCCAGCTGGAGGCGGTGTGCGCCGTGCGGGACATCAAGCGGGCCAAGGTGTACAGCCGGAGGCAGGAACGCCGGGAGCAATTCGCGCAGCGCATGGGTGAGCAGCTCAACATCGAGATTACCCCGGTGGAAAGCGCCCAGGAGTGCGTTTCGGACGTTTCGGTGGCGATCACGATAACGTCGGCAAGGGACCCCGTCCTGGAAGGGGACTGGCTGGCCCCAGGCACCCACGTCAACGCCGCGGGAGGCAACCACTGGATTCGAAGGGAAGTGGACGAGGCTACTGTCCTGCGCTCCGCGGTAATCGCGGTGGACGATCTTGACCAGGCCAAGATTGAGTGCGGCGACCTTATCTGGCCGGAGAGTAGGGGCGAGTTCCGGTGGGACATGGTCTGTGAATTGCAGGATGTGGTGGCCGGCAGGACGAGTGGCCGACCGGATGCCGAGGCGGTGACCCTTTTCGAGTCCATGGGAGTGGCACTGGAAGACATCGCCGCCGCCCAACTGGTCTATCGCAAGGCGCGAGAGCAGGGCATCGGGCAGGAATTACCCTTCTAGCGACTTCCCGATCTCGCTACCCACCGTTCCCGAGCTAACGAGAGAAATCAAAACGACGGGGGCCCCGTTCTCAAGAATGGAACGGGGCCCTCGGCGGGTCAGGAACATCGCCAGCCTCAATTCCCGGTAAATTGAACCGCACCCCGGTGAGCGGATGGTATTACAGACCAAACTTGCCGGGATTCATGATGCCGGAAGGGTCCAGCGTCTGCTTCAGGTCCCGCATAACTTCGTGGCCCACCCCCATTTCGCGAGCCAGCAGGTGGTTCAGCTTCATCCCCACACCATGGCAGTACTCCATAATGCCGCCCATATCCTGGGCCAGGGTAAGCACCTCTTCAACGGCCTCAGCGAGATTCCGGCGGAAGTCCTCCTCGGCTCCCGAAGTATCTTCGGGCACAACCATCATGGAGAACAGTTCGGGCCGGCTCCAGATGGCGTATTCCACTATGCGTATGCCCCGCGCCGACAGAATCTGCTCGCACCGGCCGCGGTAATCCAGGACCTGGGAAATGGGCAGGGCCATGTGAAGATAGTCGAAGCTGCGGCCCCACTGCCGGTTCCATCGCTCCACCCTGGGGCGGTCCAGAGCGTTGCGCTTGTAGCGATAGCCCGAGTCGTGACGGCCCTCCCAGTAGTCCAACGTGTCGTCGGGGCCGATATCCTGCCCGCCAAACTGGGCGCAGATCTTCATCGCCCTTTCGTGGCGCGCCTCCACTCCCTCCCGATAACCCTCAAACAACAGGAACATGCGGATCAGGCCGTCTTCCTCGGTAAGGTCCAGGAGGGTGGGATGGAGATCCAGGGCCTTCATTTCAGCGGCTGCCTCGAAGCCCTGCTCGAAGGTATCGAATCCGGCGGTGGCAAATACGCTGGCTTCGGGCTGACGAAATATCTTGATGGTCGCCCTGGTGATGATTCCAAAGACGCCCTCTCCACCGATAAAGAGGTGGTTGAAATTGGGAGCGGAGGAGTACTTGGGCACGGACCGGGTGTCCAGAATCCTGCCGTCGGGCAGCACAACCTGCAATGACACAACCTGCTGTCCCATGGGCCCAAAGGCGCTGGCCCGGTACCCTACGCCATTAGTGGAGATAGTCCCCGCCACGGTTGCGATGGGAACGCTATAGGGGTCGTGCCCAATCATCAGGCCGTATTCGTCCAGGGCATCGGCCAAGTCCTGCAGCACTACTCCCGGCTCCACGGTGGCGGTCATGTCCCGAGGGCTGATTTCCAGGATGCGGTTGAGCCGCTTAACGTCAACTACTATGCCAGCCTTTACGGGCAGGACACCGCCCATGACACCGGTGCCGCCGCCGTAAGGCACCAGGGGAATACCTTCTCCGGTGGCCAGGGCCGCAATTCGGGATACCTCTTCCACGGACCCTGGACGCGCCACCACATCGGCCAGCCGCTCAAAAGCATAACCGGCCCGGTATGCGCGGAAGGGAGTGAGAGCATCTGCGGAATAGCGGTCCAGATCGTAAGGGGACGTCAGCAGGTTTTCTTCGCCGACAATTCGGGACAGGGACTCGACAACAGAGGTTGCAATCATAAAGCGGCCGTTTATCTTTGGAATAACGGAGGAAAATAAGGGTATTTGCTGGAGAGCTTTACTCGTGGGCCGATAGCCACGAATTCATTATGTCAAAGCGGGATACAAAGGGCAACCGGCAGCGATTCCCGTTGCCGGCGAAGGGAGGGAATGGCGCCGGCGATGCTTGGCCTGCCCGAAATAAGAGCGGTCACTACCACGGCAGGGCAGGCTGAAGGCAGGAGCGAGGACGCGGGCCAGCCGCCAATGTAAAATCTAAAAGACCAGGTATAAGTTGCAAATTACAAAAGTATTGACATGCATAACCAAAATTGACAGAATCCCCAGAAGAATTTCATTGGCATTCCCCTGGGCAACTCATGAGATGAAGGACTGGTAAGTCAGTTCAAAGGGACGGGAATAGGAGAAGGACATAAAGGGAGGAGAGAAATGACTGCAGAGACACCAGAAATGGAATCAGCATCCGGGGGTGGGGTTTTCGGTCAAATCCTGTCGCGATACGTCGACGAGTTCTACCTTCTTTTCCGCCTGGTTTTCGCGTTTCTCGTGGCATTGCACGGCGCCCAAAAGGCCTTCCTGTTGTGGGGCTTTCCGGCAGACCACTCCCTGGGAGCGCTGGTAGATATTGCGGGATGGGTAGAGTTCATCAGCGCCTTCCTGATAGCCCTGGGAATATTTACGCGGTTGGGCGCCGGCGCCCTTTGTGTGACCATGGTTGTCGCCTATTTCCGGGTACACGCGGACAATGGTGTCTGGCCCCACATATTCCCGGAGGGAGGCTACGGAGCAAACGGCGGTGAGGTCGCGATCCTCTGGTTCGTCATTGCGGGTATTATCGGGGTGCTGGGCAGCCGCAAGTACGGTATTGAGCGGCTGGTGTTCAAGAAGGAAATCTTCTAGGCTCCGCTGCGTCTGGAGCCTTCGAGAAAACTTCGGGGCAGGTTCACGACCTGCCCCGAACTATTTTCACCCAGGCCCCCGACTGTTAGCTTATGCCGAACGCTGGTACCGCCAGGTGGTGCCCTGGGCAGAGTCTTCCAGCATCACGCCCTGGCTTGCCAGCTGGTCGCGTATGCGGTCGGCCAGCTCGAACTGCCGGGCCTGGCGCAATTCGGTGCGGGTACTGACCAGCAGGTCTATGAAGGGTTTGGCAGCCAGCTCGTCGTTGCGAGCGGCAGGCTCCTCAAAAGTAAGTCCAAGTATCCCGCCCATTTCCCGCAACCTGGACTGGGCGGCCTTGACGCTGCGGCCGGCCCCCCTCTCCCGGTTTATGTCCCGGGCGAGGTCAAACAGGGCCGCAATTGCCTGGGGAGTGTTGAGGTCATCGTCCATGGCCCCCATGAACCGTTCGAGGTAGGGATCCGAATCCAGGGGTTCTTGACCCTGGTTAGTTGCCTCGATTGCGGCCTCGTCCTCGGTGGCAGGGCGCAGGGCGTGGCGAAACCGGTCCATGCTCCGTTCCATGGCCGCCGAACCCTCGTCGCTGTACTGCAGTGGGCTCCGGTAATGAGAGCTTAGGAAGTAGGTCCGCAGGGCATCCGCGCTGTAAGTCGCCAGGGCCTCTTCCACTGACACCAGGTTGCCAAGGGACTTGCTCATTTTGTCCTCGCCCAGTTGCAACAACCCGTTATGCACCCAATGGTGGGCAAAGGGCTGAATGCCGGTGTGGGCTTCGCTCTGGGCAATCTCGTTCTCGTGGTGGGGAAAAATCAGGTCCTGGCCGCCTCCGTGGATGTCCAGGGGATAGTCCAGGTAGCGCAGGGACATAGCGGTACATTCAATGTGCCAACCAGGGCGCCCCGGCCCCCAGGGGCTGTCCCAGGAGGGCTCGCCGGGCTTGGCGCCCTTCCAAAGGACGAAATCCATGGGGTGTTCCTTGTCTTCGTCAACCTGTACTCGGGCCCCGGCTATCATGCCCTCCAGACTGCGGTGACTTAACTTGCCGTAGTCTTCCTTGCGGTTGACCCGGAAATAGACATCACCGCCCGCCGGGTAGGCATATCCCTTGTCCACCAGGTTGCCAATTGTATCGAGAATGGGGCCTATTTCCTGGGTAGCGCGAGGGTAGGCCTCGGCCCTCTGAATATTGAGGGCGTCCATCGTGCGAAAGTAGTCGTCAATGTACCGCTCGGTAAGCTCATCCTCGCTGATGCCGGCTTCCTGGGCGCGTTGAATAATCTTGTCGTCAACATCGGTGAAGTTCTGGATGTGCCTTACCTGGTAGCCCTGGTACTCCAGGTAGCGGCGAAGGGTATCAAAAACCACGTAGCTGAGGGCGTGACCTACGTGGGTGGAGGAATAGGGCGTTACGCCGCAGACGTACATTTTGACTGTTTTGCCGTCGGCGGGGGCAAATTCCTTCTCCTCGCCGGTCAGCGTATTGTAGAGACGCATGGCCTTGTTTCCCTTCACCCCCGTCCCTTCTCCCCGGGGATTGGAGAGATGAAGGGTTGGAGCGCGGGCTCGTTTTTACACGGGCTCCAAAATTACAGCCGATATATAGTGGCTATCGCCACGGCGGCGATACCCTCTTCCCTACCCACGAATCCCAGGTAATCGGTGGTTGTAACCTTGATACTCAGCCGCTCCTCCACAAGAGAAAGAGAGGCGGCGGTCCTGGTCTTCATTTCCGGGATGAAAGGCCCCAGGCGGGGCCTCTGCGCCAACATTGTAGCATCCACATTAGATATGCGCCAAGCATGGGAGACAAGCTGTTCCGCTACGCTTTCCAACAAACGGAGGCTGGAGATGTCCCTGTACTGGTCATCGCTGGATGGGAAGTGCTGACCTTTGTCGCCCAAGTTGGCGGCGCCCAGCAGGGCGTCCATTATGGCGTGAACCAGCACGTCGCCGTCGCTGTGCCCCACCAAGCCCCGGTCATGGGGCACCTCCACACCACCCAGGACCAAACGGCGGTCGGGCCCAAGGGCATGGGAATCAAAGCCTATGCCAGTGCGGAAGTCGGGGATGGTCATGAAAGCTCGCGTTCCTGGCGATTCACAATGGTTCAGATGGGCAACAGAAGTAGGCCCTCGGAAACCGCGGCGCTACCCAACTCCAGGTCCAACGTCGCCAGGTCGGCACCCTGCCGTTTGGCCAACTCCAGATACATGGCATCGTAGAAGGACAATCCATACTTTATGGCCAGGTCAAACGCGGACTGAAGGCCGGCTTCGTGGTCCGTTCGAATTGGTAAACCGGTCAACGCCCCCAGGCATTCGCCAATATCATCCAGTGAGATACGGCTGCGCCGCTCGGCGGTCAGCAAGGAATTGCGAATTTCGAGATGCCAAAGTTGAGGTACTACTGCCCCATCCTCTGAGAGGCGCTCCAGCGCAATTTCAACCCCCGGCTGGGCTTCATCATTAACGAGCCATGCCAAAGCCATAGAAGCGTCAACAACCAGCCCACTCACCAGAGGTGGAGCTCATAACGCAGAGCAAGTATCTCATCCCTGGTGAAGGTAATGTCCTTCCACGCGGCGCGGCGTCGGCGAAATTGTTCTACCGCCTTCTCCCGGTTGGCGCGGTCTTGCGCTGTCGCGGGGACAAGGTGGGCAACCGTCTTGCCGTGCCTGGTAATGGCTATTACTTCCCCGTGCTCCACTGCCCGGAGAAGCTCCGCAAACCGTGTCTTGGCCCCCGTGGCTTGAACTTCACGCATATTTAAAGAACCAGCTTTTTGACCAAACCAAATTATCACGGGCGGGGCACACGGGCAACTACACCTAGTGTGCCGCTTCGCGATCGGACCCGGGGTCTGGAAATCAAAACCGCTGCCGGCGCAGCGGTTTAGAATATTCTCTGGCAAGGAGGTTAATTCACTTCCTCCCCCGAAGCACCGCTTCCATAACCGCCAGGTCCTCGGGCGTGGTTACCTTCAGGTTTTCGTAGGAGCCGGGGAAAATGCTTACCCGGCAGCCCAGGGCTTCCACCATCATGGCGTCGTCGGTGGCTTCGCCGTGGAATTGGGCATGGGCCCGGCAGAGAAGGTTGTAATCGAAGATCTGCGGAGTTTGGGCGGCCCACAGGGTTTCGCGAGGCGGTGTGTCGGCGACCAGGCCATCATCGCCAACGACCTTGATGGTGTCCTTAACCGGCACACCGGCGATGGCGGCTCCGCTGGGAGACGCAATTACGGCGTCCAGACCGCGCCGCAACAAGGCCGCGTCGAGGCCCGGGCGGGCGCCGTCGTGGACTATCACCCAGTCGCACGGCTGCAGCACATCCAGGCCGGCCCTGACCGAGTCCTGACGCCGGGCTCCACCAGCGCAAATATTGGTAACCTTACGATATCCCTGTTCCCGCACCAGCGTACGGCCCAGGTCCAGAGAGTGGGTGGCCAGTACGAGGACTATCTGGGAAACGAGCGAAAATTCTTCGAACCTGTCCAGGGTATGGGCGACCAGGGGACGCCCTTCCAGAGGAGCAAAGGTCTTGTCCACCCCTTCCATTCGCGTGCTGCTGCCGGCGGCAACGATTATGGCGCCTATCGTGGTATCCAAATTCAAGCGACCTTCCCCGATGGGGATTTGCGTTGGACAAAGTCGGGGCGCGGGTTTCGTGGAGAAGGTTAAGAAATCGCCACGATTGCCGCGCCCGCCTGGGTCCTGTTTTCCCGTTGGTCCGTTAGCTGTTCTTGGATTGGGCGAAAATTATTCTCCCCGCTGCCGTCTGCAGGACTCGCGTGACGGTTACATCGTGGAAGGCGTTGATATAGCGTTTTCCGCCCTCCACCACCACCATGGTGCCGTCGTCCAGATAGGCAACACCCTGGCCCAGTTCCTTGCCTTCCTGCACGATGTTGACCCGCATTTCCTCGCCGGGCAGAACAATGGACTTAAGGGCGTTGGCCAGTTCGTTGACGTTTAAGACCTGCACTCCCTGGAACTCGGCTACTCGGTTGAGGTTGTAGTCAGTGGTGAGTATTGGGCACTTCATGGTCCTGGCCATCTGCACCAGCATGGAGTCCACTTCGTCGCCATTGCTGATTCCGACGTCCATGATGTCCAGGGTAATGGTCTCGTCGCGGCGCAGGCGGCCCAGCACCTCCAGTCCCCGCCGTCCGCGGTTGCGGCGCAGGGGATCGCTGGAATCGGCGATGTGCCGCAGTTCGTCCAGTATGAACCGGGGAACCACCAGGGTGCCTTCCAGGAACCCCGTTCCTGTTAGATCAGCTATTCGCCCATCTATGATCACGCTGGTATCCACCAGGATTTTTCCGTTACGGCCTTCCTGGGCTACCCCATTGGAATGGACCGTATTCTCCAGGGCGGGAAACACGGCCTGCACATCCCTGCCGCGAATGCCGCCCAGCAGCAGACCTACCGACCCCAAAGAAAGGCTGACCATTATGGGAATGCCCCACGCCATCCAGCCATTTATGTTATAGAAGGGAATAGAAATCAAGGCCGCGAAAACCAGTCCGATGAGGGCGCCAAAGGCGGCGGAAAGAAGCGTGGAGCCCGGAACTGCATTGACGTAGGCCACCAAACTGCGCCAAGGACGCAGCAAAAGATACGGAGTAATCAGGGCTCCAACAGGAATGCCGACCAGGGCCAGAACTATGCCCCAGGGGATAATCTGCTTGCCGTCGGAGGGCAAGCCAGGCACGTACGGCCCCAGGCGCCAGCCAAGGACGCCGAGACCACCGGCCCCCATGATTCGTAATGTCCATACATCAAACACGAAAACCTACTCCCTTTCCAGCGTTCGCAATAGCCAAACCGGTCTGTCCACTTTTCGAGTCTAATGTATCCTGTAAGGCTCCCATCCTCCCAGCAAATCGACAGGAAATACAAACAGTCCGGATTTGAAAGCGGCTAACGCCGGACAAAACAATGAATATAGAAAATCGGGAATGCGTTTCCGTACCGCTGCGTTGCAATATAAAGCAGAAATAAATGCGGAACGTAAACGACAACCGGCCCTAATATATATGTGGGCATGGTGAGCATAACATAAAGTGACAGCCGGCGGAAGATTTTGAGCCTTTATGGGCATACATTCCGATAATCGCCAGTAATGCCAGGTTTGGGGCGCCAGAAGAGTGCGGATTTCCAACAAATGTCACGAAAAAGACCGTCGGAGCAATTAAACTCCGACGGTAATGCCTTGTTCCTTCG
>VXOH01000016.1 GCA_009840135.1 Chloroflexota bacterium | reverse complement strand
GACATCAATGGTGGTGGTGACTTCGTCGTCTGGGGTTCCCACTTTATCAACGTCCTCGCTGGCAAAGGGCGGCTTGATGTCCATTTCCACCATCTTCTGCCACATGCGCTGAAAGTTGCTGCGGGGAAAGCACACATAGTAGAGGGAACTTGACGCCTTGGAGTCGTGGCCGCCTACCCGTTGACCGGCTCCCGAATCTGCCCTTCGCGACCGGGCTACGGCCTCAGTAACGTGGCGGCACATGGCCCGATGATCCGGATGGCCGTATCCACCTGTAGGATCGTGGGTAATGACTACATTCGGACGTACTTCCCTGATGACATCCAGCAATTGTTCCACAACCGACTCTGCTTCAGCCTGGTGCAGGCACTCCGGATGGTCGTTTTCCGGCGTGCCGACCATGCCCGAATCCCGGTAATTCAGGAAACGGACGTCCTTAACGCCAGTCACATCCATGGCATTGCGTAGTTCCTGCTGCCGGACTTGTCCCAGGTTTTCCGGAGTTGCCAGGGCCGGGTCGCTGATCTCTCCTACATCGCCGTTGGTGCCGCAAACCAGGGTTACGTGGGCTCCCCGTTCAACGAGCATGGCCAGCGTGCCGCCGCTGCCGAACCCCTCATCATCCGGGTGGGCAAAGGCTGCCAGCATGCGCAGGTGAGAAAGGTCTCCCGATTCAGCGGGGTTAGGATTGGCCATGGAACGCAAACTCCGGGTTCAGGTTGTGATTATTGTTGAGGGATGCGGGCGGGTTCGAGGATAAGGTTGCCGTAAGGGTCAACCGTGCCCTCCCAGGTTGGAGGGACAACGATGGTGGTATCCAGTTGGAGCAGAAGCGCCGGCCCCACTACCCGGTTTCCGCAGGTCAAGCCTTCCCGGCTGTAGAGGCCCGTAGCCAGCCGCCCTTCGCGGAAGGTAACCAGGGCTTCCTCCAGCAGGGCGTCTGAAGGGTCTGCGTGTCCAACTTCCTGCGGCAAAACTTGTGGCTTTTCCATTTCCAGCTCCAGCTTGAGCCGCAGGTTAACAATCTCGACCGCCTCGGTTCGGTCGGCATATCCGAATCGTTGCATGTGGGCCCGATAGAAGCTATTGGCGATTGATCGCTGCAGGTCGCCCCTGCGGGACGTGTCGGGGCAATCTATGGTCAGTTCAAAGGACTGTCCCACGTAGCGGGCGTCCAGAAAGCGGCGGGCTGCCATGCGTTCTGCCGGCAGTCCTTCCTGCCCAAGCTCCCCCCGGGCTTGTCCTTCCATCCCGTGAAACTCTTCCTCCAGCCGTACCTGGTTGATTTCCTCTCCCCGCAGCATCACGGTGCGCGAATAGTCCTTAACTACGTCCGCTATGGCAACACCCAGAGCGGAAAGTATTCCCGGGTGGGTGGGAATGAGCACCCTGGGTATGCCCAGTTCCTGGGCCAGTTCACAGCTGTGCATGGGGCCCGCTCCCCCGAAGGGGATCAACGTGAACCGTCGGGGGTCGTATCCTCGTTCCAGGGAAATGGTTCGGATAGCCCGCTCCATGTTTGCGTTCACCACCCGGACTATTCCCAGCGCCGTTTCCTCCACCGATGAGCCAATTCTGCCTGCCAACTCTCCAATTAACCGGGCAGAGCGGTTCTCGTCAAGGGCCAATCTGCCTCCCAGGAACTGGGCGGGACGGAGCCGTCCCAGGACCAGGTTTGCATCGGTTACCGTTATCTGGTCTCCCCGGCCATAACAGGCGGGCCCCGGGTCTGCCCCCGCCGACTCCGGTCCAACAACCAGGGCGCCGCCAGCGTCAACCCTGGCAATGGACCCGCCGCCGGCCCCCACCGTATGGATTTCGATCATGGGGACGCTGATGGGATAGCCCCCCAGGTTGGCCGAAGTGGTTTCCTTTATCTGGCCCGGGCAGAGGGATACGTCTGTGGATGTTCCGCCCATGTCCAGCGTAATGATGTCGGGGTACCCGGCCTGTCGCCCGGTATGGAAGGCGCCAACAACGCCCCCGGCCGGGCCGCTGAGGATGGTCCTGACCGGCTGCTCGGCGGCCAGCCTGGCCGTTATGCTGCCGCCCGAGGACTGCATTATCCGGAGGCCGCTGCCCAGCGATTTTTCCAACTCGCCCAGGTACCGGGCCATGACCGGACCGACGTAGGAGTTGACCACCACCGTGCTGGTCCGCTCGTACTCCCTGAACTCGGGAATAACCTGCGACGATATTGATATAAAGGGAGAGTTGGGAAGACCCCTTAGCGCTGACAGCAGCTTGTCCTCGTGCAGGGAATTAAGGAAGGAGAACAGGAAGGAGACCGCAACTCCGTCCACTTCGGCATCCTGCAATAGCGCCAACAGCGTATCAACGGCCGCAGGGTTGAGGTCTTCCAGAATTGCGCCGGTGTAGTCCACCCTTTCGGGCAATCCAAACCTCAGTTCCCAGGGCGCGAGAGCCGGGGCCCGGTCCAGGTCCAGGTCGTACAGGTCGGAACGACTCTGACGGCCAATTTCCAGGACGTCTTCAAATCCCAGGGTAGTGACCAGGGCCGTCCTGCCTCCCTTGCCTTCCAGCAGGGCGTTGGTGGCTACCGTAGAGCCGTGAACATAGTCGGCCTCACCGGCGTCAATCTCGGAGATGCCGCGCCGCACCCCTTCCGAAGGGTCGGCGGGGGTTGAAGGAAGCTTGTGGATGGACAGAACGCCATCCTTAAGAATGGCGATGTCGGTAAAAGTGCCGCCGACATCTATACCAATAATTGTTCGAGTCATGTGGCCTTTCTTGAAGTCTGCCTGGGGTTACTGGGATGGCAACGAATTGCGGCTCAACAATCCTGGGTTTTACGGGTGAGCCGGGTCAGGGAGCCTGACAGTCCACATTAATTCGTGCCCTGGCGCAATTTGGCACTGGTGTTGACGTCCTGGACCGTGGGCTTAACGGCTAGTCGGCCAGGGCTATCCTTAACCGTTTGTTAATGCGTCCCTTGCTCTCGTGGCCCACCACCTTGATGACGCCCACTTCCAAGGTATTGGCCACGTGGGTGCCGCCGTCAGCCTGCAGGTCGAGACCGGAAATGTCTATGGTTCGAACTTCCACAATATTGGATGGGAGCAGGTTAATCTTGGTCCTGATCAGGTCCGGCACTTGCTCGGCCTCCGACCTGCTGAGATTATTGACATGTATTGGTCGCGAGGCGGCTACTTCGTCGTTAATCTTTTTCTCGACTTCGTCCGCAAATTCCGAGCTCATCTGCTCCAGCTCAAAATCCATGCGCGCTTCGCCCGGCTTCATGTCGCCGCCGGTAACCTTGGCCTCATAGTCCCGCCAGACCACGCCGCAAAGGATGTGCAGGGCGGTGTGGGTCCGCATCAAACGGTAGCGAGTATCCCAGTCTATGGAACCCGTCACTGCCGTGTCCTGGGTGGGCAGGGGGCCGTCAATCTGGTGAACAATTTTGCCATCAACCCGGCCCACTTTCTTGACCTGGTAGGTCTGTTCCCCCGCGTTCAGAACGCCGGTATCGCAGGGCTGGCCTCCGCCACCGATATAGAAGGCGGTACGGTCAAGTACCACTCCGCCCTCTACCACCTCGGTTACAATTGCGGAAAATTCCCGCAGGTACGCGTCGGTCTGGGCCAGTAGTTCCGTCATAATTTCCCTTGCTGCCATTGGTAAATGTTTTGCGGCCTGTTTTTACAACTTTCGCATTATATCAGAAGGTACGGCGGGGAATGTCCTGCACGTCCATTGGCGCGCCGCCCTGGACTCCTACATAAAAGCGATGAGGGCCGCAGCCTGCGACTATGCTGAGGAATAACTCGGTTGCCCGAGAGGAATGAGCGGGAATTTTGCATTACGCCCCCTGATGACATAAAATTCCCTCTCGAAAGTCTTTCTTTCGCATTGTCAGAGAAGCTCCAAATTTCAGGACTTAGGGGACCCTTCCATGAAACTTTCCTGCTTGCAAGAGAATCTGAGCCGGGGTCTTTCGATTGTCGGAAGGGCCGTGGCCAGTCGGGCGACTTTGCCTATTACCCAGAATGTGTTGCTGGAAACCGACCGTTCCATGCTCAAGCTCTCGGCGACCAACCTGGAAATCGCCA
Source organism: Chloroflexota bacterium (assembly GCA_009840135.1). GTDB lineage: Bacteria > Chloroflexota > Dehalococcoidia > Lucifugimonadales > UBA3495 > Bin22. The sequence continues at coordinate 6,226 of VXOH01000016.1, read as the reverse complement.
TTACCACGTGGATAGGGGCGATGATTGAGGAAGAAGGTTCCATTACGGTTCCCGCCCGTTTGCTTACTGAGTTCGTCAACACGCTGCCCAGTGACCGCATTGACCTGGAACTGGAAGGCTCCGTTGGCGCCATGCGGCTGGTTTGCGGGAGGGCGGAGGCTCGCATCCACGGGGCCAGCGCGGACGATTTTCCTCCCATTCCCCAGGTGGAGGAAGGCGTCTCAGCCAGGGTAGGTTCGCAGGAACTCAAGAACGCGATAACCCGGGTCGCCTTCGCCGCGGCAACTGAGGAGTCTCGACCTGTTCTAACGGGGGTGGAAGCCAAGCTGTCGGGCAACCGATTCACCCTGGCGGCCGCAGATGGCTTCAGGCTGGCCGTGCAGCATGGTGAACTGGCGGAGCCGGTCCAGGACGATATAGACGTGATAGTCCCGGCCCGGACCATGAGCGAGGTCAGCCGACTGCTGGGCGACCAGGGCGACCCCGTGGACATCATGATGGTGCCGGCCCGTGGGCAGGTATTGTTCAAGGTAGCGGGGGTGGAAATAGTTTCCCAGCTGTTGCAGGGCACTTTTCCCAACTACGACCAGTTGATTCCCCAGAGCTATGATAATCGAAGTGTTTTCGACCTGCAGAAGCTGCTCAGGGCAACTCGAACGGCAGCCATCTTCGCCAGGGACGGCAGCAATATCATCAGATTGCAAATGACTCCCGGAGAGGAAGAAGGCATCTCAGGAAAGGCCGTAGTGTCGGCCCGATCCGAGGAAGTGGGTGAAAACCAGGGAGAAGTTGATACCGAAACCATCGAAGGCGGCGAATCCAAAATAGCCTTCAACAGCAAGTACCTACAGGACGTACTCACGGTCTTGGAGCGGGGACAGGTGGCTCTGGAGACCACGACCTCTTCCAGTCCCGGGGTTTTCAAGCCGGTAGGCACCGAAGACTACGTGCACGTGGTTATGCCAATGTTTGTTCAATGGTGATTGCCGGGTCGGGTACTCTCAGGTGCTAATAGAGGAGGGAGGGTATTTCGCCCTCCCTCTCTTTCGTAGCCAGCTATCTTCAACCAGACCGCAGTTTGTGCCAAATCGGGTAGCTGGAAAAATGGACCGCCGGTCTAATGAGAAAAACTCGCCGCCTTCATTTCCTCCGCGCTCAACGTCAGGCAGGAAACCAACTCGCGCACATGCGCTACGTCCTCCAGGTTGTTTACCATTTGGATTACCGATTCCGTCCTGGAACTGCCCAGGACCGGCTCCATCAAGAGGCGGGCCTTGGAGTTAACGTCGTCGGTGGACATGGGGTTTTCCTTGGTGCCGTAAGCATGTGGCGTGAAGTGCTCTACAGTACGCCCATCCTTCAGAATAGCGGTTACTTTGCCGCTGCGGGGAGCAGACGGGTCCATCAGGTCCTCGTCGGCAATCAGGGTTACGTTGTCCTTAACGGCCAGGGTTGCCGGGTCTGACATCCGGCCGTAGTCGTGGGTAGATTCGAAGGTGACCTGGCCGTCCATCAGGGCCACCGCGATCATGTGTTGGCAATTCACGTCTGGCATGGAACGGTTGTTGACCACGCCCGCGCCGTCCCTGGGGAGCCGCACAACAACCGAATCCACGTTGTCCACCGAAAGGCCGTGTTCTCGTTGAAGGGTGAAAAATGCATCCAGGGCTGCCTGTATCGGGTAGCCCACGGAGTAGGGCTTTATTGCCGTCTCCTGAACGAAATAGCGGCTGCCCAGCCCCTGGACCATTTCGTGAGGGCGAGGGTCCAAGGAGAGGGCCTGGAGGACGTTGTGTTCTCCCTCCAGCACGTCCCAAACCCCGGTTAACCCGGCTTCCGCCATGGTGGCCGCAGTCACGCCGTTTCTTGCGCCCATTCCCGAGAAGTCGAAGGCTTTTTCTACGTGCTCCGCATCCCTGACCCAGCTCCAGATGCCGGACACCTGCTGGGCCGCGTAGGAAAGGGCGTAGCGCATGCCCGCCTCGTCCAACCCGGCAATGGCTGCCGCGGCTCCCACGCTCCCCATGGTTGAGCTGGTTCCCTCGGCGCTGCGATGCCCTCCCCTGACCGAGTCCGGTTCCAGGGCCAGCAGAAAGCGGCAGCAAAGGTCGTATCCCAGGGCTACTGCCCTTATCAAGTCTTCGCCGGAACTGCCGGCGCGTTCCGCCATGGCCAATGCTGCCGGCACCACCGAGCAACCCGGGTGAGATTTGGTTACGGGTTCAAAGTCATCGGTTTCGTCGGCGTGTCCGAACATGCCGTTGGCAAGAGCGGCGTTAACCGCCGAGGTCTTGATGTCGGTGGCCAGAACCGATGATTCGGGAGTCCCGCCCTGCAGGCGAATGTAGTTGATGGCCATTTCCCCCGGTTTCAACCTGGCGCCTGAAACTACGGCTCCCAGGCTGTCGAGAACACGGTGCCTCGCGGCGAGGGCGGCGTTCCGGGGTATCCCCTGTTTTCCTGCCGCAACCATATAACGTGCGAGAGTTCCGGTTAAATCTTGCGATGCCATGTGAAATCACCTCTATGGTTCCAGGAGTTCATACAAACTAAAACTCCCTGTTTTCTGGCTGCCGTTTCAGGGGTTCCTGGGCAGCCTGGGCAGGGAGTTTCTTGCCAGATTCAGCTTAGTCAGTGTCAGCTTCGGGTACGGAAATGGAAGAACAGGCCCAGGAGGCTTGAAATCACGATGGCCCCGATGGGCGCCCAAAAGTGAGTGGCGTTTATCTGGCTATCCCTGGGCCCGAGGTAGTTCTCTCCGAAGAGAGGTTCCCAAAAAACGTAGCCGATGGTACTTCCTGCGATTCCGGCCAGCATAACAACCACGACGGTAATAATTACGACGTACCAGCGCATGCTCAAGTTTATCCAGGCCAGGTAAGCTCCGAGCCCGGCCCCCAGCCCGACGCCAACAATATAAAGGGAAAAGAAAGTGCTGCCGACCCACGGGTAACCTATCATTGCGTTGAGGATGGTTACGGCCCACCCACCGCCAATGGCCAGAATAAGCGCCATGATGTATCCGGCTATGGCCCGAGCCGCCGGCACAATATACCCGTAAATACCGCCTTCCAATACGATAACTGACATTTCGGTTCGTCCGTTCAATCCCTTTGGGAGTCTTTTGCTTCTATTTAACTTTGTCTCGAACCGACCCTGGCTTACCACTCATTTACGCCATTCAGCGCCATCCGTGCGGGAGCTTCGCTCCTTAGTGACGGACACAGACGACCGGAGCCAATCGCCGAGACTATAATCATATGGTACTAGGATTTTACAGATAAGCAACATACCGCTTCTGTTTCGGTGCGCCTTTTTCCGAACAGATTTAGTAACCCTTGCTTACCGCGTGCGAACCAGCCTCAAACCCCAGTGAATTGCTAACGAAAAAATCACAATTATTTAAAGCAGGCCCCATTGCTCAACTGTTGCCGTAATGGGCGGTTTTACGCCGTTTCCGTGTTCACCCGTTATCCATTGACAAAAGGTTGGTGTGCCTGTATAAATGCTCGCAGTCTGGATTTGCCGCATCCTATGGCGTTCTGACGCATATTGATTATGCAGGCAGCGCGGGATGTGCAGGTAATTCTGGTAGGGTACACCCGCATGCCCTCATGGGCGAAATACGTACTGTGCCGATCCGGCAAACATTTCCAACTGTATAGGAGGCTTTAGGATCATGAGGCTCACCTTCGGGACCGCTTGGCGAAGATATTCGCTAATCTTGGCAGTTCTGGTCACGTTGTTTGCGGTAGCGTGCGGCGCGTCTGAAGCGCCGTCGGCTCCGGCAGCGCCGGCAGACACTGCCATGCAGCAGGAGCAACCGGTCGCTCAGCCTGAGCAGCCTGCTCAAGAGCAGGAAGCTGCCGTGCCCGCCGACGCTCGCAGGCTCACCGAGACCCGCCAGTTCGAATCCACTCCGACTCCCGAGGCGGCAATGGCATCCGCTACCGCGACGCCTGTGCCCACTCCGACGCCTGGCGCGGCCGTGACAAGCAAGACTGAGATCATATTTGTAACCCAGGAGGAACCGGTGTCGCTGGGCACCTTCAGCGATGGGTGCAGCGGTAATGTTCCTTCCACCATTTGTGAAGAGATTGCGACAGATCCCTTCACTTGGATTGACAGCACGACCTTTGAAGTCGTTCCCTTGAGCGGCGTTGAAACCTGGTCGCAGGTTGACCCCCATCGGTGGAGGTTCAAGCTTCGTGAAGGCGTAACCTTCCACAACGGGGAGCCCTGGAATGCTGAAGCCGCCAAGTTTGGCCTGGACTGGTCCGGTGACCCCACCAGCGGCGGCGGCTATGGATTTCATGGTCCCATCGGTGGCGAGGTGGTTGACGAGTTGACGGTTGACGTGGTGTGTGAGAATGCCTGTCCCATCTTCCCGCGTACCGCCATCTTCACGCCCTTCCAGGCTCCCAACTGGTACCAGAATGCCAGCGACGATGAGCGCGAACTGAATACCATCGGGACCGGCCCCTACCAGGTGGTCAAGTGGACTCCTGGCGTAGAGGTAGAGATTGAGGCATTTGAAGACTACAAGCCCAACACCGCTTTCGACGCTCAGGCGCCGGCCATCACCCGGGCTTTCCAGGTTTGGCGCGGTGAGTCCCTCGTCCGTGCGGCCATGATTCAGGCCGGTGAGGCGGACTGGGCCGTGGACATCGGATTTGAGAATATCTCCGAGGTTCCTGCGTACAAGACGGGAACGAATAACGAGGTATTTACTCTGGTAGCCGACAACATCTGGCACCCGGAGCTTTCCAAGAAGGATGTTCGCAAGGCTTTGGCCTTGGGCGTGGACTGCCAGACCCTTATGGAGGTCCTCTATGATGGCCTCCAGGAGTGCATTGGCAACATTTCCCAGTGGGGCACAGTCGGCATCAATGAAAGCAACTACGCCGACTATGGCTACGACCAGGACATGGCCCGGGAACTGCTGGCCTCCGCTGGGTACTACAAGCCGGATTACGACCCGTCCAGCAACAACTTCGACGTCAACGAGGAAATCCGCATCCACACCCGCGCCGACCGCGTTTACCGCGGCCTGGAAATGTTCGAGTCTGTTGTGGCCGGATGGCGCGACCTGGGCGTGAATGCCCATGTCGTGGTGCTGGAACCCAACAAGGCCCGTGAGCATCGGCGCTCCGGCTGCGGCAAGTTCGTCACCAAGAATGACGATGGATCGCAGAACCGCGAGATAGCCCTGGCCTGCGCAGACCAGGACCCGCCGCCGCCTGTCGGATCCTCGACGCACTACTACGAGACGGCTACCTCCAACGAGGCCCTGGACATGCAGCGGCAGCTCTACCTGCGCAATAGCTGCTTCAACGTGAACAGCCGCGTATGCAACCTCGCCCCGGGCTTCGACGGTATGAGCTTCGAGGAAAGCATCAATGACGCCGTGGCGACTCCCCTGGGTCCGGAACGGCTGAGGAAGATGGAGTACCTGGCCCAGATAATTCACGACGAGTACTGGTTCCTGCCCTTCTTCGTTTCGGTCCAGGTTTATGGCATGGCGCCGAATCTGGAATGGGAACCCCGCTACGACCCGCGAATTCGCATCAATACCATGAGGTTTACTGAGTAACAATCAGACGCGCCTCGTAAACGCCCCGGGGGATTCGGAATGCCGAAAACCCTGGGGCGGTTTTACAATATGACCTTTCGGGAATCGTCAAAGCGATAGGAAATCTTCATGGGAAAGGCGTGCAGGGCGGACTTGGGAGTGAAGAAGTCAAGCCCTTACTTAATGGTTGTTATTATCGCTGCCTGCCACGGTATCATTCACCACAATGTTTTCAGATTGAATTCCCAGCCATGCCGTCGAGGACTTACTAATAAATTCCGAATACTGGGAAAACATTTGAATCAAAAACAGAAATAATAGATATTTATTGACAAATTCGGGCAGGCAATGTATAAAACTCCACAATCTTTATGTAAGGTTTTCCATCAGGACCGACGGCACTTGGGCAACAGTTTCCGGGATGAATAGGGGAGCCTGAGTTCCCCGCTCAAGTTCCCGATACATGATCGGGGTGTCACAAGTCCATACAGGCTGACTGTCCGTATCAGGGTATAGATTTCAAGCGCTACAGCCTTTTGGTTTGTTCCTGTCTCTCCGGCTAACCCGGGGTGGGAGACAAGCCAGAAGCGCGACATCGGATCCCAGTCTAAATCCACCTGATTTGATTGGCTGGGCGGTTACTCAGACCAGGGT
>VXOH01000014.1:653-10644 GCA_009840135.1 Chloroflexota bacterium | reverse complement strand
GGCAACAGGCGCTCGCCCGCACTACGCGGGCGCCCCCCGCCAGGAGAATCACACACCCCGGCCGGTGAAGTGGTCGGTCGGGGTGGCTTCCGCGTAAAGGCGGGAGTCCGACAACTAAATCCGTGCGGTTGGCAAACACCCATCACGAATCCTCTATCTTCACCCGCGAGACGTATCATTAAACTCCGACTTGAACTTCCGTTTCCCTTTGGCCGAACCCCCACGCGGTTTGTCCTGCTTCTCTGCTTGCTCGCCACTGCGGCAGTGGCGGCCCTTTTGCTTCTGGAATCCGCGCAGGCGCAGGTGGCGGGGGAGTACAGCTACCCGGATTTAGTAATGCTCTACGAACTAACCCCAACAGGCTCAAAGGGGACTGCGTATCGTGTTCGAAATGCCGGCAACGCCACAGCGGTTGGAGTAGTCGTTTCGTTCCATCTTGAGCACTTGCAATTATCCTCAGGCATTGGCGATCCTCCAGACAAAAAGACTGTGCGCTGTGCTAACCAGGAACTTACTTGCCAGGAGTTCACATATAGTCTTGGAGACATACCACCGGGCGAGACCTCTTCCGACTTGATATTCATTGCAACCGATCACGAAGACTTAGACGGACGGGTTGTCGGATTCATCGACGCCACAGCTTCCTCCGTTACGCCGGAACCGGAGGCAGCCCTGGCCAGCAACATCATTAGACTTTATCAGTATGGTAATTTGCACATGAGTAGTAGCAAGCTGTCGCTCCTGCTGTCCGTGGACGACCGGCGTCCCGAGGAAGGGGGTAATGTAAACTTCAGCTTGACCGCCAGGAACGACAATGCCTCGGCGAGGTCAGGCTACATCGAATTAATCGCAGATGCGAGGGTGAAGGTGGAGTTGTCCGAAGGGCTGAGATTCAAGGATGGGTGGACTCCGCCCACTACGTTTGTGAAATCCGGCAACCTCAACCAGTCGGCAACCTGGTCGCCGCCGGGCACCGACACAAATACCGGAATAGACATCGGGAACCTGTTTGAGCAGTCCCACGATATTGTAATAGAGACCCAGCTGACGCCAGGCGTCAGCCTGGAGACAACCCCCCTGGAGGAGCGGTGCATTACCGCCCGGGTTGATGACAGCGTCCCCCCGCCGGCCCCGACCTACGTCCTGGGCAGCCTCAAACAATGCCTGGGCGACGACCCGCAGATCATGTTTAAGGATGGTGAAATAGACCTGCTCTACTTATACCCTTGCGCCACCGCCACTACCACTGCCTACCCCTGCCGGGATGACAACAGCGACAACACGGTGGACAACGGCTTGGAGTTGGTGGTGTCTTCGGACGTCACTAGGCAATTTGCGCCACGGGCCCAAGGCATAGGAAGAAGCGACAGCGATGCTAATAAGCTCTACTTTAGGCCCAAAGATGTGGTTGTTCGAGTCGACCCTGAGGCGCGTGTTGATACCAAGTGGTACTCCGGCAGCGACGAAGATAGCGGCGTTAACGCCGCGGGATTGATACCTGGAGCACTGTTACATCTTGACTTCCTGGGAGCTGACTGGAAGCCATACACATTCGCTGTCTCGGATGTAAGTCCGAAGAAACGGCCGGGGAGTTTGTCAATTCTTCGTATGGACAATACGACCTTTGAAATTTTGAACGCGGACACCAAGAAGACGCTTGGCCCCGTTAATTCGAACCTGGATATGCTCCCTCTAGTTCTAGTATTCGGAACTCTCGGCACTTATCAGGTAAGCCTTACGATGGGCGGCACCAACGGCGGGACGGCATATACCTCGACAGGCCAGTACACCTTCCACGTCGGCCCGGTAGCGGAACTGGAGGTCCGGGACGGCGGGGCCAGCCCTCACGCCTCCGCCGGCCAGAACGCGCTGACGATAGTCGCCGCCAATAACGGGCCGGACGATTCACTGACCGCGCGGGTTACCGGGCTGCCCACCGGCGCGGCAGAGATCTACAAAAGCCAGGGCACCTACGACGCGGCCAATGGAGTGTGGGATATCGGCGAATTGAAGGTCAGAGAACACCTGCTGGCTTCTGGTCAACCCGGACATGCCACGCTGGTCCTAGCCGCCGATGCCAGCGACACCGCTGACGTGACCATCGAAAACTCGGTGAAGTACGAGGTCTGCATCGGCAGCGACGGCAGCGACCTGGACCACGACAACGAGACGGACTGCGAAGCGGTAACCGGGGCCAGTTGGCACAGCACATCGGTGTACGACTACATCTCCGCCAACAATACGGCCACCATCACCGCTACAGAAGGGCCCGGGGGCGTAGGGCCCGGGGCGCCGGAGTTGCCCGGTGCCGACGATGAGGAGGAACCCGTCGAAACGTCCCGCGCCAGCGTAACCGTCCGGTGGAAGAGCGTACCGACGGTGAACGGCGTTGCGGTGTCCCACTACCAGGTGGAGCGGGGGACGAACCCATGGGAAGGAAAGCTGCATAGAGTGGAGGGCACCACCTACGTGGACACCGACGTCCAGCCGGGGGAGGCCTTCAAGTACCGGGTAAGGGCGGTGAACTTGGCGGACGTGGAAGGTCCCTGGTCAGCGGACGTGGAGGCCCGGGCGCCGGCGTTGCCCAGGGCCAGCGCGCCGACGGGTACCAGCGGGGGAGACGGGAACCAGGGGTCGGGCAGTTCCCGGAGTTCCAGAAGCTCCGACGACGATGATGACGACTACACCCATTTCGCCGCCCTGGAAACCACCCGCGCGGTGGCGGAGAACAGCGCGGCCGGCGCCGCCGTGGGCAATCCGGTGGTGGCGCAGGCCAACCCGGGCAACCGGGTCACCTACTACCTGGAGGGCAAGGATGCCGCCCGGTTCGACATTGAGCCCGACACCGGGCAAATCCTGGTGGGCGAGGATTTGGTTTTGGACCGGGAGGGCGGGCCGGACACTTACACCGTGGTGGTGGTGGCGGACCCTCGCCGGGGCAGCAGGGCCCGGGTAACGGTGACCATCAACGTCATTGACGCGGCGGAAACGGCCAGGCTGGTCCTGTCGCCGGAGGGAACGCCGGCGGTGGGCCGGGAACTGACGGCGTCCGTAGAGCATTCCGATGGCAAGGTAACGGTGGCAAGCTGGCAGTGGAAGCGGTCCGCCGACGGAGAGAACTGGCAGACCATTGCCGGGGCCGATAGCGGCAGCTACACCCCCACCGGGGCCGACGCCGGCCACCGGCTGCGGGTAATCGTCCTGTACCGCCCGCCGGGGGACGCTGAATCGCTGGCGCTGACGGGCCTGGTAACGCCGCCCCTGCCCGGCGAGGCGGCTACTACACCGGAAACGGGGCCGGACGCAGATTCGGAGGCGGGGCCGGTAACTGACCCGGAGGCCCCGTCCAATGTGGAAGCGGAGGGCAGGGGACCCGGTACAGACCTGGCGCCGACAGCCCCGGGCGTGGCGCTGCTGCCCGGCGGCGACCCGGCCACGGGAGACCCGGTAATCGCCTACCTGGTGGGCAACCGGGACGGCCTGGTCTGGTCCAGGTGGGAGTGGCAGCGCTCGCGGGACGGCGTCAGCTGGCAGGACATAGCCGGCGCCGAGGGGGACTATTACGAGCCCACCATGGCCGACGCGGGGCACTTCCTGAGAGTTATATTTACCTACGTGCCGGTGGGCAGCCTGGAGGCGGTGCTGGCGGGCGCGGTTACCGAGCGCATGCCGGGTATGCCGGTGGTTGAGATGGGGCCGGAGGCTACTTCGGAAGCTACGTCGGGAGCCGACTCGGGAGCCAAGTCCGGAACGGCCCAGGGGTCTTCGCCCCAGCCGGAACCTACGTCCCTGCCCACGTCCGTGCCAACGGCCACGCCCCTGACGGCCACGCCCATTCCCGCGCCGGCGCCTACTCCAGAGTCAACGTCAATGCTCGAACAGACGGCAACAGCGACGGTTGTGCCCTCACTGACAACTGCGTCCAGGTTGGCCGCGCGGGGCGTGAGGCCCAGCGGAAGCACAGATACTATCCCGCCGCCCGACGGTGTGGAAGGAGCGACCCAAACTCCTCAAGGGCAGCCATCCCAGGCTGCTGCCGCGCCTGGCGGACAGAACGGGATGCCGTTGGAGGAGCCCCCATCGGCTGACCCCGGCGCGCCCGATGCGGGTGCGGGCCTTGCCGCAGAACAAGGTGGTCGGGGCATTATGGTCTGGGTGGTCATGGGCATCTTCGCCCTGCTGGTCGTGGGATCAGGCTTAACCTATTACAACATCCGCATGCGGCGGCGGTAAGAGGGTCACCGGCTTCGGCATCAGGGTGGCGATTCGGGGCAACGACTGAAGGTCAACTGTGTGCGGCCTTGCTGACCGCTGCGCTCCGGAAAGGAGGGCCTGATCCCCCTCCGGCGCAACCGGTTTCGGAATGCTCGAGAATCGTAGCCTCGGTCAGCTACCAGTTCCCTGGGGCGGCCGCGGGGTCGTCCCCTGGCCCGTAGTAACTTCACCGTTGCCGAGGAAACGGTTTCAACGTGGGGTGCGGGTGGTTTAGCCTTCAGGCCAAAGGTTTTTCGGTCGGGTGCCTGCCAGGGAAAAGCCGCTTGTCCGGAGCTGTTCACGGCAGCCTGTATGCCTGCATTAACTCCTGTAGTATCGTCCGGGGGTGCAGAGGATTGGCTGTGGCAGGATGAATATCTTGGGGCCGGTGATCAGATGCTTCCCGGTCCGGGCATCGTACACCCGCACCAACCCCACGGGATTGAGGCCACCATAGATGGGTTGCTCATCATCATCTCCCGACACGCTGGGCTTATGGTCAAGTACACGGCCTTCATCCAGATCTATCCATGCGTCCAGGATTGTGATGTTGCTGTAGCGCTGGTGGGTGACTACCCTACGGGGTTCATCGCAGTCGGTCCAGGACCACGGTCCTGAATGCTCTACCGGTTCTGACCATTTGGCCTCAACCGTTAGCCTGCGGGTGCCCTTTTGCCAGGTATAGCCAGAAACGCGATGCACGGGCTCCCATTCCTGCCCGCCATTGATTCTTTCCACGATTCCCGATGCCCGCAGGATTTCCGCCCCGGCCTCCATTTCTTCCGGCGTCGGATTGAAACCCCTCGGTCCTTCATAATTGACCTCGGGAGGGGCGTTGAAGCTGGGCTCCCACAAGGGCCAATAATAGGCGAACAACGCGCCAATAATCAGAAGGGGAGTAAGCGCGATTTTTGCCCTGCGGAGCAGCGGGGGTACGTCCTCAACTGAATCAAACCTGTTCGGGCCGGAAGAACGCCGGGCCCCCAACACCACCAGCCCAACCAGGGCAATGCCGGGAATGAGGTAAAGGAGAATCCAGAAACCGGAGTGCCCAATGTCGTGGCACCTTTTGACACTTGTGGCAGCAAATCCCCAGACCAGAATCAGAATCGCCCCAATGGAAACGAGAATGCTCGCTACCGGAAATATATAGAAAAGGGGGTAATAAACCAGCGCCCAAAGCAGTGCCAACCCAAGTAAAGGCAACACTCCCAAGGTCCAATACTGGGTGAGGTTTATTCGTCCGTCGTAAGAAAACAGCACGTACTTCATTGCGCGGTCATTTGCCTTGTCCCCTAGAAACTTTCTCAAAGACGGCGCGGGCTGTGGCAACGGGCTCTGCATCCCGCCTGTTCGCCCTCACCCTAACCCTCTCCCATGGGGAGAGGGGACTATTGAGGTAGTTTCCTAGTACATGCCAAATTTCCGAAGTCAGGCAGCTACCGAGCCAGGGGTTAATCCCCCGCGTTGCCGGGAGCAGCGAACAAAGACGTAACCGAGCTTCCGGGTTTAACTTTGCCGGCCGCCGCTAGCCCAAAGTGAAGAACTCCATTATCGGGCCCAGGGCTTCAGGTTCGGTCAGGGTGGGGGCGTGGCCCACGCCGGGCACCTCGACCATGCGGCAGTCCTGCATTTCCGAGACCATGCGCCAGGCCGTCTCCGGAGAAAGCAGGTCGCTGTCGCCTCCCCGTACCAGCAGCACCGGCCTGGGGATGTTCAAGGCCAGTTTCCAGGAGACTTCGGGGTCGGGACGGCGGGGGTCGGTGCGGACTGCCGGGTCCATCTTCCAGGTGTAGCCACCGCTGGGCAGGTCCTTCACCGCATGACCGGCCACGGCGCGCTGGTCGGCGTCGCTGAGGGAACTGAAGCCCACCCGCTGCTCGCGGTGCCAGGCTATCACCTCGTCCATGGTTGCAAAGCCGGTTACAGCATCCCGCGTGCTTTCAGCGATGCGGGCGCCGCCCCGGGGGTCAATATCCGGGCCAATGTCGTTGAGCACGGCCCGCTCCACCCGGTCGGGGTAGGTGCCGGCATAGGACATGGAGATGCGTCCGCCCAGGGAGGTGCCCACCAGCGACATGCGCTCGAAGCCCAGGGCTTGCCGCAGTCCTTCCAGGTCGGCGATGTAGGCCTCGTTGGAATAGTTGGCGTCCGCCGCCCAGTCGCTGTCACCCCGACCTCTAACATCTACGGATATAACGTGGTAGCGGGTGGCGAGGTAGGGGGCCAGGTTGTCGAAGTTGTGGGCGTTGCCGCTGAGGCCGTGGACCATGATGACCGGCGGGGCGCCGGCCTCACCCGACTCCAGGTAATGGAGATTGAGATCGCCCACCCGGACGAAGCGGTCTATTGCCTTGGTGGTTTCAGTAGTCATGGGGCCTCCTCAGGCACGGGAATGGTTTTCACTTGGATACTCAAGTAGCCTATCGCTACTGAATTGATGGCTAACCAGAGGGCCGTTCGGGGTAGGGGCGCTTCGCGAAGCGCCCCTACGGGTTTAACCATGACCGGAGGGCCCTTCGACAGGCTCAGGGTGAGCGGGCCAATTGCCCATCAATCCTGATGATTTGCTCTACTAGCGCATTGCCGCCGAGGCGATTTCCTCCATTGCCCGCAGGGCATCTTCGCCGGTCTCGGCAGGTATGCCTATGGTGACACGGTCGGCGCCGGCCGATTCCAGGCGCGATATCAGGTCCGCGTCGGCGGGGACGTTGCAGACCATGAGGCGTATGGACCGGGGATCGCGGCCCGCCGCATCCGCCAGTTCGTCCAGGGTGGCCCGGCCTGCCCGCAACTGCTCTTCATCCACCCGCACCGGCATCCACCCGTCCCCGTATTCCACCACACGCTTGAAAACATTGGCGGCGAATCCGCCCAGGTAAACCGGGGGATGGGGGCTCTGCACGGGCTTGGGGGAGCAGCGCACGGCGGGAAAGTCCACAAAGCGACCGTGGAACTCGGCTTCCTCCTGGGTCCAAAGCTCCTTCATCGCGAGGATGTGCTCGCGGGTCTGGCCCCACCTGTGCCGGAAGTCGCCGCCCATGATCTCGGTCTCCTCCTGGAGCCAGCCGGCGCCAATGCCGAAGAGGAAACGGCCGTTGGATACCCGATCCAGGGTGGCGATCTGCTTGGCGTGGAGCAGGGGGTTATGCTCGGGCACCAGACTGATGGCGGTGCCCAGCTTAATGGAATTGGTGGCCGCCGAGGCTCGGGCCAGGCCAATCAACGGGTCGCCGATGTCGGCCATGGAAGCGGGAATGGAACCGTCGGCAGTGCCGCCGTAGCGGGAAGTGGTGTTGACCGGCAGGATGGGGTGCTCCGGCAGCCAGAAAGACTCGAACCCCAATTCCTCGGCGCGCTTCGCCAGAACTGCCGGGTCCAGCGAGCTGGATGACACCCTGGCGGTAATTCCAATGTCCATGCGTTGACCCTCCTGTTGAAAGGTTGGGTTGATTTTAACACCGGCAGCGGAGCCTGGGGCTGCCTGAGGGCCCAGTCAGGGCAAAGGCTGGAAGATTTGTCGAGCCGTGCCCCGGTTTCCTCGATAATTGGCGCGTTGCTACCCCAGGTTCGAGGTTCCCACCTGCGCGGAAACGACGGGTTCTTAGTGCGATGGTCCTGCAGGCGATGCAGAAGCAGAGGAGATACGGCGGGCCGGTTACGACAGTGAAATTCCTGTGGAAGGCTTGTTTGCCCTTATGGAGAAGGTCTGAGGAAAACTGTCATTGTGCTGGGGAAGCCGCCACCAGCCGTCCTTGCCTCGCTCCATAGAGGGAAAGGCCTGGTAGCAGGTGAAGGGAAACTCGTGGAGGAACTCGATCCTCAGCCCGGCGTCAATGAGCGCGCAGATTATTTCGCCCAGGCTGTGCTGCCATTGGTAGGTTGGACTCTTAATTACCTCCCGGCCCGCGTAGCTTGGCTCGCTACCGGCTAGGAACTGCTGGTGATGGAAGTAACTGTGCGTCGGCGCCATGACGCCTTCCTCGGACTCCACAAATACCCCGGCGAAGGGGTGGAATTCCGCCATGTAAAACATGCCACCGGGCTTGAGATGGTTGTTCACCACCCTGGCCCAGCCGCTGATGTCAGGCAGCCAGGTCAGGGCACCGTATGAGGTGAATACGATGTCGAACTGCTCGCCCAGCAGATTCGGAAGGTCGTATAAGTTGGAATTGATGAAGCGTACGCCCAGCCCTGATTCCTCGCTCAGTTCCCGGGCCAGGTTTATGGCGGCACCGGAAAAATCTACCCCCGTTGCCTTTGCGCCCAGGCGAGCCCAGGACATGGTATCCAACCCGAAGTGGCACTGGAGGTGAAGCAGAGTCTTGCCGGCTACATCGCCCACTTCCTGCCGCTCGACGTCTGCCAGGGTTATTCTTCCCTTCCGGAAGCTTTCTACGTCATAGAAATCTGAGGCAGCGTGGACGGGCGTCCGCTCGTCCCAGTTGATGCGGTTAACCTCTAGCCGGTGGTCCATCGCTATTGTCCTCTGCATAAGGTAGGTGGGCTGCCGGCCGGACTTTCAGGCCGGACCGGGGAGAGCACGTTGCCAATCTTGTTTAGCTTGGCAGCCGGCTGGCCCGGTTCTAGTCAGGGCGGTCGCAATGTATTCATTGAACCGCTCGTGGTGAGCTTGTCGAACCATTCCTCGTTCTGGGGGGCGTCCTTCGACAAGCTCAGGATGAGCGGACAGGACGGTATGCTAATACTTTGCAATCGTCCTTGGCCTCAGTCCAGTATACTGTCCTGAAATTAGTTCGCGGCATCAAAACGTAGGCTCCATTTATCTTCTCCTTTTCCGGTCGGTCTGGCTGGCTAAGGGGTCGCAGAGCAGCCTAGCAGGAGGCACAACGTATGGCAGACCGCACCCTGGACAGGGTCAGGTTTCTTACTTTTGATATATTTGGCACCGTCATGGACCTGACGGGCAGCCTGGCGGGGCCGGCCGGGGACTTCCTGGCGGCCAACGGGTCGGACCTTAGCGGCCAGGCCTTTTATGCGGAATGGAGGGAGCGCCAGCGGATTGAGCAGTACCAGGACAATCTGATGATGCTGGGGCACAGTGGCTACCTGGAGACCTGCCGCCGGGCCCTTGTATATTGCCTGAAGAAGCACGGCGTCAGCTATACGGCTGAAGGAGTGCGGGAGTTCATGCAGGTCTATATGGACCTGCAGCCGTATGGTGACGCCATTGACGGGCTGAGGACTTTGGGAGCCCGCTACAAGCTGGTGGCGCTGTCCAACGGGGAGCAGTGGTACCTGGAGAAGCTGCTGGCAAACAACGTGCCGGTGGAATTCGACGCCATAATATCGGTGGACCAAGTGGGGGCCTTCAAACCGTCACCGGGAATATATCGCAAGGCGGCGCAGCGGCTGAAATGCGAGCCGGGCGAAATCATGATGGTGGCGGCCCACTCCTTCGACATTCTGGGCGCCCAGGCCTGCGGCTTCAAGGGCGCCTACGTCAACCGCTACAATCTGCCCATCGAAGACTCGGAGTACCAGCCCGACATTATCGTGGAGGACTTTTTCCAGCTGGCGGAGCGATTGTTGCCCTGAGATTGACGGGTGATTTTTCCGCTCACGCGGGGCTAGGTGAAGGGCCGCCGTTCATGGGTGGACGTGTAGGGGGGCGGGGCGGCGCGCCCCCGCCGGTTTGGCCCCGCGCCGCGGCAGGAGCGGGCCGAGATCCCGGGCCACGATATAGGCAAGGGGGGGGGCGCGAGGGGGGGGGGGG
>VXOH01000014.1:0-643 GCA_009840135.1 Chloroflexota bacterium | reverse complement strand
GTAGGGGCGGGCCGCGACGCGCCCCTACGTTTCGAACCATGACCGGACTCTCCGGACTCCCTATCCGCAGGCCATGGAATAGACCTGGCGGGCGCCTTCAGGCAGGGGGTGCTCGGACCAGGTCTCGCCGCCGTCACCGCTGCCCCACACCTGGCCATTGCTGGAGGCGCAATACATGGAGCTGGGGTGTCGCTCGTTGAAAGCGAGGCCGAACAGGGTGCTGTTGGGCTGGAAGCCGGTGTCCACCCGGTCCCAGGTCATGCCGCCGTCCTGGCTTCGGAAGAGGGCGCCCAGATCGCTCATGAAATTAGCGCCGCCGGCCACCCAGATGGTCTTGGGGTCGCCGGGAACCTCGCGGATCTGGCGGCAGTAGGTCTGCCCCTTTTCGTTCAGGGAGTCTATCTGGACCCTGGACCAGAAGTTGCCCTTGTCGGCGCTGCGGAACATGCCGGCGCGGCCAATGCCCAGCACGCTGTCAGGGCGGAAGGAACTGGCCAGTACTCCGTGCATGTCCACCGGGTCGTCGTTGACGTACTGGCCGTGGCTGAGCTGCTCCCAGTGTTCGCCGCCATCCTGGCTGCGAATTATTCCGCCCACCTCGATGGCGCCGTACAGCTCATCGGTGTTGGAGGGGCAGCCGGAT
>VXOH01000044.1 GCA_009840135.1 Chloroflexota bacterium | reverse complement strand
GTTCGGGGGTTTATAACCCACGGGAACCATGACGTGGGCGCTCCCGCGGGGGTGGGTGCGGCCTTTCCCCTTGTTGGGCTTTGTTTGACCCCCTCCTTAACCTCATCCCGCTAATTTTATTCTGTGTGGGGGGGCGCGGCGGCGCCCCCCTACTTGGGCTTTACACCGGCTGAGAGGCAATCTCCCCCGTTTCACCACACCACGTGGTTCCAGCAGTTGCCGGACAGGCAGGTCAGCCGGCGGGTCTTTCCGTTGAGAACGGCTTCGGCAGTTGAGCGCACCTGAATCCAGTAGGACTCTCCCGTTATCATGTGGCGCAGGTCGCCGAAGTCTTCATAACCAGGCTCGTAGAAACTCCAGGTCTTGGTATCGTCGTTGAAATGGAATATGGCGACTACATTGTCCGACAGGTCTTCCAGCGCCGTGGATACGGGCGTTTCACCACCGGGGGGAACGCCGGACTGTTTAATTTCGAAGCTGACGCTGGCGGTTACGCCGGCCACCGCAGCAATGACCGTTTGCCGGCCCTGGCCAATGCCCGGCGCCAGGAACCGGGCTTCGAACTCCCCATCGGCGTCGGTTGACAGACTCGTACCTGGGGAAACGTCAATAGTACCTATGGTCAGCGTGTCCACCCTGGCGTAGCGCCTGAACCCGCTGCCGGTTATGGTGACGGGAGTACCCGGAGGGCCGGAGACCGGGTCCAGGACCACGGTGGCCGCGGGGACCTCGTGCCTGGCCGTGGTGATGACCGACTTCCCCTGGTCGTCTTCGAACTCGACCCGAATGAAATTGGAGGAAGGCAAGGGGGTCCTGAGGGGCACCAGGACTTCCTGGGAGAAGCTGCCGGAAGCATCGGCATGGGCCGAGGTCAGGGTGACGCCCGCCTGCGACTCGTAACGGATAAGAATGCTGATGCTGGACCCGTTGTCGTTCCTGACCGGGAATCCGGTCCCCTCAACGGTCACCAGGGAGCCGGGGCGGCCCCAGACCGGACTCACCTTTACCTCGCGGGGAGGGACGTTAAACTCGACCGTCCCGAAAAGGCCCCTGCTGTCCTCCACCCGCAGGCTGTGGACTCCCTCCGCCGTGGTTGCCTCTACGATGGGCAGGTCCAGGGATCCCGACCAGCTACCGTCCCGGCTCAGCTCAATGCTGCCGGAGCCGCCGTTGATGCGGGCGGGGCCCAGGTCAAATCCGTCAACGCGCACCTGCTCAATGGATACATCGTTCCCATCGGAAAACCCGTTTCCCCAAAGGGAGACCCTCTGGTTGGGCAGAACCGTCTCGGGGAATATCCGTACCGTGGTCGTGGGGTGGGTAATCACAACCACCACACTCCGGGAGTAGGTCTCTTCGCCGTTATCCCTTTTCAGTACGACCTGCAGCGATTGACGGCCCAGCCTGGCCTCATTGGGCACGGCAATGCTGAAATAAAGGGAGCCGGAAGGGCCCACCCGAAGCCGGTCAATGTCAACAAGCACCCCACCGATATCAACGGAGGAGATAAAGCCCTCCGGGAAGTCGGTCAACTGCACCTGGATATTGCCGCCGGGGCCCTGGACGTTGCTGGCCTTTACGCTGCCAACCAGTTCCAGGACATGAGCCACTTCGCTGACTTTGCCGCTCTCGGCGTAGATGACCGAAGTGCCGCCGTAACCGTCACGGGCGTTTATCAGGTTGTAGTCCGGCTCGCAGGTAACACCACCGGCATTCTCCGAGCTGTCACATTCGCCGGTGCCGTGAGTAAAGGGCGGGACGGAGACTGTGAAGCTGCAGTAGCCGATGTCGTTGGCCAGCACCATGGTATCGCACAGAGAGCTTTCGTCCGAATCGAAGTTGCCGTCGGCATCGGCGTCGCGCCATACCGTCAGGGTAGTGCCGTTCTTGTAGCCGCGGCCAATAACGGTAATCTGCTCGCCCCGGCCGGCCTCTTCCTTGCTCAGCTGGATTTCCCGGTCCACCAGCAGGCCGGCAGACACGTCATCCGGTGAAGACTCACTGTAGGCGTGAAGCAGCCCGTTCTCACAGTCCTCCCCGCCACTGGGACATTCATTGGCGTGGGAAGCCGGGACCCGGTTTGTGTCCTTGCTGGTCCACACCTTCCAGGAGTAGGCGCCGCCTTCGGTGGGGTTGCGGATGCCGGCATTTTTGGTGAAAGTTACGGTTACCATCGAGTTATGCGGAATGGGGCCCGGAGGGGCGTCGCGACTTTCCCTGATAGCAGGGTAAATGGTCACAACAGTTGGGCGGCGGGGATCGGTGTGGTCGGTCAGCTCAATATTGGTAGCTGTCCCGGAACGAGTACCATTGCCATTCGTGTACTGAACCCTCA
Source organism: Chloroflexota bacterium (assembly GCA_009840135.1). Classification (GTDB taxonomy): domain Bacteria; phylum Chloroflexota; class Dehalococcoidia; order Lucifugimonadales; family UBA3495; genus Bin22. Next base: position 8,451 of record VXOH01000044.1, on the reverse strand, counting down.
CCGTAGCGGGGTTTATCCCACGGGGCACCCGGATATCTTCATGCAATTCCATGCTGATGGAATCTTCAAAAGGCTGCAACACGGCATTTTCTGAATCGGTGGTGGTGAATTTCACCACGTAGCCGGATACGGCGGCCGGGCTGCGAGAGGAAGACGAAACGGTCGGCTCCGTCACCGATGATTGGGCATCGGCAAGCTGGGAAGGTTTCAGCAAGGGGAGCAGGAAAAGGACTAACAAAAGGAAGGAAGCGACGGAAAGGGCCAGTGGGCGGGAAAGGGAGGGGCTACGACTAAGCATTACAACCCTGGAAGCAGAGGTACAGTAAAACTCTTACACGTCGGCGCATATTTCCGGCCTGGGAGATTCTGCCCTACGAACCAAAAACTGCGCCGTTAGTATTATACACCCGCCCTACCTGGAGTTTTCATCAAGAAAATGTCAAGGGGAACTGTTCCCAGTTGGTGGACTGACCCTCACCCTGCCAGCGTGAATGGTGGTATTCATGCCGCCAATTGGCGGCACGGGCGACGGGACGGGCAGCGGCGGAAATCCGGCCAATTGTTAATTTTGCCCTGGCGCAATCGCTTGACACCGCTCGAATCGCCTGAATATAATCAGCCAAGGCTACCTTCTCAGGGCGCGATTCCGGGTACTGTCTCGGTTATATTCCCGGTTACAATCCCGGACTCTATTCCGGTTACTGTCCCGCAAAGCTGCTACCCTGAAGCCTTACCCCTCGGCGCGGGCCGTCTCCCTTACCCAACACAGACAGCACTTTCTCCAACCAGAGTTAATCGCCTCTCATCAGTTTGTTGTGGCCTGAGGCATGACCACCAAGTATATTTTCGTTACCGGTGGAGTAGTCAGTTCTATCGGCAAGGGGATTTGCGTTGCTTCCATAGGACGCATTCTCAAGAGCCGCGGGCTATCCGTCTCTGTCGTAAAGCTGGACCCCTACCTGAATGTTGACCCGGGCACCATGTCTCCCTACCAGCACGGCGAGGTGTTCGTCACCAAGGACGGAGGAGAGACGGACCTGGACCTGGGCCACTATGAACGGTTCATTGACGTGGAGCTTACCCGCTCCTCCAACGTTACCGCGGGGCAGGTTTACCTGACCCTGATTGCCCGGGAGCGGCGAGGCGATTTTCTGGGCGGCACCATTCAGACCGTTCCCCACGTAACCAACGAGATCAAGTCCCGGCTGACGGACCTGGCGGAAGAGTCCCAGGTTGATGTGGTTGTCGTGGAGGTCGGGGGAACGGTGGGCGACATAGAGGGTCTGCCCTTCCTGGAAGCCATTCGGCAGATGCGCAACGACGTGGGTCGCAGAAACGTTTGTTACGTTCACCTGACCCTGCTGCCCTTCATTACCGGCGCCGAGGAATTGAAGACCAAGCCAACCCAGCACAGCGTCAAGGAGCTACGCAGCATCGGGATTCAACCCGACGCGCTGATCTGCCGCAGCGATATGCCCATCGCCGACTCGATAAGAGAGAAGCTCTCCCTTTTCTGTGACGTTGACGGTGAAGCGGTCATTCCCCTGGAGACGGTGGACAACGTTTACGAGGTGCCCCTGATCCTGGAGAAAGCCGGGCTGGGCGAATACATCGTGGACCTGCTGAGCCTGGAGGGCCAACCCCAGGACTTAAGCGAGTGGTCCCGCATGGTCGAAAGGATGAAGCAGCCCAAGGGGAGCCTTCCCATCGCCATAGTGGGCAAGTACGTGGAGTACCCCGATTCCTACCTGTCGGTGCGGGAGGCCCTGCGCCACGCCGGCATGGACCACGACCAGGACGTGGAAATCAGGTGGGTACACTCGGAAGACATTGAAAGGGACGGGGCGGAAATATACCTGAACGACGTGAGCGGCATCGTGGTCCCCGGAGGGTTCGGCCAGCGGGGAGTGGAGGGCATGATTGACGCAGTGCAGTACGCCCGCGAATTCCAGATTCCCTACCTGGGGCTTTGCCTGGGATTGCAGGTCATGGTTATTGACTGGGCGCGGCACGTGCTTGAACTTAAGGGAGCCAATTCCTCGGAGCTGGACCCGGATACGCCCCACCCGGTAATTCACATCATGCCCGAACAGGAAGCGGTCACCGACATGGGCGGAACCATGCGCCTGGGGGGCTATCCCTGCCGGCCCCAGAAGGATACCTTGACCTTCTCCGCCTACCGGAACGAGGAGATAGAGGAGAGGCACCGGCACCGGTTCGAGGTGAACAACAGTTACCGGGAATGCCTGGAAGAATCGGGAATGATCATGGGCGGCCTGTCCCCGGACGGCAAGCTGGTTGAAACGGCGGAAGTGGCGGGGCACCCCTTCATGGTGGGCGTCCAATTCCACCCGGAGTTCCAGTCCAGGCCCAACCGCCCGCATCCCCTTTTCAGCGAGTTTATCGGCCAGTCGCTGAGGACGTTGCGGGAAGGCGCCCAGCAGCCGCTGCCGCTGGAGGCCGATTAAGCCCCGGGGAATGCGTCCCTGTTTAAACGACGTTCTTGAACCGGCATCTTCGAACAGCCATACGGGTTGAATCTGCAACCCACCGCCGATTTACCAGAAACAGGACTACAGAAATCCGGAAGGAAAGACAGCGGGAGTAAATAACAGCCGTGAAGTTATTCCTGGATACCGCCAACATAGATGAAATCAGGGAGGGCGCCGAGCTGGGCATTGTCACCGGCGTCACGACCAACCCTTCGCTGGCCGCCAAGGAGGGAATCGGGGGGCGAGACGGCTACCGGTCCGCCGTGCAGGAAATCGCCGACATCATTGACGGCCCCATTTCCGTTGAGGTGGTGAGCCCGGACGCCGAGGGAATGATTGCCGAGGGCAGGGATATCGCGGAATGGATTCCCAATCCCTGGGTGAAGATTCCCAGCACCACCGAAGGCTTCAAGGCCATATCGGTCCTGGCGCGGGACGGCATCCAGATTAACCAGACCCTCTGTTTTTCGGTAAACCAGGCCATACTGGGAGCCCAGGCCGGTTCGACAGTTGTCAGCCCCTTTGTGGGCCGGCTGGACGATATAGGCCAGGAAGGAATGGACCTGGTGGAAGACATAGTCGCCATTTACCGGCAATACCAGATTCCCACCATGGTCATGGCCGCCAGCATTCGCCACGTTCTGCACTGCACCCAGGCCGCCAAGGCGGGGGCCGACATTTCCACGGTTCCCTACCCTGTGTTGAAGCAGATGGTACACCATCCCCTCACCGACGCCGGTCTGGCGAGATTCCTGCAGGACTGGGAAAAGGCCGGAGGCGCATAGAGCAAACAGGTCCGCACGTTACAGCCAATGGAGTCAGGAGCAGACAATACAGTTCGAGGATCGTTCGACTACCTTCTTAAACAGTCGCACCACAACTATCGCGACTTTCAGAACCAGAAGACCCTCTCTATCATCGGATTATCCCGAGTTTGCCGCCGGAGCAGGTCAGCGCGTCAGGTGCGACCAGCCATCTTTCCCCGGGGCAGAGCCAGCGGCCCGAACGGACCGCTCGATTGAACAAATTTCAGCCTCCAGCTTTACGCCATACCCACCCGACAACACGGCAAACCTGAAGGCGACAATATTCAACCATGCAATCCCAGAGCAATTCAGAAGCAATCCTGAAATTCCGAAACTGATTGCCGGAGCAGGTTAAAGGAAAAGAGCGCAAGACCGGAGAATGGAGACCCGCCGGCGAGAGAGTAGAAAAGCCGGCTTGCACAGGGCAATGAGGTGATGATGACAACTACTACTAAGCCGCAAATGATGGACGTAGCAGATCTGGGAGCCATGAGCAAGGACCAACTGCTGGACCTGGCCGAGGACTACGGGGTGGAAGACGGCGCAACGCTGGCTTCGGTCCGGCGGGAAGACCTGCTGAACCGGATGCTGCACGCCGTATCGGCCCAGCAGTCCCTGGTTTCTTCGGGAATCCTGGAGATTATGGATGAAGGCTACGGCTTCCTTCGCCAGATTAACTACCTGCCGGCCACGGGCGACGTGTATATTTCCCAGTCCCAGATACGCCGGTTCGGCCTTCGCACCGGCGACACCGTCACCGGCCAGGTAAGGCCGCCCAAGGAAGGGGAACGGTATTTCGGCCTGGTGAGGGTGGAGAAGGTCAACGGGCTGGAAACCGACCAGATTCATGCCCGGTACCGGGCCCAGTTCGAATACCTGACGCCCATCTTCCCCGAGCGGCAGGTGGTGCTGGAGACCGACAGCGTAAACCTGTCCACCCGGATGGTTGACCTGTTCGCGCCCATAGGGCTGGGTCAGCGGGGCTTGATTGTGTCGCCGCCCAAGGCGGGAAAGACTACAATTCTGAAACAGATCGCCCACAGCGTATCCGAGAACATTCCGGAAGCAGTGCTGATGGTCGTACTAATCGGCGAGCGGCCGGAGGAAGTAACCGATATGCGGCGGGCGGTGGACGGCGACGTGTTTGCTTCCACCTTCGACGAGTCGGTGGAAGAGCAATGCCGGGTGGCGGAACTGGCCCTGGAACGGGCCAAGCGACTGGTGGAAAACGGGCAGGACGTCATCATCCTGCTGGACAGCGTCACCCGCCTCACCCGCGCCTACAACCTGGCAGTCCCCACCAGCGGACGGACCCTTTCGGGCGGTATTGATCCGGCGGCATTGTACCCTCCCAAGAAGTTCTTCGGAGCGGCCCGAAACATCGAGGAAGGAGGAAGCCTGACCATCATCGGGACCTGTCTGGTGGACACGGGCAGCCGCATGGACGAGGTCATCTACGAAGAGTTCAAGGGAACAGGCAACATGGAGCTGCACCTGGACCGCAAACTGGCGGACCGCCGCTTCTTCCCCGCGGTGGACATTGTCCGCAGTGGTACCCGTCGGGAGGAACTGCTCTACGACGAAAACACCATGAAGCAGATATGGCTCCTGCGACGCATGATTTCCCTGATTTCCAACGACGGCTCCACCAACGCCACCGAGCGGGTGCTGGAGAGGCTTTCCAAGTACGCCAACAACGAGGAATTCCTGTCCAACCTGAACAAAGAGACCTGATCGAAAAGTCCCTCCGGCGGATGGTTCAAACGGCCCCCTCTCACACTTGATAAGGGGGCTGTTTCGTTGCCTCACTATCACAGGCGGCCATGTCTTCAAACCTTGTAGATTTTTTCCCATCAAGGTGCGTGGTATCATTAACGAAAGAGATGAGGTGATATACGATTTCCAGGGGCGGCCGATTCGGCTGCCCTGGGAACGGTGGCTGCATATTATTGACCCCGGCGGGGACCATCCCTACATGGTCGATATGCGGGCAAAGGTAATTGAAACCTTGGGTAATCCGGATGTGATAGTTCGGTCAACCAGGTTTCCCGATACGGCTAGGATATACCACAGATGGCATGAAGATACGCCCCTAGATAGCAAGTGGGTTCGCGTTGTCGTGAATTTTGTTGACAACAGCGATGCCTTCGTGATGACCGCTTATGCCGAGAGTCAAGTGATAGCCGGGGAAGTTATATGGAGAAAAGGAAACGGGTAAACGTCTGGTTCGACCGCCCCGGAGACTTCCTGGACGTATGTTGGGGATCGGGGGAGTGGGCAGTCAGGTCTCACACTCCTCCTGATACTGAATTGGGAATAGAGATACATCTCACGGACAACTACCAGGCCACTGGATTCTTTATCTTTGGAGCTAACCACTACTCCAACAAGTGCGATAGCAAGACCACGGTTGTCGCCGCCGTCCAACCCCATCCCGTAACCGTAAAGTACGACAGGCTTACTGACCAATGGGACGTTCAGTGGGGGCCCGGCGCCGTGCAGTGCGCGGACACTCCCAATCCCCGAATCAAGGCCCGGGTTGACGCCAGTGGGGACATACAGGGAGTTTTGATTACCGATCTTCGCACTTTTGAGGACGAGATTCTCAACCAGGACATCTACCCGGTAAAGCCCGGGGCAGCCGCCGCCCAGGGAGAGTCGCCGTAAGGCGCTCAATCACCAGGACTTTTCACTATGCCGGACAGCAAGATACTGATAATTGACGACGAGTGGGAATCGGCCATAGTCAAGGCGGTGCAGCGCCGCCTGGAGGACGAAGGCTGGCTCACCGTAATAGTCAAACCCCAGTCCCAGTGGATGGTGGGGGACGAATTCGAGAGCGCCGCCATATACGCCATTGAGGACGAGCGCCCCGACGGCGTATTGCTGGATGTGCGCCTGGGGGAGCACCGGGACGACCAGTTCAAGGGCCTGGAAATTCTGCGCCAGATTGTGGAGCACTACCCCGTTCTGCCGGTGTTGATGTTTACCCAGTACGCCCAGGGGCCGGCGCGGGATACGGCGGCGCGGGGAGCCCTGCGCTGGAACGCCCCCGTGGACTTTATTGACAAGCTGGCCAGCCCGGAGGAAGTGGTGCTGAGGCTGCGCCGTTTGATGGGTTCCAGTCCGGAAATCATACCCATCGGAGCCCACCTTCAGGTGGATGTAGGGGCCGAAACCGTCTCCGCCCGCCGTGAAAGGGACGCGGGTCTGGAACCGGTTTCGGACATACACGGCATGAAGTTCGAAATTTTTCGGGAGCTGGCCGCCGCGTGGTACCGCAGCCCGGGCGAGCTGGTCCCCTTCAGTCGCCTGGAACGGTACTCGGAAGGAGAGGAAGCCCGGGCTTCCTTGAGGGTGCGAATCCGCGAAATCAAGGTCTCCATCGGCAAGGCTCTTGGCGTGCAATTGGGGGCCAATGACCTGATCGTCAACGTAAGAGACCGGGGCTACCGCCTGGCTCCGCCACAAGTGTGAAGCTGTGCTGATCCCGAACCTTCGTCAATCCCTTTCCTGGACCCCTCCCAGAACCCGGTTCCGCCCCGTGGGACCAGGCGGACTGGTCCGCCTGGTGGGCGTACTTGTCCTGATCTTCGGGCTGGTAAACCTGGCTGTGGCGCCTTTAATCGGCAAGGCCATGTTCGCCCACCTGTGGGGCATTGAACCGCTCACCTATTTCGGAGCCACCCTCGCCATAATCGGACTGACGGTTACTTCGGTGTCCTACCTGATTTCCGACGTTATCCGGAACAGGCGTCAACAAGCCGAGGAGGACCAGCACTTCGCAGAACGGTGGACCCAGGTAACCCAGCAATACTTTGACCTCTTCAATCACGACCTGGGACGCCCCCTGCGCCGCATCCTGGGCAAGGAACGGGAAATTCGTGAACAGATGGAGGCCGCCGACACGGAGATTCCGGTCTCGGTCAGGGAGTTGCTGGACGAAATAGAGGAACAAACTCCCAGCTTTCGACTAATGATGTCCAACATCCAGGTACTGATCGAACTGGAAACGCCCAACACCGGAGAGACCATCCAGGCTGTTGAGCCTGGAGAGGTGGTGCGCCGGATAGTTGACCGGTACAGCCTTGTCGCCGCGGACGCCAACAAGCAGATCGTCTGGTGGTCTGAACCCACCGAGTTCGGAATAGTCCAGTGCGACAGTTCCGCTGTGGAGCACATCGTCACCAACCTGGTGGACAACACGGTCCGATACGCCGAGTCCTTTGTCGAAATTGGCCTGACCCGGGACGAAAAGAACTTCTATATCCGGGTGTGGGACGATGGGCCGGGCATCGCGGCCCGTTACCTGCCCTACCTGTTCGACCGGGGGTGGACACCCGAGGTGGCGCGCAGGGAGGAACGCACAAGTTCCGGCCTCGGCCTGTTCATCGCTCATACCTTGTCCAAGCGGTACGACGGTGACCTGACCGTCGAAAGCGTCACATCCCCCGACCCGGACCATCACACCTCTTTTACCGTTACCCTGCCCCTGTGCAGCGCGCCGGCCCATACACCCGGAGACACGCAGGCATGACCCAAAAGTCGGGCAGTACCCGGCGCCTACCCATGCAGACTTCAGCGACCCTAACCTGCGTTGTCATCCTGGCCATTTTTACGATGGCCGTGGCGATAGGCTGCGTCCACGTGATTGACCGACCAGGAACCGAAACTTCAACGCCCGTGCCGACACCGGTACCCGAGGTTGGGCTGACTCCCGAACCGACCTCGGCGCCAGATCCCACGGCATCACCTGCCACATCGCCTGAACCTGGACCCGCGCCCACGGCAACTCCTTCGCCGGCGCCAGCGGGCTCGGTGGAGGCTATTGCCGTTGAAAGCCCGGAACCAACGCCAACACCCACTGCCGTCGCCGTCCCAACGGCAACTCCGGTTGCCACCCCCGTAAATACTCCGGGACCGACTACAGGGCCGACTACAGGGCCCACGATAGAGCCCACAGTAGAGCCGCCCACTCCCTCTCCTACTCCCGCGGGCTCGCCCACGCCGGAGCCGACGCCGACACCCGATCCGGAAGACCTGCCTTTCTTGAACATCGAATCGCCCAAGGACGGGGACATAATCCGGGAGCCTTCGGTGATCATCCAGGGCACAGCCAGCGTTGGGGCCTCGGTCAGCGCCAAGGGGAGGGC
>VXOH01000045.1 GCA_009840135.1 Chloroflexota bacterium | reverse complement strand
CCACCCTTGACTCATAACACGGTATCTAACCTTCCCCCGTCAAGGGGGAAGGGATTTGTTGAAGGGTTCCTTAGATCCTTCGCTGCGCTCAGGATGACATAGCAACCGGAGACTCTTTTCGGGAATTGCCAACTACAACTTTCCCCTCAGCCTGACCCTTCCGCCAAAGGCTGACGTTCCGCTCCCACCTTCGATTTGACGACGGGCCCTGGTGGGTCAAATCATTTGCATCAATGGGTGACATTTCCGCTCACTCAAAGCTGGTCGAAGGGCCGTCCGTTCATGATTCCGCCGGTAGGGGCGCTTCGAGAAGCGCCCCTACCCCTAACGGACCTGTCGGTTAGCCCTCAATTCAACTGAGATATGCTGCTAGGCGGCGGTTACCCACTCCAGCACACGCTCTCCTATCATCAGCGCGGTGGGGTGCAGGCCACCGGAGCGGGGAATGTGAGGCACGACGGAGGCGTCGGCGACAAACAGGTTTTCGACGCCCTTGACCCGGCATTGCTGGTCAACCACGGTCATGGGGTCGGAGTCCGGTCCCATCTTGCAGGTGCCCGATACGTGACGGGCGGTGCCCACGGTCTGGCGGATATAGAGGTCCAGGGCATCGTCGTTGTTCAACACCTCGTCGGTGGGGGTGATGCGGTAGTCCATGACGTCCTTGTAGGCTTCGGTCTCCAGCAGCCTGGCGCCGAACCGGATGCCCTCGCGGACCCGGCGCATGTCATCCGGGTGCTGCAGGTACCGGTAGTTGAAGGTGGGCTGAACGCTGGGGTCGGCCGAGGCCAGTTGGACGTAGCCCGAACCCTTGGGACGGCCCAGGGTGCAGGACATACGGGCCGAGCGTTCGGGGGGCACGTCGGCGGTGTTGTAACGGGTGCGGACGCCCCTGACACGCTCTTCCCGCTCGTCCACCACGGTGTTGGTGCGGAGCAGCATGTCGTTGGTCTCTTCGGAGCCGTCGGAAGTGTAGTGCAGGCTGAAGTGGGCGCCGTCCAGGTTGGGATCCATGGTGACCCCGTCCTTGACCTTGTAGTTGATGTGGGCGCTCAGGTGGTTCCAGAGGCTCTGGCCCACGCCGGGGGCTTCCTGCAGGACCGGAATGCCAAACTGCTCCAATTGGTCCCTGGGGCCAATGCCCGAAAGCATCAGCAATTGGGGCGACCTGATGGCGCCGGAGCACAATACCACCCGGTCGGCGAACACCTGGAAAGTCTCGCCGCCGCTGACGGCTTCTACTCCAACCGCCTTGCGGTCCTCGAACAATACCTTCTGGACATACACCTCGCCTCGCACGGTGAGGTTCAGGCGGTGGCGCATGGGGCTGAGGTGGGCGAGGGCGGAACTCATGCGGACGCCGCCCAGGTTATTGGTGGGGGCTACGCCCACGCCGGTGGGGTTGGCCCCGTTGGTGTCCTCAACAAAGGAATAACCGTCGGCCAGGCAGGCGTCGTGGAATGCCTGCTGGATGGGGGAGGGATCGCCGGACTGGCGGCGCCGGACGGGAATAGGGCCGTCGGTGCCGTGGAAATCGTCCTGGATGTCCAGGTCTTTCTCCATCTTGCGGTAAAAGGGGAGGACCTTGTCGTAGGACCACTCGGTGTTGCCCCGGGAGGCCCAGTCGTCAAAGTCTTCGGGCAAGCCCCGCTGCATGGCCTGGCCGTTGATGGAGGAGCCGCCTCCGATGACCTTGCCCTGGGCCACGTGGATTTCACCCTGCTCCTCGGTGATGGTACCGCGCAGGGCCCAATTGTGCTCCGAATCAGGGGACTCGGCGTAGCGGGTGCCGCCGAACTTAATCTCGTCGGGCAAATTGTCGGGGTCGGGGTAGTCCTTTCCCGCTTCCAACAGCAGGACGGAAGTGCCGGGGTCCTCGACCAGCCGGCTGGCCAGGACCGAGCCGGCTGCCCCGCCACCCACGATGATGACGTCGTACTTCATAAAGCCTCCTTGGCGAGATAGCTCCGTGGTTTGGACTGACTGGGGAACATTATAACGGTATGGCTGCGGTCAGGGGCAACACCGGAACATCCGTTAATGGGGCTTGCGCAGGGGTCCTTGAGGCCAGAGGAAGGAACAGGCAAGAAGGGCAGACACGCAGGTCTGCCCCTACCGGCGCGACTGCCAGAATGGAAAGGATGGCTGGCGAACCATCAATCTTGACAAACCCGGTTACCCGGCCTAACTTGGGGCAAACCTTACCGGCAGGAGGGCATTCATGCCGAAATATACCTATGACCACATTCACCTGCGTACCAAGAATCCCGAGGAGATGGCGGCCTATTTCGAGAGGATTTTTGACGCCAGAGTTATACATTCGGTGCAGTCCGACGGCTTTGTACGTACCGACCTGGATATTGACGGGTTGATGGTGTTCATAGCGCCGGTTCCGGAAGAGGAAGTTATGGAGTCCAGCCCGCGAGACCCGCACCTGGGCCTGGACCATTTTGGATTCCGGGTGGATAACCTGGAGGAAACGGTGGCCGAACTGAAGCAGCGAGGGGCGGAAATGGCCCGGGAGCCGCGGACCATACGGCCGGGGGTGCAGGTGGCCTTTGTGAGGGCGCCGGACGACGTGAGGATTGAGTTGCTGCAGAGGGATTAGGGGGTGTAGTCAAATATACCGTCATTCCTGTGAAATCAGTCCGCCGAGGCGGATTGGCTTCAGCCGGCGAGGTTCCCGCCTGCGCGGGAACGACGAATACGTACCATTGGATGGCTCTGCCCTAAACTTGGCGACAGGCGCTAATATCTCCGCGCGTTAACCGGGACCAGGCGGCCATGAATTGGGTCAACGGCAAGCAAGGCCTGTTCCAGAGTTACCACGCCCAGCAGGCCGGGCTCGTTTTCGCCTGCAAATATTACGTTGGTTGGGAAGGTCTTTCCCTCCACTTTGACCATGGTCCAACCGATATCCACCGGGGTTGTGGTTCCGTCGGCCAGATCTGAAGGGACGGTCTCGTCAACCTTAACGCCCAGTTCGCGCAGCATCCGGGCGGGCAGGGCGGTGAAGGTGGAACCGGTATCTACCGTCAACTCGACCTCCCTAAATTCACTGCCCTGGGGGTCACCCACCTCAATAGTCACCATTACTGTGCCCATTTGCCCCTCTTGTTTCCTGTGAGGATGAGTATATTTTCCGACCCCTGCTTAGAATGCGCAACTCCCCGGTGTCAGGCGGCTGCCGCGCCGACCGGTTAGGTGTGGATGGAGTGAGGCCGGTTTCTTGGCGCGACGGAGCAGGTTTTTCCTCTCGTAAGGTTTCTCCGTTGTTTTGGCCAAGGTGCAAGCAGAGAGTTCTTCCGCGCAGGGTTCCATTTCAGGTGGGTTTCAGGGCGGAACAGGGCAGCCACAAGGGCTGCCTCTACCATTGCCGTCCCCCATCTACCCAAACCGGAACACCACAGGTCTTCCGTCGTTAGAACGTTATACGGGAGTATTGGTTTGGCCTGAGTCCCGAGGTGGCTCATCCCGCCTCAGGGTGTAGCGGTCTGATGCCATGATTTCGGGGATGTGAGGGGTGAGGTTGGGGAAATCGTCAGCAACGGCGTGAATCATGCGGCCGCTGAGGCCCTGGGATGCATCACCGGCCAGCCACACGGCCAACTCGGCGGCCCGCTCGATGGACGCGCCGCCGCCGCCGGTGACCTGCAAGCCAAACTCGTACAGATCGCTGTCCCCGGATGCCATGGCCCCGTCGGTAATTTCTTCCCACATCCTGGTATGAATGGAGCCTGGTCCCAGGGCATTGACCTGGATGTTTTTGTCGGCCAGTTCCAGAGAGAGAATTTCGGTGAGGCGGATGATGGCGGCCTTGGAGGAGCCATAGGCGGACAGGTGGTAGGGAGCGGAGGTAGCGCCGGAACCGGAAAGGTTGATGATTCTGCCGCCACCGCTTTGGGCCATGGCCGGAATTACTGACCGGCAGCACAGGTAGGTCCCCACCAGGTTGACCTGGATGGTTCGTACCCAGGCTTCCACATCGTTGTCTTCCAGGGCTCCGATGGGGCCGACGATGCCGGCGTTGTTCACCAGGATGTCAATGTGCCCGAAACGCTCCAGGGTTTGCCGGGCCATTTCATCCACGGCGGTCTGGTCAGTGACGTCCACGCTGACGACGCAGGTTTTCGCGCCGAGGGACTGGGCTGCGCCGCCCGTGTCTTCCAGTTCGGCCAGGCTCCGGGCCGCCAGCGCAAGGGAGGCTCCCTCGCGGGCGTAGGCCAGGGCTATGGCCCGGCCAATGCCGCGGCCGGCGCCCGTGACCAGGGCAACCTTGTACTTCAGTCGCATTTGGCGCTCCTTTCCTTTCTGAGACTATTGGCCAGTTTTGCACCTGGAATCAATCAATGCAATACGGTCAATACAGTATGATGCTGCCACTCTGCTGCGCCGGAGGCCAGATTACCACCTTCCGGCCCTGCTGCCACTGCACCAGGGGCATGGAGTGGCCAGCCTGCCAACCGATGGACGGGAGGATTTTGAATCTTCCGAAAAAGGTGTGGAACTCCAGCTCCCCGGCTGCCTTCCACAATGCGGCCGCGTCGAGGCTCCCCGCTTCCAGGACGCAACGTTCCGCCACCAGGCCGGCGGCGTAGGCCTGGGCCATGGGGTAGTCCACGGGCAGTCCACCGGCGGCTTCACCGGCCCGGCTTAACGATTTCAATACCTGGGCCGGAGACGGGCCAAAATAGGGACCAGGCAGTTGACCACAGGCTTCCGGCGCCGGAGGTTCCCACTGGCTGGGAGCGATAAATCCCTCTGCGTCGCCGCCCAGCTCGGCCCCGAAGCGGGCGATGCCAGCCGCCACAACCGCCGTTGCGGCGGGTCTTGATGACGGTTGTCGCTTCCAGCGATTGACTAGGGAGCGGGCGATTGCGATGTCATGGCGTATGCGGCCCACTACCAGCAGCAGATCGGGGTTGGCCCGGATGATTTCGTCGGCCAAGGACGAGAAATCCGATTGGCACGGCGGGAACTCCTGGTACATTACCTGGCTGAACCCCCGTCTCCGGGCCTCGGCTCCCAGTCCTTCACTGACCGACCTGGAAAAGGCGCCGGCGGAACAGCGTACGATGGCAAAGGAGCTGACCGAGGAGTCCGCACTTCGGACAAGGCGGGGCAAGGTCAACAGGTAGTGCCGCGCCCCGGTTAGGATATTGACGACCCGGCGCCCTGGCCGGTTCATTGCGTCTGCCCCTCCGTGGTTCCACATCACCTGGTGGCGCTCGGCAGTTACCTCAGCCGCCGCCCGCGCCAAGCCGCTGGAATAGGGGCCAAAAATCAGTTCAACGCCGTGTTCCTCAAGGAGCCGGCGGGTGGCTTCCGCCGCGCCGGCCGCCAGACTGCCGTCGTCATAGTGGACCAGTTCCAGCCGGCGCCCCGCTTGATGCATTCGGCCAACTCTTATGCCGCCGGACCGGTTAACGTCGTCAACCCAGGCCTGCAACCCGGCCAGCGCCTGCCGGCCCTGGGTCTGGAACTGGCCGGAGAGGGAAGCCGAAATGCCCGCCTTGATTGTGGGAGATGGCCCCTGAGTTGCCATGCTTTGCCCGCTCCTCCCAATCCCCCAGTTTCCGCAAATTATGCTGACGCGGCCACCGGGAGAGTCCTTCGGTTTCGGGTACCGCTACAGGGCCTTTCCAAAGTTGGGAAAAGCGTATTTGTACGCTCATCCTGAGCCTGTCGAAGGATGCCACCAAACCGGGGGATGCTTCGACAAGCTCACCATGAGCGGGTGACAGTTGACTTTGGGAAGGCCCTGGTACCTCTACAGGCGGGGGCGGAAAATTCCAAAGGAACTGGTGTAACCATGCAGGAAGGTGGTGCCGCTTACCGGACCAATCTCGCCGTTGCAGAAGAAGCCACCCAGGGGTACGGAACCCAGCTTGTCACGGAAAAGGTCGGTATCGTGGTTGGGCCTTCCGTAGAGGTACTGGCCCCTTCCCAAGCAGGAAAAGAGCAGGGCGCCCTGGGCCTGGTTCTCCCGGTTGTCACCCGCATAGCGGTCGAGGACGGCTGCCAGGTCCTGGGCAGAGGTATCGGCGTCCCGCAAGTGGAACTGGACCAACTGGCCTTCCTTCAGCATTTCGCCGATGGCCAGGGAGCCGCTGCGGTCGTCCATGCCCATTACGTTGCGAATCAGGAAGTCGCCCTGCTGCGGGTCGTCCAGAAACTCGTCCATGACCACGCCCAGAAACAGGGAGTTGCGCATCAGCCCCTGGTCTCGTTCATTGAGAGTGGGGTAGAGGCCGCGAAGGATGGTTAGGGGAGTTTCGCCGTCCAGGGATTCCAGCATGTTCTGGCGGCTCTGGGTAATGCGCATGGGTTTGCCGATGGGGCGGCATCCCTGGGCAACTACCGTATCTATGGTTATGTTGCCGTGCAGGGCCACGCCCACGGCGCCGGAACGATGTACGCGGTTTCCGAGAAAGAGGGCATTGCCGTTCTGCTGCTGGCCGCCGCTGGCCAGTCCACCTATCTTGGCTGCCCCGGAAAAGGCGAAGTCCAGTCCCATCAACAGATTCTGCACCGGGAAGGAAAAGGGGTCAGCCAGGATGACGAACTGGGGCGCATCCGTGGGACTCACCTTCAGGAGTTCTTCCCAGGACGAGGGGCCCGCATCCAGGTCGGGAAGGGAATCGCCAGCGAGATGGAAGGGCGTAAGCGTAACGTCGGGAAGGGAAGCTGCGGTAATGGAGAGGGCCGGGCGCTGTTCAACTTCCTGCCCGTTGCCGATTATTCCGCCGCCGGAGCAACCCAGGACCATGGGGGGATCGTCTTCGCCGCGCAGGGCCTGCCGGATAAGGTCGGGGATGGCCTCGTAGTTATGGCTGTAGTGAGACGAGGCAAAAACCACCGCCAGGTTTGCCGGGGACCCGTCCAACTGGTTGCGAAGGGAAGCGGCACATTCGTCAATGGCCGACTCGAGCTCGGGCTGCTCTGAAATTGCGGAGGCCCATTTCATACTGACACCTCTCAAATGTCGCTGATGTAAAGCAGGAAGAAACAACAAAGGGCCGCACCAGTATATCACTCCGGGGGGGTCTGGCCCGATGTCAGGATTGGCATGACAGGGCAATAGCGCCCAGGTGGGGTTTACGGGCA
The DNA here is from genome assembly GCA_009840135.1 of Chloroflexota bacterium. Lineage (GTDB taxonomy): Bacteria > Chloroflexota > Dehalococcoidia > Lucifugimonadales > UBA3495 > Bin22. The sequence goes on along the minus strand of VXOH01000045.1, from coordinate 3,810 downwards.
AGCCGAAGGCAATGTTTTCCTGAGCCTGCCGAAGGGCTTGAAATATATCCCCTCGCCGGCCCTCAGCTCGGCAGGGTCCGAAAGGCTGTTTGTGGGATGGAGTTTAGATCCTTCGCTTCACTCAGGATGACCGTCTTGCGAATTCAGGATGCAATTGACTAGCGACGCGATTGCTCTGGTTGCCGCGAGCAGGTTTTCGCTCAAGGAGGACCCTTGCCCATAGAGGCCGTTGGCCAACAGTTCCGCCGGGCGGCGTCCCGAATCGTCGGTACCCTGCAGTAAGGTTCCGCTCTCGCACCCTCAAGCAGAGTGGGTGACACATGGTAAGGCCGAAGAACCGTTGGGGTTCAGCGGCAGTCCAGCCTCTGGGATATGGAAGTACCGCACTTGCTGGTGTTCGCCCCCATGCTTTTTGCCGGCCCGTGGTATTATCCGCCTATCCAAAATGAGGACGACTGCTTATGAGAATTCCTGCATTGCTACTCGTTGCTTCGATGGTTGCGCTACTCTTATCAGCCTGCAGCCAGGAAGCCCCCAGGATCGGACCCGCACCTTCGGCCACGCCCGTACCCACCATTGCCACGGACGTCACTCCAACAAGTACGCCCCCCCAACCAGGAGAAACCCAGGGCATTGCAGAGATCGCGCCCATCCCGACTGAGATACCCTCCCAGGCCGAACCCTTTGTCGTTACTCCCTCCGCCGGAGTCGGCGTAACGTCCTCGGGTGGCGGTAGCTGGGCCCGGTTGGTTTCGAGCACCGGCTTCCATACCGCTCCTGTGAACTTTGTTTCCGGTGGTCCAGGCGCGCCTAAACTCACCAACGCTCCTCTGACACAGCCTGCTGAGGGGCGATTAACAGTGTCCGCCACGGGAAAGGTCACGGTAATCCCCGACCTGGCGTTTGTTGTCGTGTCCCCCGAGGAGGATTATGGACCTTACGGTCCGCACAAATTCTCGAAGAGGGAGGAGGAAGAAATTACTCAAGCCCTGGCGGGGCTAGGCATTGAAGCGGAGGCCATTGCCTTTGACACAGTGCACAGGTATGAGCCGTCCTCAATATCGGTTGCGGTTGATATGGGCGAAATAGAAGAGAAGGGCGCGGCCATAGTTGACGCGGTGGAGTCGGTCCTTGAGCGAGTGGGGCAAACCGGTGTTCGCTTTGGCCTTACTGAGGAGAGTTGTGATCGGGCCGTAGCCCTGGCCCGTCGCCAGGCGATTCCAACCGCAAGAAGCGCTGCCGACGATCTGGGCAACGCCTTAGGGATTCAGACGGGAGAAGTCACGGCAGTGCTTGAGTTTGGCCTGCCCAGTCCCTTCTTTGGTGGTCCCTACTATGGTTCCGACCCCTGCAACTTGGGGGGCGACTTTGGGAGCGGCCCGGCGCAACCTTTCCACACCGAGCCGGAGGTAGAAGTACTGGTGGCGCTGCAAGTTTCTTACAGCATTCGCTAATAGGCTACCACGTTTGTATTGATGGGTAACCGGCCGGTCTGTTCGGGGTAGGGGCACTTCGCGAAGCGCCCCTACGGGTGCAACAATGAACGTACTCCTGTTCCAACCGTCAGAACGGGGGTCGGTTCGTGGTGAGCTTGTCGAACCATGAATCGTCCGCCTCAGGCGGATTCGACAGGCTCAGGGTGAGCGGAACATAACCATCATTTGGAGGAGGCGCACTACCGGCCCCCAAAGCTGAAATTCGACAGCCTGAGCAGCGGCATTGCCAGTCTTGCCATGCCGCCATATAATCGGCCAATCCACCTAACATAAAGCGAGGAATATGCATGCAAACCAACAGTACCAAGGCCAAGCTGGCCGCCGGTGAGGTAGTCTTTGGGGCAATTATCACCCGGTACGCCCCGGACCTGGTTGAAATATTCGGGGCCGTGGGCTACGACTTCGTTATGATTGACTGCGAGCACGGACCAATGAATCTTGACCAGGTTGAGCACATGGTCCGGGCCGGCGAGGCTTTTGGCATTACTCCAATTGCCCGAATACCGAACCACGAGGAATCCACCATATTGCGGTTTCTGGACCGGGGGCTGCAAGGCATAATCGTGCCCCACGTCAATACCGGGGAAGCGGCGGCAGGTGTGGCCGCAGCCGCCCGCTACTATCCCGAAGGGCACCGGGGAATGGGTGGAGGTCGGGCCCACGACTACGGCGTAGGCGTTACCAGAGATGAATCTACCACCTGGGTCAATGCCAACGTGCTGGTCATACCCATGGTGGAAGAAGTTACGGCGGTACAGAACCTGGACCAGATACTGGCGGTTCCGGGAGCGGACGTGTTGCACGTCGCCGCGTCGGACCTGGGGCAGAGCATGGGATTCCCGCCGGTGTCGGAGGTCAGGAGGGTCATGGGCGAGGTAATCCCCCGGGTACGGGCCGCAGGTAAGAACGTGGGCGTTGGCGGCAACAACCCGGCCGACGCCGCCGGAGTGGCCGAATTCATCAAGCTGGGCGCCAACTTTGTCACGGTATCGTCCCAGGGACTGATGCGCCTGGCTGCGGAGGACTTCAGGAAGCGGGTGGACGAGGCGGTGGCCGCTTAAACTGCCGCCGGGCTTTCACGAAGAAACATGAAGAAACACGAAGAAACACGAAGGAGGCTAAGTTATGCCGGATACGACTTTGAAGCTGGAACAGGTGCAGGCCGCCATGAGTGCAATGATGGCGAAGGCGCAGGAAACCCCGGACGCTCCGATAGCCATGGCCATAGTGGACAGCGCCGGCAACCTGGAAGCATACGCAAAGATGGACAACCTGCGGATGTTCAGCCGCCGCCATGCCCTGCGCAAGGCTTACACCGCCGCCATTATGGGGATTAACACAGGCGCCCACGCCGAGCGGCTGCACGGGCAGGGCCGGAGCATCAGCGAGCTGGGCGACCCCAACCTGACCCACGGGCAGGGTGGCTTGGTGATCATGAAGGACGGGGTTATCCTGGGCGGAATTGGCGTAGGAGGCTACCCCAGCGGACAGGCCGACGAGGATGTGTCCCGGGTGGGCCTGGAGGCGATGAATCTCTAGCGGGGAACCTAATCTAAGGAACCTCTGCAGAAATACGTTTGCATTTGAAGGGGGGATGATAGGTTGGTGGTGGTGGGTTGAAATTGACCAATCCCCCTCACCCTAACCCTCTCCCACCAGGGGAGAGGGGACTTGTTCAGACTCTCTATTATTCTCCGGGATTTGACGGGGGCAGGCCATTGACCTGCCCCAATACTTTGCCGCTCTCCCGGGAACCAGGCGAGAATCAGGCCTTGGGCCGCTGGATTATCTCCACGCTGACGTGGTCGGGGGCCTCGATGAAGGCCACCATGGAGCCGGAGGGCATGGTCCAGGGCTCGCAAATCATGTGAACTCCGTTGGCCCGGAAATTGGCTGCCGCCTCCTCCATGTCGTCCACCTCAAAGCCGAAGTGGTCAAGGCCATAGCGGGGCTCCGTGGAGCCGGGAACCGGGTCCTCACCCTCGGCCCGCCCGGAGATGGTCATCAGCGTCTCCCCGTTCAGTTCCAGGGTAATGGACTTGGTGGTGGACAAGGGCCGCTCAGAAGCAATTACCGCGCCAAAATTGTCGCAGTAGAACCTGGCGGCGCCGTCGGGGTCCTCGCTCCGGAAGTGGAGATGGTTTTGCGTGAATTTCATGGGGGAGGGCCTCCTTTGCTGCTTTAAATTGCCGTGAAAGTATGGTGGTCGGGACGTCGCGGGAAACAGGAAAACTCCTGAATTACACTTTTGGAATCGTGGTTATAGGTCAACTTGTCATGACTCTTCCAGTGGTCGGCTCAAGCGATTTTGGGT